>JBDZUZ010000078.1:0-18112 GCA_040255445.1 Planctomycetaceae bacterium | reverse complement strand
AGCTCGTCGTGAGCATGGGGCTGCTGACGGTGATCTACACCGTGGTGCCCAACACGCGGGTGCAGTTCGTCCCGGCGGTGGTGGGGGCGGCGACCGCCGCGATCCTCTGGGAGGGCGGCAAGACCGGCTTCGCGACGTACCTGAGCTTCTCCGCCAACTACGCCAAGCTCTACGGCACGCTCGCGCTGCTGCCGCTGTTCCTGCTGTGGGTGTACGTCACCTGGCTGATCGTGCTGGCCGGCCTACAGGTGGCGCACGCGCTGCAGTCCTACCGCGTCTGCACCGCCAGCGGCACGGTTCGGACCTATCTGGCCTCGCTGGGCATCGGCGAGGGAACGCTCCGCCAGGGTCCCAAGATCGTCGACCCGGCCTCGATCATCGTGATCCTGCTCGTCGCCGGCGCCCGGTTCCGGAAGGGCAAGGGCGTCGATGTCTCGCTGATCGCCGACAAGACCGGGCTGGACGAGCGCATCGCCCGCGACATGCTCGACAAACTCACGCAGGCGGGGATGCTCCACCGCGTGGGCTCATCGAGCGCCGAGGAACGCTGGTCGCTGAACCAGCCCCTTGAGACCCTCTCGGCCGAGGACATCCTCGCGCTGGGCAACGAGATGGTCGGCGATGCGGTCTTGGCAAAGTCGCCGATGCTGCGGCGGCTCAACGAGGCCCGCGCCCGCGAACTCTCGGGCCGCCTGATGTCCGAACTCCTGGAAGAAGAGACCACCGCCCGCGAGGAACAGGCCGCCGCGGCGGAGGCCGCGGCGACCCCGCGTCCCGCGACCGCCTGACCCGTTGGCGTTCGGTACGCGTACAAAGGTGACCATGCACAAGACGACCAAGACCCGCATCCTGCTGCTGTCCACCATCGCCGCCGCGGCGGCGTGTGCCCCCCTGACCGGGTGCTACGAGCGGACCGTCCGCACCAGCGGCTTCGGGGCCGAAACCCGCACCACGTACGAACCCAATCTCAAGACCGAGTCGAACTCCAAGGCGGACTCGACGACCAAAGGCAAGTTCCGCTGGGATAAGTGAGCCCGTCGCGCATCCGCCTAGGATGCGGTGCCGGGGCCTCTCGAGCCCTCGGCAGGCCCGACCGCCGACCCGAACATGACCGCGATCCGCCCCGCATTGGGGCTTTGTCCGGAGACCGCCGCCCATGGGCATCGAAGCCGCTCTTCCCGCCGACACGGTGCTGACGACCCAGCTCACCCGCGTGATCAACTGGGCCCGCCGCAGCAGCCTGTGGCCGATGCCCTTCGCGACCGCGTGCTGCGGGATCGAGCTGATGGCGACGGCCTGCAGCCGCTACGACCTGGCCCGCTTCGGCGCGGAGGTCATGCGTTTCAGCCCGCGTCAGGCCGACCTGATGATCGTCGCCGGCCGCATCGCGGTGAAGATGCTCCCGGTGCTCCAGCGGATCTACGAGCAGATGGCCGAGCCCAAGTGGGTGATCTCGATGGGCGCGTGCGCTTCGACGGGCGGTGTCTTCGACACCTACGCAACGGTGCAGGGCTGCGACCAGTTCATCCCGGTCGATGTGTATGTGCCCGGCTGCCCGCCGCGGCCCGAGCAGCTGATCGAGGGCATCATGGCGATCCAGCGGCACATCGATCAGGAAGGCCTGCCGCCGACCGGCGGCAAGCGCGTCCCGCTGGGCCTGACCCTCGAGCCGACGCACGCGGTGCGTCCGCAGCCGGTGGGGCTGGGCATCCGCGGCTGAGCGAGGGTTTGCCAGAACAGTGTGAGTCGACGCCGTGATCAGTCGCGGGCGGTTAATCTGCTCGCGCATGGCTATCACACTGCCGCCGCTCCGCAAGACGATCGCACGCTGGAAAGCGATCGCGATGCTTGAGCAGTTGCTCTTTCACAACTTCCCGCCGCAGTTGCGCGGGCTCAATCACTACATGCAGCGAGAGCAATGCGCCGTTGGCAGCCTTGACGATCACGCTGGGTCGGGCCTGAATCTCCGCGTGATCGGCGAGCGGGGGTTCTGCTACGGGTTCGCGGGGAACGCACCCAATGCCGACGACTGCAAAGACATCGAGCTTCGTGCCCGCAAGTGGCTCGCGGGCAAACATGCGGACCTCGCGGCGATGCTTCCAAAGGAGAGCCCCAAGGCGTACGGATGGACGTTTGTCGCGTGGACCGACGGCATGGACACAGCATGGAAACCGGTGCCGCGGCTCGCCGAGGCGTTCAAAGGGCGCGGGGTCCCGCCTCAGGTGAAGCTACTGAGGGCGACGGAGACGAAGTTCCTGAAATGGGTGCACGAGGATCTCGAGCAGCCCGACATTGATGCAACCGTGAAGAAGCTGCTGAACGCAGAGCCCATCACGATTGACGAAGCGACCGAAGTCATGGAGCGCCGACGGCCCAGCTTCGTCCGCGAGATGGCCGGCATCATCGGCTATCCGCTGGCGAAGGGTCGCTAGCCCGCGAGCTCAAAACCGCTTGTAATCCCCGTCATCCCAACTGCGGATGTCGGTGACCTTGTCGCGTTCCAGCCCATCGGCGTGGCCGTCCATGTACATCGCGGCCGAGCCGGACGAGTGCCGCTTGGGCGCGGTCCGCTGCCAGGTCTGCGCGCTGTTGCCGCCGATGCCGTTGACATTGCTGGCCCGCCACATGTCGTAGTAGATCGCGATGTCGATCTCGCGGTTGGCGGGCGAGTACCACGTGCCCCAGCGCTGGCCGTTGGGGTCATCGGTGAGGCAGGTGAGGTAAATGACATCCGAGGTGCGCGAGTAGCGGTGCAGCGGCGTGGGCGGCTTGCTGTAACTCGCCACGACGCCGGGCCGCAGGAAGGACAGCCCGTTGTTCACGTAGTGGATGTTGTGCGGGTCCTTGGGCCGCGCCGGGTCACGGTAGTAGATCGCCCGCTCGTACTTGTCGCGCATGCCGCCATCGGGCACATCGGTGCGTGCCTCGGGATCGAGGAACGGGCGGAGTTGGAAGGGCCAGGCGAGGTTGTACTGCGATCCCAGATAGGCGGGGACCTGCGGCCGGCCGAGGTTCTCGCTCGTGCCGCTCTCGCGGGGCGTGTAATCCTTGTAGGTGCTCGCGTACATCGACAGCGCCATGCCGATCTGCCGCTGGTTGGAGAGGCAGACCATGAACCGCCCGGCATCCCGAGCCCGGCCGAGCGCCGGCAGCAGGATGCCGATGAGCAGCGCGATGATCGCGATCACCACGAGCAGTTCGATCAGTGTGAATCCCAGGCTCTTGTGGCCCGGCGAGGCAGAACGCCCGCGGGCGGCAGCGATTGGCGCCATGTCTCCCAGACTACCACGCCGGTGCGTGGCGCGAACCCGTAGACTCCCTATATGTGCGGAAGGTACCTGCTCACGACCCCGCCTCGGGTGATCGCCCAGGCGTTCGGGATCGACCCCAGCGGACTCCCCGAGTTCGGGCCGCGGTACAACATCGCACCCTCGCAGGACATCCCGATCGTGCGCATGGCGGAGGCCGGGCGGATCCCGATCCGAGAGCTCGTGCTGGCGCGGTGGGGGTTGATCCCGGGCTGGGCCGGAGAGCCCGATATCGGACTGCACACGATCAACGCCCGGTGCGAAACCGCCGACAGCAAGCCGGCCTACCGCTCCTCCTTCAAGCGGCGGCGGTGCCTGGTCCCGGCCGATGGTTTCTACGAGTGGAAGGCGATGCCTGGCGGCAAGAAGCAGCCGTACCACATCACCGCCCGCCCGCCCAGCGGCATGGCGCCGTCACCGACGCTCTTCGCGATGGCGGGGCTCTGGGACCGCTGGGAGCCCAGGGAGGGCGGGCCACCGATCGAGTCATGCACGATCCTGACCACCGCTGCGAACGACTTCATGGCCGGCATCCACAACCGGATGCCGGTGATCGTGCGGCCCGAGGAGTGGGAGAGATGGCTGGACCCGGAGGAGGATCCGCGGCAGCTCAAGGACCTCTGCCGGCCCTACCCGGCCCATCTGCACGCCGCGATGGCGGTGAGCCGGCTGGTCAACAGCCCGCGGAACGAGACGCCGCTGTGCCTGCAGCCGCCCGAGGCGGAAGAGCCGCAGCACGGTCTCTTCGACTGAGCGGGATCGAGCGATGGGCGCAGCAAAAAGCCACCCGCGTGCGGGTGGCTTGGGAGGGCTGAGCCGGGCCGCCGGATTTACTTGTCGGCGACGTTGAGCGAGCGGCCGACGCGACGCTTGCGGTTCATCATCTTGCGGCCGTTCTTGGTCTTCATACGGGCGCGGAACCCGATGGCGCGCTTGCGCTTGATGCGGCTGGTGCGGTGCGGGTAATGCATGGTTGATGCCTTTCGGACGGAATCCGGCCCCACCCGGGCCGGACGGTGCTCACAACGGTGCCCGGCCTGTGCCGGGCGGGAAGGATAGACCGCCCTCCCGCCGCGGGCCAGTGGGCGGGGCAATCGCCGGGACGGTTGGCAGGGCGGTCGCCGGACCTTGGCGGACGGGTTGGCGAACCCTCGGGCGTTTGGTACGCTTCTCGCGGTCCGGGCGTTCCGGATCCCTTTGCCATGGCGTGAGTTGCGGCCTTGGCGGGGTCGTCGTCGCCGCCGGGGAATCCGGCGGGCGGGGCTGCTCGACATCCGTCATGTTCCGACGGTGGTCGAGCACTTCCGTCCTCACACGATCGAGTCGCGATCGGGCGTCGATGGTCGGGCGTGGCGCCCCCCGGGAATGGGGCGTCGGGCGCATCCGCGCCGGTGTTCTGCCGGCCGCTGGCTGGACCATGCGTATGGACGGTTCGAGTCGTCGCGACCTGGAAGACATCATCGGCCACCGGTTCGAGCGGCCCGAACTGCTCGATCAGGCGCTCACGCACGCTTCCATGACCGCATCGCGGCTGGAGAGCAACGAGCGGCTCGAGTTCCTCGGCGACGCCGTGCTCGGGGTCGTTGTGTGCGAGCAGATCTACCGGATGTACCCGGATCTGCTCGAGGGGGAGATGACCAAGATCAAGTCGCTGGTGGTCTCGCGGCAGACGTGCGCGGCGATCGCGCAGGAATTGAACCTCGAGCGGTACCTGGTGCTGGGCAAGGGGATGAAGAGCAGCGCGCCGCTGCCGTCGTCACTGAGCGCGGCGGCGCTCGAGTCGGTGCTGGGCGCGATCTACCTCGACGGCGGGTTCGCGGCTGCCGAGAAGTTCATCAAATCGCTGGTGCTCGACCTGATCGAACGGGCGGCCGAGAGCGGCCACCAGGAGAACTTCAAGAGCGTGCTGCAGCAGCACGCCCAGCAGATGTCGAACCACATGCCGGTCTACCGGATCCTGGACGAGCAGGGGCCGGACCACGCCAAGTGCTTCAAGATCTGCGTAGAGATCGACGGGCGGCGTTTCGAGCCCTGCTGGGGGCAGAGCAAGAAGCGGGCGGAGCAGGAGGCCGCGCTCAATGCGCTCCGCGAGCTGGGCGTGATCACCGAGGACGGCGACGAGGTGCGCGTGCTGCCGCCCAACGGCAAGTGACCGTCGGGCGGCGGGGTTGCGGCTGCTGCATTCCTCACGAACGGTTGCGTTCTCAGCGGGCGATCAGATCGACCACCATCGGCCGGTGATCGCTCGCAGCGCAGTCGGACTTGTCCAGCCCGCAGCGGGCGAGGGACTCTTCGCTCATGCGCGTCGTGTCGAGCACGAAGGCGTTGACCACCTGCGCGCCCGAATCGCTGACGACGAGGTAATCGAGCCGGCCCGGCGAGAATTCGTTGCCGTCCTCCCACCAGGTGTAGAAGGACCGGTCGCCCAGCACTCCGGGGTTGACGACCGCCATGTCCGAGCCGTCGATATCGATGCCGGCTCGGAGGAGGTCCAGCGGCGGGCGCGAGCCGACCAGGTTCAGGTCGCCGCCGATGATGCGGAGCTGGGCGTTGGCCTGGTCGCTGGCCTTACCGAACGCGGCGTTGATGGCGCGGGCCTCGTCCATGCGGCGGAGGTCCTCGGAGCTGCCCTTGGTGCCGCAGCACTTGAGGTGTACGCTCGCCGCGGTCATGACGCCGGCGGGCGTGGCGATCTTCGCGCCCGCGACGCGGACCGGCCGGTTGCCCTCGGAGGTGGTGACGGGCTGCTCGAAGAGCGGGTCGATCGGGTAGCGGCTGACGACCGCGACGCCGGCGCCCTGCAGGTGGCGGATGTTCCAGCCGCGCTCGGCGGGGACATTGGCGGTGAACCATGACTGCACGGCCGCCGCGCCGCCCTCGTCCCACTCCTGCAGCAGGATCACATCGGGCTGGACGGCGTCGAAGATGCGCTTGAAAGGCTGCGGGTTGCTGGCGGGCGCGCTGCGGAGCACGTTGTAGCTCATCACGCGGACGGCGCCGGCGGGACGGGCGGGGATGTCGGCGCGGAACTGGCGGCGGCCGCTCTCGCAGACCGGGCCCAGGTCGATGGTGAAGGGGTCGGCCCATGCGTCAACGCCGCCCATGTCGTCGAGCGTCGCGATCGTGCCGCGGACTTCACCGTCCGAGAGCATGCCGGCGATGGGGAGCGGGCCGGCGAAGTCGGGCGTGCGGGTGATGCGGGCCTCGTACCAGGTGGAGGCGTAGGTCGGGGAGAAGAGGAAGTCGTAGTCGGTCGAGGACAGCGGCGTGCGGCCGCCGGTCTCATCGACCGCCCAGATGGCGACGCCACGACCCGTGCCGCCCATGGCCTTGCTGGGCGAGAAGAGAACCTCGAGATCAACGCCCAGCGCGGCCGCGCGGCCGAGGTCGACACGCTTGCCGGTGGTCGCATCCGCATCGGCGTCGATCATGATGGCGAGGGTCTGGGGCGCGCCCTGGAGCGTGAACTGCTCGTTCTCGACGCTGAAGCGGAAATAGATGTAGTGCTCGTCCGCCGCGACGGCGCTGTCGGCGGGCCACTCGGCGATATCGCCATCGACGGTGATCGCCGGCTGGACGGCCATAGCGGAGTTGGCCGAGGCGGACTGCTGCTGGCCGGCGCTGGAGGCGCATCCGGCCGCGGCGAGCAGGGCCGCGAGCGAGAGCGTGGCGAAGCCGCGGGCCGCGGCGAGAGAACGGCGGAGGGAGGGTGTCATCGGTCGAAACTATCCGCGATTGGGGGCGGCGGGGCAACCCGGGGTGGGGCGGTAGTTCAGACGGATGCGGGTCCGATGACCGGCCCCAGAGCGGGCGAGAAGGTCAGGGCCGGCACCGTGGAGTGGGTGTCGATGCGGGCGCAGGCCTCGATGTCGGCGTCGAAACCGAGGCGGGCGAGGTTGCGGCCGCCACGGCTGGCGCGGAGGGTCGCGAGGATGCGGCCGGGGTCTTCGCCGGTGCGTTGGGCGAGCTCGATCGCGATCCGGACGGGGTCGTCGTCGCCGAGGGGGTGGCCCGCGGCGGTGAGTCTGTGGGCGATGAGCCCGGCGCAGAGGCAGTCTTCCATGGTGATCACGCCGCGGGTGCCGGCGGCGATCAGATGGATCGGCTCCGGTCGGCCGGCGAGATACTCGACCAGGGCGGACAGATTGGCGAGGCAGCCAACGAGGATCGCCGCCGCCGGGCGGGCGTGGAGCGCGGCCCGCGTTCCGTTCGTGGTTGTGAAGATGACGGTCCGGCCGGAGACGCGGTCGGGCGTGTACTCGGCCGGGGCGTTGCCCAGGTCGAAGCCTTCGATGCGGAGGCCGCCGCGTTCGCCGCCCAGGAGGGCGTCGCCGCCGAGCCGGTCGCGGAGGGCGAGGGCTTCGGCAGGTTCGAGGCAGGGGAGCACTCGGTCGGCCCCGGCGGCGAGTGCGTGCGTGATCGTGGTCGAGGCGCGGAGGAGATCGATGATGATGCAGACCGATCCGGCGAGGGCGGCCGGTTCGACGAGGGCTGGGAGGAAGTGGGCGTTGAGCGGGCCGGGCATGGGAACGCTTCCGGTGCGTGTGGTAGGTTGGGCGGATGCAGCTCGAGCGGGACGGTAGCACGACGCCGGAAGCGACCCGGGCGAGCGATGCGCGGATGCCGGGCCGCGGGGTGCTGGCGTGGGTGGGGCCGGGGCTTCTCGTGGCGGCGACGGGCGTGGGCGCGGGTGACCTGGCGACGGCGGGGTTCGCGGGCTCGAAGCTGGGCTACGCGGTGCTATGGGCGGTGGTGCTGGGTGCGGGCATCAAGTTCGTTCTGAATGAGGGGCTGGCCCGGTGGCAAATCGCGACGGGGACGACGCTGCTGGAGGGCATGGTCACGCGCTTCGGGCGAGCGGTGATGATCGTCTTCGGCGTGTACATAGTGGCATGGAGCTTCTTCGTGGGCTCCGCGTTGATCAGCGCGTGCGGCGTGACGATGCACGGGCTTGTGCCGTTTCCGAGTGATCTTGGTGTGTTCAAGGACGAGGCGCAGGCGGGGAAGGTGGTGTACGGCGCTGCGCACAGTGTGGTGGGCGTCGTGCTTGTGTGGCTCGGGGGGTTCCGCTGGTTCGAGCGGGTGATGGGTGTGTGCGTTGCGCTGATGGCGGTGGCCGTGATCGTGACGGCGGTGCTGGTGCGGCCGGACTGGGGCGCGGTCGCCGCGGGGGTTGTTTCGCCCCGGGTGCCTCGGAGCGGTGATCCGCTGCAGTGGACGGTGGCGGTGATGGGGGGCGTGGGCGGGACGCTGACGGTGCTGGCGTACAGCTACTGGATGCGTGAGGCGGGGCGGGGCGGCGGCGGGACGGGTGCAGATGGGGCGGGTGCAGCCGCGGGGGTCCACGCTGCGGATATGAAGCGGTGCCGGGTTGATCTGTTGGTCGGGTACTCGTTCTCGGCGTTGTTCGGCGTTGCGATGATCATCATCGCCTCGGGGATCGAGGTGTCGGGGCGAAGCTCGGGGCTGATCGTCGGTTTGGCGGGGCAACTGGAAGCGAAGGTCGGGCCCGCGGGGCGGTGGGTCTTCCTGGTTGGGGCTTGGGCGGCGGTGGCGAGCAGTCTGCTGGGTGTGTGGCAGTCGGTGCCGTACATCGCGACGGATTACGCCGGGCTGATGGGGCTGAAGTGCCGCAGAGTGGCGGGTGGCGCGATCGATCCGCGGGGCTGGGCGTACAGGGGGTACCTGATCGCGCTGGCGGTCGTGCCGATCGCGGCTGTGATGTGGGACTTCTCGAAGGTGCAGAAGCGGTACGCGATCATGGGGGCGGCGTTCATCCCGATTCTCGGGCTCGTGCTGCTGGTGCTGAACGGGCGGAAGGCGTGGATCGGTGAACGGTTCCGCAACCGGTGGTGGACGCAGGCGGTTCTTGTAGCGACGCTGGTGCTGACGGTGATTGCGGCGTGGATGGAAGTCACGGGTTGACAGGACGGACTGACAGGAGTGCTGGGCATGGCCAAGGCGGTGGTGGATCCGAATGAATTGCGGCGGTTCGCGATGGAGCTCAAGCGTTTCAACGGCGGCGTGATGCAGCAGATGGGCGCGCTCCAGGCGCGGTTCAACGACCTGGGTCAGTCGTGGCGCGATCAGGAGCAGGTGAAATTCGCCGAGGAATTCGAGTACACGATGAAGGCACTGGCGCGGTTCACGGCCGCGGCGGAGAAGCAGATCCCGTTCCTGATGCGGAAGGCGGACAAGATCGATGAGTACCTGCAGCAGCGGTGAGCGCGTGCATCGGGCGGTGAGGCAACGGCATGGGTGAACAGGCGCGGGTGCGATCGCTGGAGGCGCTCAGGCGGGTGCGGGCTGCGCTCATCAGGTTCGATGAGGAAGCGCGGGCGTGCATCAGCAATGTCGAGTCCGAGATCCAGCGGGTGACATCGTGGCTGGAGCTCGAGCGACCGCTGCACTTCAAGCGTGAGATCCGCCGGCGCGAGGACCTGGTTGAGGGTGCGCGGAAGGAGATCTCGCGGAAGCAACTGATCCGCGCGCCCGAGCCGGCCTCGGTCGTGTTGGAACGGAAGGTCCTGCGGCGTGAGCAGGAGGCGCTGGAGCGGTGCCGCACACGCCTGCGGGCGCTCAAGGTCTGGACGCCGCAGTGGCAGAAGGAAGCGGATCTGTACCGGTCGGCGGTGGCTCCGCTGAACGATGCGCTCTACCGGGAGATCCCTGCGGCGGTCGAGCAGCTTGATCGGATGATGGACGCGATCGAGGGGTATTGGGCGATCGCGGCTCCCGAGACGGCGCGGGTGGATGAGGTGACCGCAGCTTTGGGCGGCCCCGCGGCGGGGAGCGGCAGCGAGGCTCTGCCGATGCGGCCGCGCGAGGAGCGGATCGCCAAGCTGCGCGGGTGGGCCCCGGAGCCGGGCGTTCGTCGGCACATGACGGTGCGCGGGATGCCGCGGCAGGACTGGACCACGCCGCCGCTGCGTGAATCCGATCGCATCGCGGTCGATCGAATGGGTGAAGCCGCGGTCGGGCGGGAGGACATCATCGTGATCGCTTCGGTGGGCGTTACGGCGATGGAACTGTTTCTGGTGCGGGGCGAGCCGGCCGAGCGGGATGGGGGCGGGGTGGACTCGGGGTGGTACATCGGCAACGCGGAGCACCCGGACCGGACCGGCGGCGATATCGCGGTGCGGGTGGGGGAGCTTCTGGCTGCCCGGCCGGATCTCGCGGAGCTGCTGACGCTGCCGGTGGGATCGCTGGCGGTGTTAGGCGGTGGGGTTCTCAGCGCGGTGCTTGATGCGGATGACCGCAACATCTGGAAGGGGTCGTCGTTATGAGTGGGCGGCGCCGCGGTGTCCGCGGCGTCGTGCCCACCCTGGCGCGGCGAGCCGCCGCGGGCTTGGAGGGCACGGCATGGGACTGAATGCATCCAAGGCGAACCTGGTCGATGCGCTGAAGCAACTGCGGATCGCAATGGACCGGGCCCGCATGGACTGGGACGACGAAACGGCGCGGCGGTTTGCCCGCGAGGTCATCGACCCGCTGGACGCCGCGGTGCTGCACGCCGCGAAGGGGATGGATCATGTCGGTGAAGTCATGGCCCGGGTTCGCAGGGAGTGCGGGGACGACGATCGCTGACAACGGCGGGTATGGTGTGATCGTGGGACCGGACGTGACGGAGGGTGGGGCTGGGATAGTGGCTGGGGGTGTGCTTGGGGCTGGGAGCCGGGCAGTTGGGTGTTGGTCACCGATGACAGGACCTTCGTACATCGATCGCGAGCGGGGGATCGTCGAGCGGCTCGCCGCGGCGGTCGCCGAGCGCGCCCGGCGGGAGAAGGAGATCGCCGCGGCGTACGAGGCGGCGGTGAAGGCCGCTCAGTCCGCGGCGGAGGATGCGCGATCGGCCGCGGCTTCGGCGGCGGGCGCCGAGCGGGCGGCCGCGGAGCTCGAGTATCGCAAGGCCGGCACGCAGTTGATCGAGCAGCGCGATCGGGATGTCGCTCAGGCGCGGCTCGCGATGGAGACGGAGGTCTCGCAGCACGAGGAGGAGACCGCATCGCTCGAAGCAAAGGTCGAGTCGAACCTCGATGAAACCGTCTGGCTCGCGGAAACGATGGTCGAGTCGGGCGAGACCAAGCTCAAGACGCAGTTCGAGCAGTTCCGCACCGCGTTCGAGTCGCGGATGACGGAGTTGTCGCGGCTGCGCGATGAGGCGGATGTCGCGCTCCAGCGGAAGGGCTTTGGTGGGTTGGGCGAAGCGCCGGCGAGCGCGGATGTGGCGGCGGGGGGCGAGGTCGGTTTTGAGGAGGCGCGAAGCGAGGCGGCGGCCGCGCTCGATCTCCTGGCGCGGCGGCTGAACCCGCGGGCGATGAGCGGTCTGGTGATCCTCGCGGTTGTGATGCTGAGCGCGGGCGCGGGCGGCGGAGTTGCTTTCGCGATCGCGTCCGTCGACGCGGCGTCGATCGCGATGGGCGTCGGCGCTGGATTGATCGCGGCGACGGTGGGCTTGCTGGTGATGCGTTCGGTCGCCCGCGGGCGGGTGCCGCAGGCGGTGAAGGGTTTCCACATCGCTTTCGAGCGTGCTCTCCGCGCCGGCGAGCGCGAGATCGCGGCGGAGCGGGCCAGGACCGAGGAGGCGCGGGCGGAGCTGGCTCAGAAGCGTGACCGCGAGGTGCGCAAAGCCCGCGAGCGGCACGCGGCGATCGTCGCCAAGATCCAGACGCGGCGGCGGGTGGACCTGCCGCAGATCAAGGAGCGGCACGCGGCGAATCTCGAGAAGCTGCGGCTCCAATTCGAAGCGAGGCTCGGCGAGATCGAACGAACCGGGCGTGCGCGGCTGCAGTCAGCGCAGGACGCGAAGCAGGCGGCGGTCGAAGCGGCGGAAGCGGCGTTGGCAGGCGCGATCGCGGCAGCGGAGAAGACGCGGTTTGCGGATCGCACGGCGATGATCGACAAGGAGGCAGTGGAGACGCGGGAGATGGCGGTCGAAACCGTGCGTGTGTTGCGATTGGCCGAGGCCGCGGGCGGAGCCTGGGACCAGATCAAGGCGTACTCGCCGGTCGCGGAAGCGCCGTCGGTGGTGCCGATCGGATCGGTGAAGATCGAGCCTGGTCAGATGCCCGGCGGCGGCGATGAGGATGGACAAGGCAGCGACGACCCGGACGAGGACGACAGCTTTGATTTGCCCGTGGCACTCGATCTGTACGGGCACGCCTCGATGCTTGTGCAACACGGTGTTGATGGCCGCGAGGCTTCGCTCGCGTTGATTCGATCCACGATGCTGCGGCTGCTGGCGACGCTCCCTCCGGGGAAGGTGCGATTCACGCTGGTCGATCCCGTCGGGCTCGGTCAGTCGTTCGCGGGGTTCATGCATCTGGCGGACTACGAGGACGGCATTGTCGGCGACAAGATCTGGACCGAGACGCGGCACATCGAGCAGCGGCTGACGGACCTGACGGAGCACATGGAGAATGTGATCCAGAAGTACCTCCGCAACGAGTTCGAGACGATCCAGGAGTACAACACGCACGCAGGCGAGGTCGCCGAGCCGTTCCGCTTCCTGGTGATCGCGGACTTCCCGGCGAACTTCTCCGAGGCCTCGGCGAAGCGGCTGGCGAGCATCGTCAACAGCGGGCCCAAGTGCGGTGTGTACGTGCTCGCCGCGGCGGACATGCGGCAGCGGCCGCCGTCGTGGGCGCCGATGGCCGAACTCGAGCGGGCCGGGCTGCGGTTCATGCACACGCCGCGGGGCTTCGAGCTCAAAGACGATGTGCTGGGGAGCTGGCCGCTCACGCTCGACACCGCCGCGGAGGAGATCTTCCCCGACCTGATCCACGCGATCGGCCGGGCGACGAAGGACTCGAGCCGGGTGCGTGTGCCGTTTGATCTCGTCTCGCCGCGGGCGGGTGAGGTGTGGACAGCGGATGCGGCATCGTCGCTGCGGGTTCCGATCGGCCGTGCCGGCGCGACCAAGCTGCAAAGCCTGGAACTGGGCGAGGGCACAGCCCAGCATGTTCTGATCGCGGGCCGCACCGGCTCGGGCAAGTCAACGCTGCTGCACGCGCTCATCACCAACACCGCGATGTGGTTTAGCCCGGAACAGGTCGAGCTCTATCTGGTCGACTTCAAGAAGGGTGTCGAGTTCAAGACCTACGCCTCGCACACCATCCCCCATGCCCGCGTGATCGCGGTCGAGAGCGAGCGGGAGTTCGGGCTGTCGGTGCTCCGCCGGCTCGATGCCGAACTCACGGCCCGCGGCCAGCAGTTCCGCGAGGCGGGCGTGCAGGATCTGGCGGGCTTCCGCCGCGCCCAGCCTGATGCGGTGATGCCGCGGACGCTCCTGATCGTCGACGAGTTCCAGGAGTTCTTCGTCGAGGACGACAAGCTGGCGCAGGAGGCATCGCTGCTGCTGGACCGGCTGGTGCGTCAGGGCCGCGCGTTTGGCATGCACGTGGTCCTGGGTTCACAGACCATCGGCGGCGCGTACAGCCTGGCCCGCAGCACGATCGGGCAGATGGCGGTCCGGATCGCCCTGCAGTGCAGCGAGGCGGATTCGTACTTGATTCTGAGTGAAGACAACGCCGCAGCGCGACTGCTGGCGCGGCCCGGCGAGGCGATCTACAACGATGCGAGCGGCCGCGTCGAGGGCAACAGCCCGTTCCAGGTCGTGTGGCTCTCCGATGAGACGCGGGATGATGCTCTCGACCGTGTCGAGGCGATGACCCGCGAGCGCGGCGTGCGGACGCCGCCGCCGGTGATCTTCGAAGGAAACGCCCCGGCGCATATCGAGGCCAACGCGTTCCTCGCCCGCACGCTCCGCGAGGGTATCGCTCCCTCCGAGGGTGGACGCTCGCTTCCGCCCGCCGCTTGGCTGGGTGATGCGATCTCGATCAAGGACCCGACGCACGCGGTATTCCGCCGTCAGGGCGCGAGCAACATGCTCATCGTGGGGCAGCAGGAGACCGCCGCGCTGGCGATGACCGGGGCCACGCTGATCTCGCTCGCAGCGCATCATGCGGCGGAGCAGAACGCCGAGGCCTCCGCCGCGATCGCTCGGGGCGGCGAGCCGCTCTTCCCGCGGTTCACGATCCTCGATGGGTCAACGCCCGGCGAGGACGATTCGCACCTGCTGCCACGGTTCGCCGGCGCGATGCCTTCATCGGCCCGCCTCGCGACGCCGCCGGGCGCCGACCGCGTCATCCTCGCGCTGGGCGAAGAGCTCGAGCGCCGCCGCGCCGATGAGTCCCGCGCCCGCCGGCCGATCTACCTCGTCGTCTTCGGTCTGCACCGCTTCCGCTCGCTCCGCAAGGAGGACGAGTTCAGCTTCGGCGGCGATGACGATGCCGGCGACAAGCCCAGCGCGGTCTTCGCCACGCTCGCCCGCGAGGGGCCGATGCTCGGCGTTCATGTCATCGCCTGGTGCGATGTCGCCAACAACATCGACCGCTTCCTCGACCGCCGCACGCTCCGCGAGTTCGACCTCCGCGTGCTCTTCCAGATGAGCGGGACGGATTCGAGTTCGCTGATCGATTCGCCGGTTGCGGGCTCGCTCGGAAGGCATCGTGCCTTGCTCTTCAGCGAGGAAACGGGCACGATCGAGAAGTTCCGGCCCTACGCGATGCCTGATGGTGCGTGGCTCGCCGCGACGCTCCAGCGGCTGGCCGAGGCGACGGGCGAGGGCGAGGCCGCGACCCAGACAGGCCGGGCCTGAGCGGGGGTCGTCGCGCGGCGACTCGCATTCGGTGTGTAGCGTGGCTTGTGAACGCGAACGGTCCGCGACCAACCAATCTTAACCGAGCTTCGCCAGCGTCTCATCCAGCAGTGGCACCGCGCGGTCGAGGCAGATCCGCACCTCATCGGGCACCTCATCGGCCGCGGCGGACCAGGCGCGGTTGATCTGCCGCTCCGCCGCGGCGAAGCGGTCCATGACCTGCGCGTAGCCGGCCAGGCCGAGCTGCGTCTCGAGCCGCGGCCGCATCGCGACGAAGGCATCCAGGTGCTGCTTCTGCACCTCTCCCAGCGCGGCGACGACATCGGGGAGTTCATCGCGATTCGCGTTGGGTGACCAGTCGTCGCGGAGCTTCTGCACGGCGGTGCGGGCCGCGGCGATGAGCGACTTCGGCGTCGCGTGCTTCGCGCCCTCCGCGGGCGGCGTGTCGCGGATGGCCTGAGCGCTCATCGAGCGGATGCGGCGGGTCACGAGCGACGCGGCGATCATGCCGCCGATACCGATCAGAAACATCCACTTGCCGGTCCAGGTGCTGAAGCGGAAGTCGGTCACGCGGACGCGGCGGACGCCCTTCTCACGCAGGCTCGTGATCAGCGGCTCGTCGAGCGTGGTGTAGATGTTGACCCCGTCCTCGTCGACGCCGGTCTTGCCCTTGACGATCACATCGGGCTTGCCCGCCTCGTCAACACCCATGACGTTCGCCGACAACTCGCGGCCGACGAGCTGGTCGTCGGCCGCCGAGAGCGAGGGCGTGTAGGCCGTCGCCGCGCCGAGCACGGCGAGGATGATCGAGACGGTGATGAGCAGCATGTTGAAGAGTCGCATCAGTTCGCTCCGGGCGGGGACGCCGGGTTGGATCAGGAGTCGTTCAGCCCTGCAGCAGCACAATCGCGTTGATGATCAGTGACAGGATCGCTTCGCCGACGATGAGGCCCGCCGCGAACGGCACACCCCATTCCTCGGCCCAGCGCGAGCCCTTGACCTTGGAAACGATCATCTGGACCACGCAGCCGATGCCGTAGGTGAGGATGTAGATGATCGGCAGGTACATCGAGAGCCCGACGAGCACGCCCAGGCTCGGGAAGGCCGCGAGGCCGAGCAGCGCCCCGACCGCAGCGCCGAAGCCATAGAGGGCGTAGGGGAGTTCGCCGCCGCGGACGCCGTCGATGATCACGCTAAGCGCTTGCGCCTGCGGGGCGACGGTCTGCGTCCCCGGGCCGATGGGAACGCCGAAGTTCTTCATATTGACCTGCGCGATCAGGACGATCGTGGCCATCGTGATGACCGGGCCGATCGCGGCGCAGGCGATCTCGACCACCTGCTGGCGGCGGGGTTGGGCGCCGACGATGTACCCGGTCTTGAGGTCGCCCATCATGTCCGCCGCGCAGGAGATCGCGACGCAGAGCGCAGCGCCGATCATGACCGCGGAGAGGATGTCGTTCTTCCCGCCCAGCATCATGACGAGCACGACGGTGAGCAGGGCCATGCCCGAGATCGGCGACCAGTCGGTCATGCCGGTGCACTGGGCGATGATGATGCCCGCGAACCAGATCCACGCCGCGGCGACAATGACGACGATGCCCTTGATGAGCCACGCGGGCAGGCCGTAGAGCCAGCCGGAGGGATCGCTGCCGGTCGCGCCGCCGACGAACTCCGCGGCGACGAACAGCGTGCCGATGGCGATCGCGGCGATGATGAAGAGGGGTTTGAATCCCATCTCGTCGCCGCCGATGGTCGTGCCCCCGGCGGTACGTGTCTTGGAAGCCGAGCCCACGGCCTTAAAGGCTTCCTTCACCGCGGGCAGGGCGGCGAGGATGCCCATCGCCGCGCCGCCGAGCAGGAGCCCGATACCAAGCGGTCGATTGAATGCGCCCAGCGCCTTGCCCGCGGTCTGATCCGCGGTGGCGACCTCGGGCAGCCAGCCCTGGGCGTACGCGATCGGGTTGAGCACGAAGTAGGCGAGGATGCCGCCGGCGAGGACGAGCAGGCCGGCACGGCCGGTGAGGTACCCCGCGCCCAGTGCGAAAGGCGCGATGGCGAACATCAACTGGATCTGGTCGGGCAGGCCGAGCAGACGGCCCAGGTCAAAGGTGTCATCGGTGAGGATCTGATCGGGCACACCGTCCTGATCGCGGTCGACACGCATGCTCAATCGCGGACGCTCGACACCGTCGACGGTGACGGTCCCTCCCTCGGCGTGCGTCTCGGCGGCCATGGTCCACCCGAGGGCGCCGTAGCCGGGAAGGGCATCGCCTCCCGGGCCCCTGAGTTGCGGCAACCCCGCGGGCAGGTAGATCAGCATCGCAACGACGATGCCCGCGAGCAGGACGATCGTCTTGGCCGCGCCCGCGCCCGGGCTCTTGAGGATGGCGCCCACCGCGACCGCGCTGGGGAAGCGGAGGCGGTCGATATCGAGCATCTGCTTGCGGAGCGGGACGATGAAGACACAGCCGAGCACCGCGCCAGCCATGCAGGCGAGCGTGATGAGCCAGAACTCCTTGTTGCCGAAGGTGAGCGAGAAGGGCTCGCCGTTGCTCCCGGTGATCTTGTCGCCCAGCAGGAGCAGCACCGGCACCGTGAAGATGACGCCCGCGTTGGTGGTGTTCACCGCGCTGGCGATCGTCTGGCCGATGTTGGTCTCGAGGATCGAGCCGCGGCGGAGCAGGCCCCGCAGCACGCCGAAGCCGAGCACGGCGGCGATCGCGCTGCCGACGATCGTGAAGCCGATCTTGAGCCCCGCGTAGGTGATCGCCGCGTTCATGATCGCGCCGAAGACCACGCCGAAGATGATCGAGCTGACCGTCACCTCGCGGTAGCGGCGCTGGAGCACGCCCTCATCGCCTGGTGAGCTCGGGATCGGTGTCTGTTCTGCCATCGGTCACTCCGTCGCGTAGAACCCGCCGTGCGGGCGGGTGGAAGCGACCATGGTGACCGGAACGGGCTGAATTCTCAAGTCCGGCCGCGGATTGCCGTCAATCGGCGCGGCGTTCGGCCGCGCGGGCGTGGGCTTCGAGCCCTTCGAGGCGGGCGAACGCGGCGGTGTCACGGGCGAGATCGCGTGCCGCGGCGGGGTCATCCACCCGCATCCAGGTCCGGGCCCGCAGGAAGTTGAGCACGCTCAGCCCGG
>JBDZUZ010000241.1:0-3366 GCA_040255445.1 Planctomycetaceae bacterium | reverse complement strand
GAGTGCGGCCCAGTCCATGAAAAAAATCTCCCGCCGCGGCTGATGGGCCGGTGCGAGAGATCAATGTACTGGAACTGGTTCGGCGGTGTGACCGGCGCCCCTGCGGGTGCGGCGGGGACGATCAGCGGGCCAGACGGCTCTTGCGGCGGGCGACGAGGCCGGCGACGCCGATGGTGCCCAGGCCGGCGCTCCAGACCGCCGCGGGGAGCGGGATCACGGGCGGGGGCGTGGGATTCGATGGTGTCGGCGGGGTGCTGATGTAGGTGTCGCTGTACTCGCCGATGGACTGAACGTGCATCGCGATCCGGAGCGCGCCGCTGTTGATGCGGGCGGCGACATCGCTCTGCGACAGGCCGGAGGCGTACGCGAAGGAGATCTCGAGCCATTCGCCGTTCGCATTGACGGCGTTGCCGATGCCACCCTTGTTCACGCGGCCGGCGGAGTAATCAACATCGAAGCCCGTAGCGCCGGGGGGATTGGCCGGCGATGCGGAGTGGGTGTACGCGACGCCGCTCGAGCCCGAGAGCGTCGGACCCTTGATGACCTCATCAATGCCAGTGAAGTAGATGGAGGCGAGAGCGACGCTCGAGGTCCCGATCCGCTCGAAGCGGAAGACCGAGCGATCACCGACGCCATCTGCGGTCACGACCCACTGGTCGGAGACGGCATTGGGTGCGTTTGAGGTAACGCGGGACCAGTCGAAGGTGATGGGGGAGGCGGCGGCAATGGAGGCGGTGGCCGCCAGGCCGACGAGAACACAGCCGGTCTTCACGAGTATTTCTCCTCTTTCTCTGCTATGAGTGTGTCCCGGATTTCAAGGAAGTCAATGGGTCGGCATGTGCGATCGCGATGATGGGCCCAGCCGCGGTGGGCGGCGCCTCATTTTGGGACGTGCGCGTCGGTCGGCCCGTCTGGGAACGAAAAAGCCCCGCCGATGCGGGCGGGGCTCTCAAGAACTTGGAGTGTGTCGTGGCTCAGCGACGCTGACGCTTGCGGACGGCGACGGCGCCTCCGGCGAGCAGGAGGCCACCCGCCGCCGACCAGACGGCCGGCGGGAGCGGGACGACGTTGGTGCTGATGTAGGCGTCGCTCGCCTCCTCCGGTCCCGATTGGTTCGGCAGCGATTGAATGTGCATTCCGAGACGGAAACTTCCGGAGTTGATCGCGCTGAGGACGTTCGCGTAGGTCTTCCCGGTCGCCAGCGTCAGGGTGATGTCGACCCACTCGCCATTTGCGTTGACAGCGTTATGGGTCGGCGGCGGTATGGAGCCGATGCCCCAGTCAGCGGAGAAGCCCTGGGCATTGCCACCAGGCAGATTTCCCGCGGTCACCGAGTAGGCGGTACCCGCCGAGCCCACGAAGGACCGCGACGTCGTGAACAGCGATGCGTTGTCATCGATGTAGATCTGCGTGATCGCGGCTGTATGCGTCCCGGTCCGCGCGAAGCGGAACACCGCCCCCGTCGTGCTGACCGAGTCGACCGTGACATCGATGACCGACATCGCATTGAACGCCGAGTTGTTCTCGATGTTCGTGAAGTTGATCGGTATCGGCGCCGCCGAAGCGACACCCGCCGCGCATACCACCGCGACTCCCGCAAACATGCTCCTCATGACCGTTTCCCCTTCTCCTTTCCGTTGCACATACCGGATCCTCAACGCGCCCCCCTCCTCCCCAGCTTCGGACGAAGCCGCGGGCCAGAGCGCATCGGACACAGAAATACTACCACCGTGCGGGGGATCGAAGCAAGGGATCTTTCCTCACAATTCCGGGGCAAACCCGCGGCGGAGCGTGTTTTCGGCGCTCGACCGCGGCTCCACGAACTGGAGCAGGTAATCCCGACCGCCCGCCTTACTTCCGACGCCTGACATGCCGAAGCCACCGAACGGATGGCGACCGACCAGGGCCCCGGTGCATCCCCGGTTCAGATAGAGGTTGCCGACGCGGAACTCCCGCTTGGCCTGCTCCAAATGCGACGGCTTGCGGCTGAAGACGCCGCCGGTGAGTTTGTAGACCGAGCTGTTCGCGATCTGGAGGGCCTCCGCGAAGGTCGCCGCGTGCATGACGGCCAGCACCGGGCCGAAGATTTCCTCGCGAGCGATCGCGTGCTCGGGCTGCACGTGCGTGAAGATGTGCGGGCCCACGAAGCTCTTGAGGTGGGTGCGATCGACCACCGCCGCGGCGGGCGGATCCATCGCGAGGGCCAGTCGGCTCTCCTTCTTGCCCAGCTCGATATAGCGCTCGATCTTCGCCTTCGACTCGGCATCGACGACGGGGCCGACATCGGTCCCGGGCTCCACCGGGTCCCCCACCACCAGCGCCCGGGTCGCTTCGACGAGGCGGCTGGTGAAGTGCGTGATCGCCGGGCCATCGGGCCCCTCGGGATCGACGACGATCACCCGGCTGCACGCCGAGCACTTCTGGCCCTGAAAGCCGAACGCGCTCTGACGCACCGCCAGCACCGCTTCATCCAGGTCGGCGCTGGTGTCGATGATCATCGCGTTCTTGCCGCCCATCTCGCAGACGACCTTCTTGACGTGCGGCTGTTCCTCGGGCGTGATGCCCGCGGCCTTGATGATGTCAAGCCCCACGGCCTTGCTGCCGGTGAAGGCGATCATCGCGATGCGGGTGTCGCGGACGAGCGCAGCGCCGGTGGTCTCGCCCGGCGCCGGGCAGAAGTGCAGTACATCCTTGGGCGCCCCCGCTTCCCACAGGATGTCGCAGAGGATCGATGCAATGCCCGCGGTCTGCTCTGCGGGCTTCACCACGACGGTGTTGCCGGTCACGAGCGCCGCCGCCGTCATGCCGCAGCAGATCGCCAGCGGGAAGTTCCACGGGCTGATGACCGCGGCGACGCCGCGGCCCTGGTACCACTGCTCATCGAGCTCGCCGATGAAGCGGCCGAGCCGCTCGCGCTGGAACATCGGCACCGCCAGCCGCGCGTAGTACTCGCAGAAGTCGATCGCCTCGCAGACATCGGCATCGGCCTCGCGCCAGGTCTTGCCGGACTCCTTGATGATGACGCCGGCGAGGCCATCGCGCTGCTCGCGCATCAGGGCCGCGGCCTTTGTCAGCACCGCAGCGCGCTTGCGGGGGTCGGCATCGCGCCAGGCCGGGAAGGCCTTGTGCGCGGCCGCGACCATCGCCGCGGCGTCGGCCGGGGTCTTTTCGCTGGCGATCTTGGGGACCGTGGCGCGGGCGATCGCGGCGGCGAAGTCGCGGCGCTGCTGCGCATCGGCAAAATCGCGCGCGGATTCGGTCCAGAAGGGGCGACCGTCGCCGACGCCCTCCACCGCGGGGGAGAGCATGTGCCGCTCGGGGGCGACGGCGTTGAGGTCAACGGGCGAAGCGCGGCCGGGCGAGGGC
>JBDZUZ010000240.1:0-3409 GCA_040255445.1 Planctomycetaceae bacterium | reverse complement strand
CCCCCTCCTCACCACCCGCGCCGAGCTCACCGCCTCCATCACCGCCGGCGCGCTCCTCGCCCTGGGCTTCCTCCTCGAACGCGCCCTCGACCAGCCCTGGGCCGCCGCCCTCATCTGGATCTCCCTCGCGATCGGCATGTTCTACGGCGGCCGCGCTGCTCTCGCCGCGCTCCGCGCCCGCGCCATCGACATCGATGTCCTCATGGTCGTCGCCGCCGGTCTCGCCGCCGCGCTGGGCCACCCCGAAGAAGGCGCGCTCCTCCTCTTCCTCTTTACCCTCTCGGGCGCGCTCGAAGACGCCGCCATGGCCCGCACCCAGCGCGCTGTCGAAGAACTCCACAAACTCATGCCCACCGAGGCGCTCGTCTTCCGCGACAACGCCTGGATCGAAACCTCCGCCGACACACTCGCCCACGGCGAACGCATCAAGATCCGCCCCGGCGAACGCGTCCCCACCGATGCGACCGTCAGCAGCGGCGAATCCAGCCTCGATCAATCCGCCATCACCGGCGAGTCCATGCCGCGCCATGTCAAACCCGGCGATGAACTCTTCGCCGGCACCATCAACACCGACGACCCCATCGAAGCCACCGTCCTCCGCCCCGTTTCCGAATCCAGCCTGCAGAAGATCCTCGACCTCGTCACCCAGGCCCGCGAGCAGCGCGAGCCCGTCCAACGCTTCATCGACCGCATCAGCCAGCCCTACGCCATCGGCGTCTTCGCCGTCAGCATCGCCGTCTTCCTCATTTGGTGGCTGCTCCTCGACTTCCCTATCATCGGCATCGGCGATGAACGCGGCGGCGCGCTCTATGTCGCCATCACGCTCATGATCGTCGCCTCGCCCTGCGCCGTCATCATCGCCACACCCACCGCCACACTCACCGCCATCGCCCGCGCCGCCCGCGCCGGCGTCCTCTTCAAAGGCGGCCAATCGATCGAGCGCCTCGCCAACATGGGCTCGGTCTGCTTCGACAAAACAGGCACGCTCACCTTCGGCCGTCCCCGCCTCTACGAAGTCCACCCCGTCGCCTGGTCCGACGGCGCCGAGCTCCTCGCCATCGCCGCGGGCCTCGAGGCCGATTCCACGCACCCCATCGCCGCCGCCGTCCGCGAAGCCGCCGAGCAACGCTCGATCGAGCCCGCCACCGTCACCGACATCGACCACATCACCGCCCGCGGCATCAGTGGCACCTACAACGGCTCGCCCGTGCGCCTCGGCAGCTACACACACGCCGAGCCCCTCATCCCCACCTGCTTCCGCAACCGCGTGCAGGATGTCCTCCGCAAGATCCAGCACCGCGGCCACGTCGCCGTCGTCGTCGCCCGCGCGGGCCCATCCGGAATAGACGGTCAGGACGGCCAGGCCGCCGTCCTCATCATGGCCGACGCCGTCCGCCCCGGCGCTGCCGACCTCGTCGAAGAACTGCACGAACTGGGCATCAAGCCCGTCCGCATGCTCACCGGCGACAACAAACTCACCGCCCAGCGCATCGCCGAGTCCCTCAAGCTCGACGCCTTCGACGCCGAACTCCTCCCGCAGGACAAGCTCGACATCGTCGGCGCCATGCGCGAAGAAGCCGCTCGCTCCGGCGCCCGCCACTCCGGCGTCGCCGTCATCGGTGACGGCGTCAACGACGCCCCCGCCCTCGCCGCCGCCGATGTCTCCCTCGGCATCGGCACCATCGGCACCGCCGCGGCCCTCGAGTCCGCCGACATCGTCCTCCTCTCCGACAACCTCTCCGCCGTTCCCTGGGCCGTCCGCCTCGCCCGCCGCGCCCGCCTCACCATCAAAGCAAACCTGATCTTCGCGCTCACCATCATCATCGCCATGGCCGCGGCGACCCTCGCCGGCTCACTCATGGGACGCCCCATCCCCATGGCCCTGGGCGTCCTCGCCCACGAAGGCGGCACCGTTCTGGTCGTCCTAAATTCTCTGCTTCTGCTCGCGTTCCGCGGCGTCCGAACTCCGCTCGCCGCCGAATCCCCCCGCCGGGCGAACGACCCTGCTCCCCAGCAGGCCCCCGCGGCGGTCGCGGCGGAGTGACCCAGTCCTGTATAGTCGAACCAGCCGCGGCGCCACGCTGCGCCCGGCACGGCCGATTCCCGGAGGCGACGTGTTCTCTCAAACCACCGAATACGCGCTGCGGGCGATGGCGTGCCTCGCGCTCACCCCCAAGGAACTCGTCGCCGCCTCGACCCTGGCCGACATGACCAAGGTCCCCGGCGACTACCTCGCCAAGGTCCTCCAGCAGCTCTCCGCCGCGGGATTCGTCACCGGCCGCCGCGGCGCTGGCGGCGGATATCAGCTCGCCCGCCCCGCCAGCGAGATCCTGCTGCTCGATGTCATCCGCTGTGTCGGCCACATCGAGCGGATCCACACCTGCCCTCTGGGCCTCCCAAACCACGGCCCCAACCTCTGCCCGCTCCACCGCCGCATGGATGAGGCCGCCCGCGTCGTCATCGAATCGCTCGACGGCGTCACCCTCGAGACCCTCACCAGCGACCCCAAAGCCAACCGCCCCCTCTGCGATGTCGAGGCCACCGCCCGCCTCGCCGGCATCACCATCAACGGCAGCGACCCCGCGGCATCCTGACGCCGCCACCACCCCGGTCCCTACCGCCGCGACCAACCCCACCGCGCACCCCGCCACCGACGCGACAAGAATGCACACCAGCGCCCATACCGCGCCGGCACACACCCACGCGCGCTCACGCCCGAGACCCCTATGACCGAACCCAACACCACCCCCTCCAACACCGGCGCCGACACCGAGGGCCTCCACCACCTCGAAGCCCAGCGCCGCCAGAACCGCGCCGAGATCGCCGCCCTCGGCCTCGAGCCCTACGGCCTCAAGACCGACGGCCTGCTTTCCACCGCCGACGCCCGCGCCAGGTACGACGAAGCCGCCGACAAGGACCAGCAGGCCCGCGGCAAGGAACCCGGCTTCGCCGACCAGCGCCCCGTCGTCTCCGTCGCCGGCCGCATCGTCCTCCTCCGCGACAACGGCAAGCTCCTGTGGCTCAGCCTCCGCGACGACACCGGTGATCTTCAGGTCGCCGTCAGCCAGCGCGACTGCAGCGAGACCGGCTTCAAGCTCGCCAAGCTCCTCGACCTGGGCGACATCGCCGTCGCCACCGGCCGCGTGATGAAGACCAAGACCGGCGAGATCACCGTCTGGGCCAGCGACCTCGCCCCCGGCGCCAAGAGCCTCGTGCCGCCCCCCGCGAAGCACGAAGGCCTCGCCGACATCGAGCTCCGTTACCGCCAGCGCTATGTCGACCTCTGGGCTAACCCCGAGACCCTCCGCGTCTTCACGCTGCGCTCTCTCATCCTCGCCGAAGCGCGCAAGTTCCTGACCGGCCGCGGCTACCTCGAAGTCGAAACCCCGATGCTCCAGGCTTTGGCTGG
>JBDZUZ010000239.1:0-3414 GCA_040255445.1 Planctomycetaceae bacterium | reverse complement strand
TGGCCGCGGCGCTCACCGCGCACGGCTACCGCATGACGACCGGGGGCACCGACAACCACCTGATGCTCGTCGACCTGCGGGCGCGCTCGGCGGACCTGACGGGCGCGGATGCGGAGAAGTGGCTCGAGGCGGCGGGGATCGTGTGCAACAAGAACGGGATCCCCGAGGATCCGCGTCCGCCGAAGGTGACCAGCGGCATCCGCCTGGGGACCGCGGCGACGACGACGCGGGGCTTCGGCCCGGGGGAGATGAAGCAGGTCGCGGCGTGGATTGATCGGGTGCTGGGGGCGGGGGCGGATCAGCGCGAGAGCGTGACGAAGGCGGTGCGTCAGGAAGTGGCGGGGCTTTGTGAGAAGTTTGCGTTGCCGGCGTGAGGAAGTGGTCGCGTGGTCACGTGGACGCGTGGACGCGTGGACGCGTGGACGCGTCAGATTGTGACAATGGGGGCGAGGTCGGGGCGTTTGAGGGCGGCGGGGGCTTGATCGAGGGTGATGCGCTGCGTGATGAGCGCGGCCAGGTCGATGCGGTTGGCGGCGATCGCGGCGAGGCCGTCGGCGGTGGGGCCGGTTCGCGCGCCGATGAGTTCGAGCTCGGCGGCGACGATGGGCGCGAGATCGAGCGCGGGGCCCTGTTGCCAGCGGGGGCTGGTCATGACGATCTTGCCGCGGGGGCGGACCAGATGCATCGCGAGGTCGAGGCTGATGGGTGAGCCGGTGGTTTCGATGACGACGTTCTGATCCTGGCGGCGGCCGACTTCATCGCGGTGGCGGTGTTTGACGCCCCACTTCTCGCAGAGGTTGAAGCGGTCGGGGTTGTCGCCGAGCAGGCGCACCGAGGCGTTGAGCCGCGCCATGACCTGCGCGCAGAGGAGGCCCATCAGCCCATCGCCGAGCACGGTGACGAAGGCCTTGCCTTCGAGGCGGGTGATGTGGGCGGCGTGGACCGCCGCGGCGACGGGGACGGCGAAGAGGGCGTGGATGGGGTCGACGGCATCGGGGATGGGGACGAGGTTGGCGGCGGGGACGGCGACGGTGGTCGCCAGGCCGCCATCGCGGCCGCGGATGCCGAGGATGGAGCGCTGGCCGCAGTGGAGCGAGAGGCCGGAGCGGCAGAGGTCGCACTTGCCGCATGGGACGGCGGGGTTGACGACGACCTTGGCGCCGGGCTTGAGGTTGGGCGCGCCGGCTTCGACGGTGGCGACGAAGCAGCTGCCCAGGACGCCGCGGAATGAGGAGGCGGCGGCAGCGCGGTCGTCATCGGTGATGAGGGCGTGGAGGACGCGGCAGGTGGCATCGCCGGCGCTCTGCGAGGGCGCGGGGTGGTCGGTGGCGAAGCGCGGGCCGGAGTCGGTGGCGGTGATGGCCTGCACGTGCGGGGGAGCTCCAATGGACAAGTCGGCGCGGAGTGATCGCGCCCGGTGGGGTCATCGGCGGATGGCGGGGGTGGATTGAGGGGAAGGGAGGAGAGGGGGGTCAGCTGGCGGGCATCATCTCGGCGCGGAGGCCGGTGGGCGCGGCGGGCTGTTCGTTGGGGGGCGGCGGGAAGAGGGGGATGTGTTCGTACCACTTCTTGCCGCGGTAGAAGACGGGGTAGATGTACATGCTGCGGGCGGCGAAGACCTGATCGGAGGCGTTGTACCACTGGAGCCAGGCGCGGCGGTCGAAGCCGAAGTCCTGCCCGGTGAGTGTGCGGAGGGAGTCGAGGGTGGCGCGGTTCACCGCGAGGCTGGGGTCTTCGAAGGCGGCGATGAGGCGCTGGACGACGTTGGTCTGGGCGTACTGGCCGAGCGCTTCGGCCGCGGCAGCGCGGACGGCGGACTCGGTTTCGCGCTCGGACTGGATGTGGAGCAGGAGGGGCTCGACCGCGACGGGGTTGTGGAGGCGCTGGAGGGCCTGGGCGGCTTCGAGGCGGACGGCGGGGTCGGCATCATCGAGGGAGGGGAGGATGAGGGCGACATCGTCGGGCGTGCCGTGGTTGGCGAGGGCGCGGATGGAGGCGGAGCGGACACCGGGGTCGTCATCGTTGATGTTGTCGCGGAAGAGTGTGAGGTAGATGGGTTCGCCGGCGAAGGAGGCGTTGGCGAGGAGGAGTGTGCCTTTGTAGCGGGCGTCGGCGTCGTAGGGGTCGATGGCCATCCGCGCGGCCTCTTCGGGCGAGGGCGGGGCGAAGGCCTCGAAGATACTCTCGGCGCCGGGGCGGACATCGAGCTCGCTGCAGCCGGCGAAGATGGCGAGCGGGGCGGCGAGGACGAGGGCGAGCAGGGTTGTGCCGGTGGGTCGGCGCATGGTTGGGAGTATACGGATGAAGCGTGGACGGCTGCTGGCGGGCGGGATGGCGTGGGTGGCGGGCGCGGCGGTGGTGATGGGGTTGTGCGGGGGGTGCCGGTCGGCGCGGGTGGCCGCGCCGACGGGGTTGACTGCATCGGTGGAGGGGTCGGGAGCGGGGGAGGCAGCGCGGGTCTATATCCCCGGGGGTGAGGAGCGGCGGTACCGGGTGGAGGGGACGGGGGATATCGAGTATCGACGGTCCGAGGAGGCGGATGCGAGCGGGGAGTGGTCCGTTGTGATCCGCGAGGGGGACAACGGCGGCGGGGATGGTGCGATGCGCATCGTGACGCTGCAGCGCCGTGCGGATGGGGGCATGGCGCTCGCGTCGATCGAGCAAACGCCCGGCGGGCTGACGGCGTTTGATCCGCCGATCGCGGTGATGCCGGCGGGGGGTGTGGCGGCGTTGCGGGCGGGCGAGGCGTTTGTGGGCAAGGCGGGGGTGGAGAGCGCGGGGGAGCGCGGCGACCGGTCGGGAAGCGCGATGCACGAGACGGAGTTGTTGGGGTATGACGATGCCGGGCGGGCGATCGTGCGGCAGCGGTTGTTCATGGATCTGGGGGTGGTGACGGTGGAGCGTGCGCTGATGATCACGGCGGATGCGGAGGGCATCGTGCGCGAGGAGCAGGCGCGGACGGTGAAGTTTGGGTTGCTGGTGGTGGACCGCGAGAAGCGGGCGGTCGTGCGGATCAGTGAATGATGCGCTTGCGCGGGGAGTGATGCGCCCGCGCGGTCAGGCCGCGGCGTCGTCGCGCATCGAGATGGGCTTGTCGAAGATCTCGCGCATGATGATGGCTCGGCGCCAGTCCTGGCGGGTCATGGTTTTGCCCATGATGGAGATCTTGCGTTCGCTGTCTGTCTGCGAGGGGCTCTTGGGGGCCTTGATGATGTCGGGGGCGGCGGCGAGTGAGCCGGGGCCGGTGAGCGGGGTGGGGTCGATCGCGGCGGGGCGGCGGGGCTGGTCGCCGCGTTCGCGGAGGGCGCGTTCCTGCTGCAGGCGGCGGGACTCTTCCTTCTGCCTGCGGCGCTTCTGGGATTCGGCTCTGCGCTGGGCGGCTTCGCGCTCGGCCTGCGGGTCGATGTCGACGGG
>JBDZUZ010000077.1:12023-18472 GCA_040255445.1 Planctomycetaceae bacterium | reverse complement strand
GAGCGAGGCCGGCGGCGCGCCATGGCGCGCCGCTCGGAAACAGGTCCGGCAAACGAGTGAGTCATGAGAGCAAAGCGGGTCCGCCCAGCGGACCCGGCAGCCGCGCCACAGCGCGGTCGGTCAACCGTGAATCTAGGCCGGCCCCCGGCGGCGTGCCACGGCCGCGACCAAACCGGCACTGAACAGTACCGCGCCCCCCGCCAGCGTCCACACCACCGCCGTCTCATGCGCGGGAAGCAGACGGGCCGCCTGACCGCTCCAGGACCGATCCCGCGTGATCTCCCACACCGCCGAGAGCGGCGATGCCAGCGCCGCCGGCCGCGGTGCATCCATGGCCCGCTCGGCCGGAGGCGTCCGCGGCCGCAGCATCTCCACCACCGGCGCTGCGAGCGCCGCGGCGATGATCACCGCCATCGCCGCCCACCGGGCCCCGCCGCCCACCGCCTCGCGCGACAACGCCACCAGCAGCACGCCCGCAACCGCGAACGCCCATCCGGTCAGGATCAGCATCACCGCGCCGGCGACCTCGATCGGCCACCCGGTCATGAACGGGAACGCCTGCGGCAGCACCACCGCCGCCAGCGGCAAGAGCAGCACGATCAGATCACCGATGATCGCCCGGAGCGGATGCCGCGGCGCCGCCTGGCTCAGCCGCACCATCGGCCAGAGCACCACCAGCCCCACCGCGCACAGCACCATCAGCGTGCTCGCCGCCGGACGGTACGTCTCGTAGCTGGGCGCGCCCATCGACCACGCCGGGCCGAGGCTCACGATCGTCGAACCCAGCAGAAACAGAATCCAGAAGACCGCGAAAGCACGCGGCTCGCCGCGCCGGTGCGGCCACGGATCCGGCCCCTTGGGCTTGAGCAGGATCACCTCATCATCGACCGGACCCGCCGGCATCACTGCGGGCCCGCGCCGGGCACGGTCGTTGCAGAGCGCTGGATCGTCGGCGGCGATTGCAGGATGCGGATGTCCAGATGATCCGCGTTCGCATCGATGCTGTTGAACTCGCGGTGCATGTGCGCCAGCCGCTCGAGCTTGGTCGCCGTGCCCGCCTCGCCCGGGAGCGGCTTGCGCGGACGACCGCCCCACAGGATCCGTGTGTTCTTCGTCGTCACCAGCGTGAGCCGGCCGTTGTCGGTGTACTCGGCAGCGTCGACCGCCGCGACCTGCCCCGCCCACGGCTGCGTGGCGATCAACCGCAAGAGTTCCAGGCTCGCCACGACATCCTCGCCGGCCCAATACCCCGTGAAGTCGCGGCCGCCCGCGGCATCACGCGGCGGACCGAGCGCAGAGCCCGTGATCGCCCGCAGCCGCGTCGCGCCCACCGGGTACTGCGGCGGCATCGGCCGCGCATCCCACGAAATCAGGTAATCGCGCTCGCCGTGACGCACCACCGCCGCGGGGATGCGCCAGTCGCCCTCCACCACGATCTTCCACCCCGCCTCGCGGCGAACGGTGGGCGCCCCCGCGAACCAGCCGGAAGCCTCCATCCTCCTGCCGATTCGCGCCAGCACATCGCCCCGCGTCGGGTCCGGCGTCTTGCCGATCGCATCGCGCACCGCCGCCTCGAGCGATTCGCGGCTCGCCCGGTCGACCCATGTCTCACCCGACCCCGTTTCGGACTTGATCGCCGGCCAGCGGATCTCGACCTCCGGCGGACGCGTTGCGATCTCCGCCGCAGCCCGCCGCTCCAGCGGGCGGATCCCCAGCGTGACGCCCACCAGCAGCCCCAGGAACAGCAGCACGATGCAGAAACCCGTGAGGTGATCGAGAAACGCCCGGAAGCTGAACGCCCCCGGCGTCTCGCCGCCCGCATCGTCCTTGCCGCGTTTCTTGCTCATCACCTTCTCCGCAGGCCGCATCGGGCCTGATTGCCTCGAAACGGTTTCAGCGCGGCCCCACCGCATCACGCCCGGCGTCGCGAAGCGCCAATTCTACAAGCCTTTCCGCCAGAGCCGCGAAGTCCAGCCCCGCATCCCGCGCCGCCATCGGCAACAGCGAGTGCTCCGTGAACCCCGGCATCGTGTTGATCTCCAGCAGCCACGGCGTGCCGTTGTCATCGAGCAGGAAATCGACGCGGGCCAGGTGCCGCACGCCCATCGCCTTGCCCAGGTCCTCCGCCTGGGCCCGGATCCGCTGCTCGACGCCCGGCGGCAGGTCCGGCCCCACCAGATACACCGTGTCGTTCCGCTGATACTTGGCGTCGTAGTCGTAAATGCCCGACTTGGGCTTGATCTCCAGCGGCCGGAGCGCAACACCATCAAGCAGCCCGACGGTGAGCTCGCGCCCACCTACCACCATCTTTTCGATCATGTACACGCGGCCGGGGTGATCGCGCATCTCTTCCGCCGCCAGCCGCACACCCTCGTTCCAGCCGTGCTGGTCCTTGCAGATATGCAGCCCGACGCTCGAGCCCTCGTGCACCGGCTTGATCACCACCGGGAGCTGCACCGGCCGCCCGCAATCCGCGGCGTTGAAGATGGCCGCCGGCGGCGTCGCGATGCCCAGCTGCGCAGCGAGGATCTTCGTCGCCGCCTTGTCCATTCCAACCCGCGCCGCCCGCGGACCCGAGCCCACGTACGGCCGCCCATCGGCTTCGAGGATGTCCTGCATCGGCCCGCCCTCGCCGAACGGCCCGTGCAGGATCGGGAAGATCACATCGCCAGGCAGCGCCCGCAGCTCGTCGGCGGTGATCCGCCCGATCACCTCACGGTGCACGCGGAACCGCGCACTCTTTTCCAGCGCGGCCGCGGCGGTCTGCGAGCTCTTCAGGCTCACCTCGCGCTCGGCATCGGGCCCCCCGCCCAGGATCAGCACGCACGGACGCTCGCCGCTCATCGCTCACGCCTCCAGACCACAACCTCAGGCTCGAGCGTCACGCCGAACGCATCGGACACACGCCGCGAAGCTTCTTCCATCAGCGTGATCACATCGCGGGCGGTCGCGCCCGGCGTCGTCACGAAGAAGTTGCCGTGCCGCTCGGAGATCGATGCACCGCCGATCGTCAGCCCCTTGCACCCGGCGCGGTCGATCAGCATGCCGGCCGACACCCGAGCGCCCGCGGCCGCGATCCCATCAAGATCGCGCAGCAGCGTCGGGTTCTTGAACACACACCCCGCCGAGTCCGCCGCGAGCGGCTGCGATTCCTTTTTGTACCGCATCACCTCGACCTGATTCGCCCGCAGCGGCTCGCGCTCGGCCTTCTGCAGTTGGAACTCGGCGCCCAGGATGATCAGCCCCTCCAACCCCGAGTGGCGGTAGGAGAAGTCGATCTCGCCCCGCGTCAGCGTCCGCCGACGGCCCGCGCGATCCACGACATGCACCGCCGCGACCGCATCCTTGATCTCGCCAAAGCGCCCGCCCGCATTCATCATGATCGCGCCGCCGATGCTCGCCGGGATCCCCGCGAGGCCCTCGAGCCCCGCCAGACCCGCACGCACCGCGGTGTTGATCAGCCGCGGCAGATCCGCCCCGGCCGCGGCCGAGATCGTCGCCGCCGCTTCATCAACCGCGACATTGCTGAACGCCTTGGTCGCCGCGACCAGCTCGGCCACGCCGTCGTCATCGACCAGCAGATTCGCGCCGTCACCCAGGATCCTGACGTTCTGATCCGTCTCGAGCGCCCGCAGCAGATCCGCCTCCGTGCGGATGCGCACGAGCCGGTCAGCGCGGCCGCCGATGCGGAACCACGTATCGATCGGCGCATCGCGCTCGATCGCGAACGGAACCGGGTTGGCGGGCGCGGGCGGGGGCATGTCTGCGTGTCGCTCGGGGGCTTGGGCTCAGCGAGACTTGGCGTCAAGGTAGCCGCGGGCGACCTGCCACACCGGGCCGGCACCCATCGCGACCACTAGATCATTCGGCCGGCACAGCGTCTCGAGCTGCTCGACGATCGCCTCGAAAGGATAGAGGTGCATCGCCCTGACCCCCTTCTCGCGCAGCCGGTCGACCAGATCGCCCGCCGACACCAGCTGCTTCTCCGCGTTGGTATCGCGGACGAAGTAGATGTGCGGCACGATCACGATGTCGGCCTGCGAGAAGCTGTTGGCGAACTCCTCCATCAGGAACCGCGTGCGGCTGTGCTGGTGTGGCTGGAACACGCAGATGAGCCTGCCGCCACGATCCTCGGGCCGCTCGAACTCCCGCAGCGCCCGCAGCGTCGCATCGATCTCCGTCGGGTGGTGCCCGTAGTCGTCGTACACACGCACCGTGCCGCCCCGCGTGTGCGTCTTTTCGCCCAGGAAGTGCATGCGGCGGTCCACACCGCGGAATGCCTGCAGCGAACGCGCTGCGGTCGCGGGGTCCGCCCCCAGCATCGTCGCCAGCGCCATCGCCGTCGCCGCGTTGGTCGCGTTGTGCGCGCCCGGGATCGGGCTGACCCACTCGGCCACACGCTCGCGGTCGTGCGTCAGCGTCGTCTGCCGCGTGCGCGGGTCGTAGCTGATGATCCAGTCCGCATCGGGCGTGTAGCCGATCGTCTCGATCGCGCAGTCCAGCCCCGCCGTCACCTCGCGCCGGTGCGCCCCATCGTGCGCGATCAGCAGCCGCCCGCCGTTCGACGCCGGCGCAATCCGCTTTGCAAACTGATGGAACGACTCCACCACCGCATCGAGCGTGCCGTAGATGTCCAGATGGTCCGCCTCGACCGAGCTGATCGAACCGATCACCGGCCTGAGATTGTGGAACGACCGGTTGAACTCGCAAGCCTCAGCCAGCAGCAGCCCCGGCCGACCCGCCATCGGCCCCGCCGGGATCTTCTCCCCGCCCAGCCGGAAGCCGCCCGGCTCATCGTTCGCGCCCGCCAGGCTCCCGCGCCGCAACTGCCGGCAGATGGCGCCGACGATCACCGTCGGGTCCAGCCCGCAGTCCGTCAGCGTGGCGCCCAGCATCGCCGTCGTCGTCGACTTTCCGTGCGTGCCCGCGATCGCCACGCCCGTGCGGCCGATCATCGACATCCCCAGCGCCTCGGCGTACAGCAGCACCGGCAGGCCCCGGTCCTTCGCCGCCATCACCTGCGGGTGCTCGGCCCGCACCGCCGCGGAGGCGATGATCAGGTCCGCCGTCTCGGGAATCTCCCGCTTGCTCTGATCGAACCCGACCGCGATCCCCTCGCGGGCGAGCGCGGCGGTCACATCCGACGATTCCTTGTCCGAACCCGCCACCGACGCCGCCCGCGTCCGCAGCATGCGCGCCAGGCCCGACATCCCGCACCCGCCGATCCCGATCATGTAGACATGCCGCCCGGCGAACGGGTCGCTGTGGCCTGAGGTTCTGGTGGCGGAGGTCATCGGCGGCTGCGCGGTCGAGGGCATGTTGGAGGGTATCGGACGGTTCGCCGTCGGAGCGTGAACGCACGCACCGCGACCCCCGATGACGCGGGATTCTCCGCCCCAATCGCATATTGTCCGGTCCCATGGCGGATGCTCACACCGTACACGGCGCCGACCCGCGCCTCCCCTACAAGATCGCCTGCCTCTGCGACCTGCGCGATGACCAGGGCCGCATCCTCCTCCTCCGCCGCCTCAAAGCCCCCAACCTGGGCCTCTGCTCGCCCATCGGCGGCAAGCTTCATGTCGACGAGGGCGAATCCCCCGCCCGCTGCGCCCAGCGCGAGATCGAGGAAGAAGCCGGCCTCCACATCCCCATGGAACGCCTCCACCTGGTCGGCCTCGTCAGCGAGTGCGCCTTCGAGGGCCAGGGCCACTGGCTCATGTTCGTCTACCGCGTGCTCGGCCCCGTCTCCGTCCCCGCCCAGGACATGCGCGAGGGCCGCCTCGACTGGTTCGATCCCGCCCACATCGAAGACCTCCCCCTCCCCGAAACCGACCGGTCCATCATCTGGCCGCTGATCCGCCGCGCCGAGCCCAAGTCCCCCGCCGGCCGCCCCGGCTTCTTCGCCGTCCACATCGACTGCCGCGGCGAGAAACTCGCCTGGTCCGTGGAGCAGGAAACACCCGGCACCTGAAGCCAGGACCTGAACCCGCCTCCACATCGCGCGGCCCAAACCGGGGAGATCGCGGCGACCCCGGACCGGTGGTCCGCGGCATCTATACTCGGTTGTGATACTGTCACTTGCGATGTCCGGACGTGGTGCGCACCGCATCGCCGCGCGGCTTGCGGGCCTCTTCGCGGCTCTGCTCGTCATCCTGCTCCCATCGGCCGGCCTGTTGGGCCAGCCAGCGGGCCAGCCAGCGGAACGGCCCGCGTCACCGGCGATCGACCCCGCCGTCGTCCCGCCCGCCGGCGTCGTTCCCGCCGCCCGTAAGGCCAACAACGTCGCCGTCATCACCATCGAGGGCGAGATCGACTCCGGCGGCGCCACCCGCCCCTCGGTCATGGTCCGCTCGATCCAGCGACGCATGGACCGCGCCATCGCGGCCGGCATCCACGTCGTCGCCTTCGAGTCGACCGCGCGCTTTCATCCCTTCGCCTCCAAATTCGAC
>JBDZUZ010000077.1:0-12013 GCA_040255445.1 Planctomycetaceae bacterium | reverse complement strand
TGGACCGCGCCATCGCGGCCGGCGCCGACGCCATCGTCTTCGACATCCGCTCCCCCGGCGGCGACCTCTACGCCACGCTGGCGATCTGCAACATGATCAAGCAGTCGCCGATCGAGAACACCGTCGCCTGGGTCAACCCCGATGCGTTCTCCGGCGCGGCCATCATCGCGCTGGCCTGCCGCGAGATCGTCGTCACCGACCCGTCGCGCTTCGGTGACGCCATGCCGATCGTCATCACACCCGGCGGCGCGAGCGCGCCCCCCGCCGACCTCCTCAAGAAGCTTCTGCCCCCGCTGATCGCCGAGGTCGTCGACTCCGCCCGCCGCTACAACCAGCGGATGGGCCGCTACCTGCGCGATGAGTACCTCGTGCAGGCCTTCTGCGCCAACGACCTCGAGCTCTGGTGGGTCCGTAACAAGCAGACCGGCATCAACATCTGCATCGACCGCGCCGAGTTCAACCTGCTCTTCCCCGACCTCTCGCCCGATGGACCGGTCCGCCTCCCCTCAGCCCCCGGCACCGGAAAACCCTCCGACACCGCCGACGGCCGCAACGCCGCATCGCCAGCGCCCGGCGTCCCCGCCGGCTCCGAACAGCTCGCCGCGATCGCCACCGAACTCAAGGCCCAAGTCTCCTCCACCACCTCTACCCGCCCCGTGATCTCCGCCGCGGACCGCGGCAACTGGGAGCTCATCGAAAAGGTCAGCGACGGCTCCGGACCGCTCGTCCTCCAGACCGTCGACATGGTCCGCTACCAGCTCGCGGCCAACGAAGCGACCGTCCGCACCGACGGCGGTCTCGATGTCACGCCCATCCGCACCGAGGCCGACCTCAAGGCCTTCTTCGGCGCCGAGAACGTCCGCCGCCTCGACCGCAACTGGTCCGAATCACTCGTCCTCTTCATGACCAACAACATCGTCCGCGGCATCCTCATCGCGATCATGTTGCTGGCGCTCTTCGTCGAGATGACCAATCCCGGCGTCACGATCCCCGGCGTCATCGCGCTGGGCGCGCTGGTCGGCCTTATCGCCCCGCCGATGCTCATCGGCATGGCCAACTGGTGGGACGTCGCCGCGATCGGGCTGGGCATCCTCCTCATCGCCGTCGAGATCTTCATCCTGCCTGGCTTTGGCATCGCCGGGGGAGCGGGCCTGCTGTTGCTCTTTGTCGGCCTCATCGGGACCTTCATCCCGGCGGGGCAGGGGCTCTTCCCCTCCTCGCCCGAGGCCCAGTCCGATGCGCTGTACGGCCTGGTCACGATCCTGCTCGCCGGCACCACCGCCGTCGTCGGCATGTGGTTCCTGGGCCGGCACATGCACTCCCTCCCGGTCCTCAACCGCCTGGTGCACACGACCGCGGTGGGTGATCCGCCCGAGGAGAGCCGCGATGGGCTGCTCGCCGCGATGGGCCCGGAGGACGCACTCGCCCGCATCGGTGACACCGGTGTCAGCATCACCAGCATGCGGCCCGCCGGCCGCGTACAGATCGGTGACAACGTGATCGATGCGGTCGCGGAGTTTGGGTTCATCCCGGCCAGGGCCGCGGTCCGCGTGGTCACCGTCACGCCCTTCCGCATCGGCGTCGAGGCGGTCAAGACCGATACGCCCGCTGGCGGGGAGCCAACGACCTGATGGAACAACTGCTGCTCTGGGGCCTGGGACTGATCCTGATCGGTGCGCTGCTGCTGGTGGCGGAGCTCTTCATTCCCTCGGGCGGGATCCTCGGCGTCACCGCCGCGCTTGTCTCGCTCGCCGGCGTCGGCGTCCTCTTCAAGCACGACACCACGTGGGGCCTTTCCTCGCTGCTGGGCGTCCTGATCCTCGGGCCGACGCTCGCGATCAACATGTTCCGCTGGTACACCTCGACGCCACTGGGCCGAAAGGTCATGGGCCTTCCCAGCGAAGCGCAGGTCGAGGCCGATCGCGCTGCGGAGATGGAGAAGCAGGCCGCGCTCGACGCCCTGATCGGGCTCGAGGGTGTGGCCAAGACCGACCTCCGCCCCATCGGCGTCGTCGATATCGACGGCAAGCGGTACGACGCGGTGTCGGACACCGTGTATGTGCAGCGCGGTGCAAGAGTGAAGGTCATCGTGGCCGAGCCGCACCAGGTCCGTGTCCGGATGGTCTGAGCCCGGCACGGTCGCTCTCCGCACCGAGCCCTCACCTCGTTTATACTCCCGGCGCGATGCGGGGCGAATCCCGGAACGGCCCGGGGACGCATCCCAATCCGTGACCTCCACGCACGGCTTCAGACAGCCCGAGGGGACCGCTTCATGAATGGCTTGCTGATTGTTCTTGTTGTCGTCGTCGGCATCGTCGGCCTCTTCATCCTCATCGCCGCGATGGGCTTCATCAACCTCTACGTCCAGGCCTGGCTGTCGAACGCCTACATCGGCCTGTTCGAGCTTGTCGGCATGCGGCTCCGCAAGGTCGATGTCCGCACCATCGTCTTCAGCCGCATCCGCGCGGTGAAGGCCGGCATCGACATCCCCACCAACGCCCTCGAGGCCCACTACCTCGCCGGCGGCCGCGTGCCCAACGTCATCAGCGCGATGATCGCCGCCCGCAGCGCCCGCATCGAGCTGCCCTGGAACACCGCGACCGCCATCGACCTGGCCGGGCGCGACATCTTGGACGCGGTGCAGACCTCGGTGAACCCGAAGGTCATCGACTGCCCCAACCCCAGCAGCCCGCGGCCGACGATCGACGCCGTCGCCAAGGACGGCATCCAGCTCCGCGCCAAGGCCCGCGTGACCGTCCGCACCAACATCGCCCGCCTCGTCGGCGGCGCTACCGAAGAAACCATCATCGCCCGCGTCGGCCAGGGCATCGTCTCGACGATCGGCTCGGCCAACGACCACAAGGCCGTGCTGGAAAACCCCGATGAGATCAGCCGCCGCGTGATGGATTCGGGCCTCGACGCCGGCACCGCCTTCGAGATCCTCTCGATCGACATCGCGGATATCGACGTCGGCGACAACATCGGCGCCAAGCTCCAGCTCGACCAGGCCAACGCCAACAAGCAGATGGCCCAGGCCGAGGCCGAAAAGCGCCGCGCCCTCGCCGTCGCCGAGGAGCAGGAGTTCCGGGCCCAGGAGCAGAAGAACCGGGCGCTGGTCGTCCTCGCCGAGGCCGAGGTGCCCAAGGCGATCTCCGAAGCCTTCCGCAACGGCCGCCTGGGCGTGATGGACTACTACAAGCTCAACAACGTGCAGGCCGACACCTCGATGCGCAACTCGATCGCGGGCGAAGGCGAAGACACCAAGAACGCCGGCGGCCACACGTCCTAAGTGGGTTCCGTGCCACAGGCTCGCGGCTCTGAGCGAGCCTGTGGGTTGTGCACCGCTCGCGCGCTCACACCCGCCACGCACCACACATCTCCGAGAGCACCCGTCAGGGTGCGCCAGAATCTTGCCACGGGCGTCAGCCCGTGGAAGGCTCATCGTGGCACCGGCGGCTCGCCGGTGAGTAGCGCGACCGGCACAACGCGGCCCGGAACGTCCAGCGCACACACCTCGGAGCATGCTCAACGCTGGGACCGCCTAACGCTCCTCAGCGCCCTGCGCCACACACGCTGATCACCGGCGAGCCGCCGGTGCCACGGTGTCAGCACCGCCCCCGCCCCGCGCTCGCTCCAGCAACTCCCCCACCCGCCGCTGCCGCACGGTCTCGCTCGTCCAGATCGTCGGCGGCGCGTTCTCCGGCGTTTCCGCACGCTGCGGCGCATCCGTCGCCGGGCGTTCCGCCGCGCCCGGCCGCGCTTCGCGCTGGCCGGTTGTCGGATCGCCCGCACGCGCGCCCGCGCGACGATCCGCCGCGCGCAGCAGCGCCACCGGTGTCACACCTTCGACCGCCCGCGGCCGGTCGCCGCGGCGGAATCCGAACAGCGTTTCGATCGGCCCGCCGATCGAGAAGATCGTGCCCGGCGGGATCGCCGCCTCGAGCCCGCGCTGGCTCTCGGAGTAGATCGAAGTCGGGAAGACCGCCGTCACGCCCGCATCCATCCGCACGAAGTACGACGGCCGCAGATTGGAGAAGGGCCCCACCGCGCCCTCAACCTGGTACACGCGCTCGAACCCAGTCGGCGCCCGCAGGTCCGCCCGCATCAGCCGCTGGCTCGTCGACAGCGGCCCGACATCCGCGAGCCCGGCCTCGACGGGCCGCATCGGAACGCCGCGGATCACGACGGTGCCGTCGTTGCGCACTTCCGATTGCGCGTGCGCCACCGCCGCGAGCGTCATCACGCTCATCACCGCCCCAACCTGGCACACGCGCATCGTCATCGCAAAATGATCGTCACCACAAAGCTCACACCCGCATCGGGATCATCCGCCGACAGCTTCCGCAGCTCCGCGCCCGTCGCGGTCCAGCGGTACACCGCATCGAGCAGCGGATCGTCCATCGCCGGGTACCCGGTCGTCTGCCCATCGAGGAACTGCGCCCGCTTCACGCGGCCATCGCGCCCGAAGATGATCCCGATCTTCGGATCCTTCGGCCGCGCTGCGAGCAGCTGTGTCGTCGTGCTCCATCGCGGCCGCACCGTGTTGATCTGCAGACCCTTGGCCGCGAGCGGCTCGCCGGGGCGTACCACGACCGCCTGCTGCGTCGAGAACGCCTCGGCCTCCTGCGCCGACTGCGTGCCGACACCCGCACCCCCACCGCCGCCATCTCCCCCGCTGCCACTATCGCCCGGCGGCGCTGCCGCGATCCGGGCGGGCTCGGTCGCGATCCGCGACGGCTCCGCCGGCGAAGCGAGCAACGCCGCGACATCCTCACGCCCCAATAAATCGAGCAGCGACTCCGCGAAAGCACGCGGCAGCGGCGGCGCCCGCAGCGCGGCATCGGGCGCCGGCAGCGCTTCCATCACGTCCGGCAGCTCACCGGGCGTGGTCAGATCCAGACCCGGCCGCGTGAGATCGTCCTCGCCCGCGGCGGGCGACTCGATCGGACGATCGCCGACATCAGGCACGTTCGGGACATCGGTCTCGCTCGCCGCGGCGGGTGGATCCTCTGTCGGCGTGGCGCCGGGTGTCTCAGGCTCGGCCGGCCCGGGCGCGGTCGGCTCCTCAACCGGCGGAAGCGGCTCGGCGGGCGTGTCAGGATCCGCGGGCCGCGGCTCGGGCCGTGGGGATTCGGCCGGGCGTTCCGGCTCCGGCGCTTCGGGTCGCGGCTCGATCGGCTCGGGGTTCCGCGGCTCGGCACGCGGCGGCTGGACCGGCGGCGACTGCACCGGCGGCACGGCGGGAGCAGCCTGTTCCTGGAGCGGATCCGCAGCCGGCTCCGCGGGCTCCGCCGTCGGCGATCCCGGCCGGCCGCGCTCACCCGGCGCACCGGGCGCGCCCGGGTCGGTCGAGCGGGCTGCCTGGTCCATCTCGCCGCGGACCGCCTGGTGCTCGGTCGCTTCCGCAGCGCCGATCCACGCCGGCGTGTCCGCATCGGAGTCGTCGATGCCGGCGCGGAGCCGGTCGGGCTCCTGCGGCGGCGCTTCCTGCAACTCTGGCGCCGGCTCTGGAACAGGCTCGGGCTGCGGCGGCGGGAGAACCGGCTCGGGCGGGAGTTCGAACTCGACCGTCCGCGAGGGCGCGGTCGCCCAGTGCCCCTCCGCCGCGACCGTGCCGGCCCCGAGGCGGTCGCCATAGGTCGCGAAGGCCAGCAGCCCCAGCGCGTGCAGCACCCCGCTGGCGGCGAGGGCCGCGGCCGAGAGCGGGCGATGGGCGGAGTTGAGGGGCATCGTGGTCGGGTGATTCTTGCGGGGGGAGGGCGTCCGCGGCGGGCGGGCTCGGATTGAACCCAGTGTTTTCACCTGCAAGACAGAACACAGGTTCCCGGAACCGGCTAGTCTGTATGGGAATCGAACCTCAGAGCGACAACCGGAACGGCGTGCGTACGCCGCGATGGCTCAATCGCTCTCACCCACGGCAGGAGACGCTCTCTTTATGAACAGCACCACCACTCGCATTCTCGGCATCGGCGCGGCGATTCTCGTTGCGTGCGCCGGCCTCGCAACGCCCGCGCTCGCCCAGCAGAGCGGCGAGCAGGAGAAAGCCAAACAGGAGAACGCCAAACAGGAGAATAAGGTCCTGCAGGTCGGCGACCCCGCGCCGAAGATGCAGGTTGCCAAGTTCGTGAAGGGCAAGCCCGTCGAGCAGTTCGAGAAGGGCCATGTCTACGTCGTCGAGTTCTGGGCCACCTGGTGCGGACCGTGCAAGGTCAGCATCCCGCACCTGACCGATGTGCAGAAGGAATACAAGGACAAGGGCGTCACCGTCATCGGCGTGAGCGTGTGGGAGCAGGGCGAGGCCCTGAGCGCCGTCGAGAAGTTCGTTGAGACCATGGGCTCCAAGATGGACTACACGGTCGCCTACGACGGCGATCGCGGCAGCTCCTACATGGCCGAGAACTGGATGGCGGCCGCGAAGCAGAACGGCATTCCCGCGGCGTTCATCGTTGACAAGCAGGGCAAGATCGCCTGGATCGGCCACCCGATGGACGGGATGGACGAGGTGCTCGCCAAGGTCGTCGACGGCACCTGGGACCCGGCCGAGCACGCCAAGAAGGAGGCCAAGAAGGCCTCGATCCAGAAGCAGGCCCAGAAGATCTACGGCGAGATGCAGGCGGCGCACAACGACGGCGACATGGAGAAAGCCCTCACCAAGGCCGATGAACTCATCGCCCTCGATCCGCAGATGATGAGCCAGATCGCGATGATGAAGTTCGACCTGCTGCTCACCGAGATGCAGGACTACAAGCGGGCATACGCCTACGGCGCCGAGATGGGCAACATGTACAAGGACAACTCGATGATCCTCAACGCGGTCGCGTGGACGATCGTCGACACCGAGGGTCTCAAGGAGCGCGACCTCGATCTGGCCCAGCGCCTCGCGACCCGCGCGAACGAGCTGACCAAGGGCGAGGACGCCGCGATCCTGGACACCGTCGCCCATGTCCACTTCGCCAAGGGCGAGGTCGACAAGGCGATCGAGGTGCAGGAGAAGGCCGTGGCGCACGCCGATGCCGACCTCAAGGCGCAGCTGCAGGCCGCGCTCGATCGCTTCAAGAGCGCGAAGAAGTAAACCCGATGCCGGCCCCGCCCCGGCTCGGTAGCGTCTCCGATACCGTGGACGGGCCCCGGACTCACCGCCGGGGCCCGTTTTCTTTTCTGTCGGCGGCGGTGTTCTCATCGCCCTCGCCGCGGCACGGGTGAATGCCGCCCTCATCACGCACAACTCCGCTCGCGGGCGCGTGGGATGCCCGCTTAGACTGATCGCATGGCAGGCCGCCGCGAAGACCCGATGCCCGTGAGCCACGCGACGACACGCGCGATGACGCGCGTTCTGACACGGGTCCTGACGCGCGCGGCCGCCCGCGAGCTGGATCGGGCGGCGACCGAGGAATTCGGTGTGCCCTCGATCGTGCTCATGGAGAACGCCGCGATCGGCGCGGCGGGGCACCTCTTCGACCTCGCCGCGGAACGGGGCGCTGGTGCGGTGCTGGGCGTGTGCGGGCCGGGCAACAACGGCGGCGACGGCTTCGCGGTGATCCGGCACGCGGCCAACGCCGGGCTCAGAGCCGCCTGCATCGCGGTGTTCGAGGGCGAGGGCGCCGCTGACGCCGCGATCAACCGGCGGATCTGCGAGAAGATGGGCGTGCCGATCGTCCGCGTGGTTGATCCGGGGGATGATGCCGCGGAGGCGGGCGTGCTCGAAACGGCCGCGACACTCGCGGGCGTCGATGCGGCAGCGCTGATCATCGTCGATGCGCTTTTCGGCACCGGGCTGAGCCGGCCCGCGGCGGGCGCGGCCGCGGGCGCGATCCGCGCGATCAACCGCCTGCGGCAGATGGGGGCCGCGGTGCTGTCGCTGGATATCCCCAGCGGGCTCGATGCCGAGAGCGGAGAGGCGTTTGAGCCGACCGTGACGGCCGACCGGACCGTGACCTTCGCCGCGGCCAAACCCGGCATGCTCGCGCTCCCGGCGCAGGAATACATCGGTGAATTGTGCGTCGCCGGGATCGGTGCGCCCGAATCTCTCGTGGAGCGGCTCGCCACGGCGGTGACGCCGCACCGGGATACCGATCCCGGAGACACGGCTGTTCGGCGTGCGGTGGCGCCGGCGAGCACGGAGCGGTTCGGTCGGCGCGATGGATCGATGCGGAGCGGCGCGGAGAGTGGCACGGATCGGGCCAACGGGCACGGCCAGGCCGCGGGATAAGCGAGCATGCGGCGGCGCCTTGGGCGAGCGGGATTGATGAGGAGCGGACCATGGCCGTACAGATGGAGCTATCCAGAATCCTGATCCGGGAGCTCAACGACTACCAGATCATCGAGCTCCGCGAGATGGGCGAGAACGGTGAATCGGGCGAGGGCGGGGGCTCGGGCGGCAACGGCGGCGAACGATCCTTCCCGATCGTGATCGGCCTCGCCGAAGCGCAGTCGATCGAGCGCCGGCTCAAGGGCATCGCGCCCAAGCGCCCGGGGACGCACGATCTCCTGGGCAGCGTGATCGAGACGCTCGGCGGCGAGCTGCAGTCCATCACGATCTGCGATCTCGCCGACCACACATTCTTTGCAACGCTCGATGTCCGCAAGGAGAGCGGCGAGCTGGTGCGGATCGACAGCCGGCCGAGCGATGCCATCGCGATTGGTATCTTCAACAGCGTCCCGATCTACGTCGAGGAACATGTTCTGGAGGCCGCGACGCGTGATGAGGGATGAACCGGCGGGGCCGCGTGGTGTTGCAGCGGAGGGCGTGCAGGGAGCATCGGCGGGGAGGGGAGGATCGGCGGTGCAGGATGAACGAGAGAACGCGATGTCGCCGCGTGCGACGCCGCCGCGCTATCTGACCGCGGACATCCCGGGGACCGGCGGCGTGATCAAGCAGCGGCCCGAGGACTTTCTTGTCGATGAGATCCCGCTGTACGAACCCTCCGGCGAGGGCGAGCACATTTATCTGCTCATCCAGAAGCACGGGATGTCGACGATGGACATGGTCGGCGAGATCGCGCGGCACTTCGGCGTGGAACGCCGCGCCATCGGCACCGCGGGCCTCAAGGACAAGCACGCCATCACCCGCCAGGTGATCTCGATCCACGCACCCGGGAAGCGTCCGGAAGACTTCCCCATGCTGCGGCACGAGCGCATCAGCGTGCTCTGGGCCGACCTGCACGGCAACAAACTCCGCGCCGGGCACCTCAAAGGCAACCGCTTCTCGATCCGCATCCGCGGCGTCAACCCGATGGATGTGACGCGGGCTCAGAAGGCGCTGCGCCGGCTCGAGACAGAGGGTGTGCCCAACCGCATCGGCGAGCAGCGCTTCGGCATGCTGATGAATAACCACCTGATCGGCCGCGCCCTGGTGCTCGATCAGTGGGACGAAGCGCTCCAGCAGCTGCTCGGCCCAAGCGCACAGTTCCCGGAACGCAACGCCGCCGGCCGCAAGCTCTTTGCGGAGGGCAAGTACGCCGAAGCGCTCGACGCATTCCCCCGCTCGGCCCGCGCCGAGCGTCAGGCCCTGGGCCAGCTCGCCCGCGGCCGCGATGCCCGCAGGGCCGTGCTCTCGATCGACAACACACTTCTGGGCTTTTTCGTCTCCGCGCTCCAGTCCGCGGTCTTCAACCGGGTCCTGGACCGCCGTATCGAGACCGGCGACTGGAACCGCATCGTCGAGGGCGACCTGGCGCTCAAGCACGACAATTACGCGGTCTTCGCGGTCGATGCCGCCACCTTCGCCGATCCGGAGACGCACGCACGCTGCGCCCGCTTCGAGATCAGCCCATCCGGCGCTATGTGGGGGGCGGGGATGCCCCGCCCTGCCGGTGCGATTGGTCAGATCGAGCGGGAAGCGCTCGCCGAATTCGGGCTCTCGCCCGAGCAGATCGACGCCTTCTCCAAGCGTGCCGGCGGGATGATCCGCGGCGAGCGCCGCCCGCTCCGCGTGCGCCTCACCGCCCCGGACATCGAGGGCGGCGTCGATGAGCACGGCGCGTACATCCGTGCCGCGTTCGAGCTGCCGCGCGGCTCCTTCGCAACCGTCGTGCTCGCCGAAATCATGAAGCCGGCGGACACCACACCGCCCGGCCGCGGCCGCCCCAACGAAGACAGCGATAGCGAGGAGGAGTCGGATTGAGCCGCGGTTCTGGCATCGAGGTCGTCTGCTTCGACTGGGGCGGTGTGATCCTGAAGCACTGCCGCTCGTGGCGCGAAGCGTGCGATGCGGCCGGGATTTCGATGCACGCGCAGGTCGAGGCGCCGCACCTCATGGAACAGCGCCGGACACTGTCGCAGGCCTACCAGCGCGGCCAGATCGAGGAACGGGCGTTCTTCGCCGGGCTCATCGAAGCGACCGACCGGCTCTACAGCGAGCACGATCTCGTCCGGCTGCACGATGCCTGGCTCATCGCCGAGTACGACGGCGTCGCGGCGGTCATCGACCGGCTGCACACCCAGGACCGCGCCCGCACCGCGCTGCTTAGCAACACAAACGCCTCGCACTGGCGGCGCCACTCACCCATCGACGGCCGCCCCGCCGACTTCCCCACCGCCGCGACGCTGCACGTGATGCACGCCAGCCACCTGCTCGGCCACGCCAAGCCCGATGCCGAGATCTACCACGCGTTCCAGGACCGCATCGGGGTCCGGGGCCCGGCCGTGCTCTTCTTCGACGACCTGCCCGACAACATCGCGGCCGCGCGGCGGCTCGGTTGGGACACTGTGCTCATCGACCACACCGGCGATACCGCAACGCAGATCGAGACCGCACTGACGGAGCGCGGGCTGATCTGAACCGTGGGGCTCATCGAGGCTCGATCGTTCGTCTCACGCGCGATCGATCGCGATGTCCAGTTCCGTCGTCACCGGACGCTGGCACTCCGTGTCGCTGCACGCCTGGTAGCTGATCGCCAGCAGCGGCCGGCCCGTCCACTCCCCGGTGCGTTCGAGCGCGATCCGCAGGTCGAACGACCCCTGGTACACGCGGATCTTCCCGACGCCCTCGACGCCGTAATCCTCGCCCGCCGGGTAATCGGCGTACGCCGTCACGCCGCCGCCCCCGACGATCCGGACGCGGAACGGCGTCAGCGCTGATGCGTGCTCCCCTTCGCCGGGATCCGCGGCGATCACGTGCAACCCATCGCGCACTTTCACCATCACGGTGAGCTCGCCGGGCACGCCCTCGCGGAGGGTGATGCGGTCCTCGGGGGCGTAGATCTCGACCGCGGGCTCCTGCTCCGAGCGTGCCATCGCCGCTTCCGGCGCTGCGGCATCGCGGGCTCGCTCGACGCCCAGCGCATCAACTCCCGGGATCCCGCCCGAGAGCATGCGGAAGAGCGCGTGCGTCGCGTGCACAGCGCCAAGTGGCGACTCTGCGATGGCCTTGCTGTACCAACGCATCACCGCCAGCGCCGAGTCAGAGACAGCCTGATCACCCGTCCGCTCGAACAGATCCAGCAGCGCGTGCAGCAGGACCGAAGCGCCCGAGGGAGTTGCGCCATCGTGCGTCGAGCAGGCGCGGATGAAGAGCGTGGTGTCATCCTCACGCGTGTCGAACGGCCGGCCGTCCGCCGCGACGAACATCCGCATCGTCACCGTCGCCAGGTCGCGAGCCTTGGAAGCCCACGCTCCCGATCCATCCGCGGGCTCGCCGCGGGCGCGGGAGAGTTCGCACGCCGCGCGGATCATCCACGCGTGGTCCTCGAGGAACCCGCGCGGGCCGGGGCGGTCGCCGCGATGCGACCGCAGCAAGCCGTTCGCCTTGCTGTCCGCCTCACCGTCCGCCCCGCCGTCCGCGCGCACGTGCTCCAGGAACGAGACCCCCTCGATCAGCTCCATCGTGAAGAACCACTTGCCCTGCCGCTCGAACAGCTCGCCGAGGCGAACGAGGTTCGGGTGGTGGATGTCCTGGAGCGCGCGGAACTCGTTCTTGAAGCGGAGCACCGCGTTCGCCGACAGCCGCTTCAGCGTCTTGAGCGCGACGTGCTCGTCGTGCTCGCGATCGACCACCTCGTACACGACGCCCATC
>JBDZUZ010000076.1:0-18552 GCA_040255445.1 Planctomycetaceae bacterium | reverse complement strand
GCGTCGACAAGGTCAACGACAAGCCGCCGGACAAGGTCCACGACCTTGTGAACTTCGAGGAACTGACCCCGCTCCAGCCCGAGAAGCGGTTCGTCCTCGAGACATCGCCCGACGAGATCGAGTGCCGCGTCATTGACCTGGTGACCCCGATCGGCAAGGGCCAGCGCATGCTGATCGTGGCCCCGCCCCGCACCGGCAAGACGGTGCTGATGCAGAAGATCACCAAGGCGATCACGAAGAATAATCCTGATACGAACATCATCGTGCTGCTGGTCGACGAGCGGCCCGAGGAAGTGACCGACTTCCGCCGCAACTGCTCGGGCAAGATGGTCGAGGTGGTTGCCAGCACGTTCGACGAGCAGTCGGGCCGGCACGTGCAGGTCGCCGAGATGGTGATCGAGAAGGCCAAGCGGATGGTCGAGTTCGGTCAGGATGTGGTCATCCTGCTCGACTCGATCACGCGTCTGGCCCGCGCCTACAACGCCGAGATGCCCCACTCGGGCAAGATCATGACCGGCGGTCTGGACAGCAACGCCCTGCAGCGGCCCAAGAAATTCTTCGGCGCCGCCCGCGCCATCGAGAACGGCGGCAGCCTGACGATCATCGGCACCGCGCTCGTTGACACCGGCTCCAAGATGGACGAGGTGATCTTCGAGGAGTTCAAGGGCACCGGCAACGCCGAACTGCACCTGGACCGCAAGCTGGTCGAGAAGCGGATCTGGCCGGCGATCGATGTGGCCGCATCGGGCACCCGCCGCGAGGAGCTGCTGCTGGATCCCAAGGAGCTTGAGCTGGTCTACCGCCTCCGCAAGGTGCTGTCGGACATGAACGTGGTCGAGGCGATGGAACTGCTCAAGACCCGCCTGAAGAAGGTCAAGACCAACGCCGAGTTCCTCGTGACGATGTCGCTGGGCTGATCCGGGCGAGGATGAAGCGGGCCGGGACTCCGGGCCAAGGGACGGGGCCCGGGGGGATTGGCGGGCGAGCCGGCGAGCGGGTGAGCACCGTTCCGGTATCATGCCCGCGTGGTGCATGCGCCCGGACTCGGACTGATCGCCAGGACTGCGGCCGCGACCCTCTGGGCGGCCTTGCTCGCCGTGCTCGGGCTCATGGTCCTGCTGGACCGTACCGGGCCGTTGAGCCTGCCGGGCCGGCTGGGACCGCTGATCGGTGTCGGAGCGATCGCGGGCGCACAGTTCGTGTTCATGGTGTTGGTCGCGGACCGATGGTTTCCCAAGGCGAGCCGCACAATGGTGTGGTGCCTCGAAGTCGGTTCGATCGCCGTGTTCCTCACCGGGGTCGTGCTGGCGGTGATCTTCGTGCAGGCGGGAGTAGGCGTTTGAAACGAGCCACGAGTGTTCATGGGCTTCTGTGCGCCGCGGCGGTGACGCTCGCGGGCGCAACCGGTGTTGTCGGGGCTTCCGGCTCGACGCCTGTCTTGAGCGAATCCGGGTCGATGCAGCCCGCGGTCGCCGCTCCGCAACGGACACCCGCGGCGACCGTGCTGAGCAACGCGTTCTTCCGCCTGGCGCGGTTCGACCTTCGCGCCCAGGCCGAGCCGATCTCCGCAGACTACCGCCTCGCGGCGATCCTCATCGAGCGGGCGGAGAAGTACCGCCCGCAGGACGCGGAACTGGTGCGCCGCCGCATCGAGGCCAACTGGGCGGCCGGCGACAGCACGCGCATGCTCGAGGCCACCGAGCGACTGATCAAGCTTGATCCCGCGGACACGGTCGCGCTGCTCCGGTTGATCGGGGCCCGCATCAACAGCATCCAGACCGTCGAGGACCGGCTGGCGGCGTACGGGCAGTTCCTGGGCAGCCGCGGCGAATCGCTGGACCCGTCCGTGCGGAGCCGCCTGGCGCTGGATGCCTCGCTGCTGTGCCGCGAGCGGGGCGACGATGATGGGTTCGTCAAGTACCTCAAGCTCGCCAACCAGCTCGACGGCACCAACAAGGACGCAGCGCTGCTCGCGTACACCTATCTGAGCGAGCGGCTGGACGATCCGGTGGCGCGTTTCGAACTGCTGGTGAACCTGCTGTACGCCGATCCGCTCGACCCGCGCGTGCACACCATGATCCGCGATGCGCTCGCGGCGGAGCGGGCCTTCAGCGATGCCCGCAGGTTCCACAAGATCTCGCGTGACATCCTCGTGGCGGCGCAGTCGGCCGACCGCGGCGGCGCATCGGATTCGCTCGTGCTGGACTGGCATGTTGATGGGCCGGAGACGCCGCTCACGTCGATCGTCGACCAACTCGAGCAGCAGCGCGCGGTCACGGTGTATCAGGACAATCTCCGCCGCGAAGCCGGGATCACCGAGCCCGGGGCCGCGCCGGTGAACCCCGATGATGTGAGGCTGGACCTCGAATTCGAGCGCATCCGTCTCGCGGCGGCCGATGCCGCGGGCAAGCCCGAGAGCGTCGAGAGCGGGCTCATCGACTTCAGCCGATCGATCGATGCGTATGTGACGACGCTCGCCGACCCGCAGCAGCGCGGGCAGATGACACAGGAGCAGGCCGACTCGATCGCGGCATCGTTGCGCATCGACCTGGCGCTCTGGCGTCTCCTGGTCAACCGTCCCGCCGAGAACGCGGAACCGATCGCGACGCCCGAGACGGCGCCGACCGAGTCTGTCGGCGATGCGCACGCCGCGGTGGGCTGGGCTCACCTGCGGGCGGGCCGCCTCGATGAAGCCGCCGCGGCGTTCGAGTCGGCATCGGAATTCAACCTCTGGCGCATCCTGGGCATGGGCGAAGTCGCCGCCGCCCGCGGCGACAAGGCCGAGGCCATCAGAGTGTTCGAATCGGCGGTCGATATCGCGCCGCTCAGCCCGCTGGGCGGCTGGGCGTCATCCCGGGCGAAGGCTCTCCGCGGCGGCCCGCGGCCGATGACCGCTGCCGGCCGCGCGATGCAGGCCGAGGCGCAGCGCGTGCCCGCGTTCGTTGATGTGATGGCCGCGCGGCCCGGGACCTTCCAGCAGTTGTCGGTCGATCTCGTGGAGATGCGCAGCCCGCCGCTCGGTCGTGCCGAGGTGCGCATCCGGGTGCGCAACATCGCGCCGATCCCGCTCGCGCTGGGCACCGACCGCACGATCAACACCCGCATCGTGCTCTCGCCGAATCTCGAGCTGATCGACCGCGGCATGCAGGCGCTCGCGACGGCCGAGGTTGTCGAGCTCGATCGCCGGTTGCGTCTGCGGACGGGCGAAGCGGTCGAGGTGGTGACGTGGGCCGATGCGGGGCTGACAGGCTGGCTGACCGAGCTCGCATCGACGGCGCCGTCGCGTATGCGGTGGCGCGGCCTGCAGGGCTTCGAGGCCGGTGTCCAGGGCCAGAGCCAGCGGCCGGGACCCGGAAGCCTCGAGTCGAGCACCGCGACACATCTGCGGCTGCCGCTGCCGGAGTCTCACCTGGCGGTCGCCGACCTGATCCAGCAACTCGAGACCGCCAGCGGCGACGACCTCATCGCGGCGATCGCGGCGGTGCGGACGAAGATGCTCTTTGATGTGGCCGGCGGTGACGACGCCGCCGCAGCGCGTGTGCGGACCGAACTCGCCGAGGCCGTGGCGCGGTTGTACCCGGCGTGGCCCGTGGCGGTGCGCACGGCCGCGGCCGCGATGCTGCCCTCATCACGGAGCGCGCCCGAGGCAGCGCCGATCGATGCGGCGCTCCGCGCCGAGACAGAGGCCGAGCCGCTCTTCGCGGTCGTCGTTACGCGGCCGACAACGGTTGACGATCCCTCGATCGTTGCAGCGCTGGCTTCGGATGATCCGCTCCTGCGCGAGCTCGCGGGGATCCAGCGGTCGCGCATCGCCGCGGGTCGCCCGACGCTCGCGACCTCCGGCGCTTCGGGCGGGGACGCCGCCGGGCCGGCCAGATGACCGTCGGCCCGGGCGAGACCGCCGCGGCGTCGGCATTCGCCCGGACGCGGCGGATCATCGGGGCTGTCCTCGGCGCACTTCTCTTCGCCGCGGCGATCGGCGCGATCGCGATGAACCGCGACCCGCTGATGCAGGCGTGGCGGATGGGCACGGGCGATCGCTGGCCGCTCCTGCTGCTCGCCGCCGCGCTCCCGCTGGGGAACTGGATCGTGACATCGGGCGCCTTGTGGGCGCTGCTGCGGCCGCGGCCGGGCGAGAGCGGCCGTGTTGGTTACGTCGAGATGATGCAGTTGGTCGGTGTCGCCGGGCTGGTTAACTTCCTGCCGCTGCGTCCGGGGATGTTCGGACGTGTCGCGTACCACAAAGTTGTGAACGGCATCTCCGTCGGCCGCGCGATCCGCGCGACGATCGCGAAACTCCTGCTTTCCGCGGTGTCCATCGTGGTGATCGTCGGCGTGGGGCTGCTGGCGGCCGAGTGGGGTGTGGCGACGGTCTGGGGCATTGGGCTGATGGTCCTGACGCCGGTGGGGGCGCTCGCCGCCGCGGCGGTGGTGGTGGGGCGGTCGCAGAACGCGATGCGCGCATCGAACATCGTGCTCGGTCTTGCGTTCTCGCTGGCGGACATGGCGATCTGGATGGCGCGGTACGCGGCGACCTTCGCGCTCGTCGGCGCACCCCTCAACCCGCCGCAGGCCGCCGCTGTCACGGGCGTCAGCCAGGCGGCGATGGTTGTTCCGCTCACGGGAAACGGGTTGGGGCTGCGTGAGTGGGCGGTGGGTTTGACCGGCTCATTGCTGCCCGAGTCACTGACAGGCGCAGCGCCCGTGGCGCAGCCCGCCGCGCTCTCCGCGGATGTGCTCAACCGGGGCCTGGAGGTTGCGATCGCGGTGGCGCTGGGAACGGCCTGTTCCGCGCTCATCGCGGCGAGGCTGCGGCGGCGGGGAATCGACCCCTCCAAAGTGCGGGAGCAGGCCAGGAGCACCGCGGCGGACGAGGCGCTCTAAGGGGTGTGGCCCCGACGGGGGATCTTCCGGTTCGGCGGCTCGAAACGGTCCTGAGACGCGGGCACGGGTCTGTTCTTTCAATCCGTCGCCGGGTTCTGTTTGGAACTCAAGCCGATCCCCGGGCCGGTCGAAGTCGTACTGTTTCAGGGCGGGTGTTCGCGGACCATCTACTGCGACGCCCCGTGCGGATCACCAGGGACGGTACCTCGCAAGCCACGGATGCAGGCATGGTGAACAAGATCGAGCAGGACCATCAGCGGTTCCGGCAGATCGTTCATGGCCGGATCCGCAAGGACCTCCGCCGGTTCCTCTCCCGGGGCGAACTCCTCGGGCGCGAGGGCAAGCGCGTCGTCTCGATCCCGGTCCACGACATCGATATCCCGACCTTCCGCTACGGTGATAACTCCGGCGGTGTCGGCATGGGCGAGGGCGGCGAGGGCGACCCCGTCGGCAAGGGCACGCAGGGCCAGGGCGGCGAGCAGGAAGGTCAGCACCTCCTCGAAGTCGATGTCACGCTGGAAGAACTCGCCGACATTCTCGGTGAAGAACTCGAACTCCCGCGGATCAAGCCCCGCGGCGAGCACCGCGTCACCACGATTAAGGACAAGTACACGGGCATCCGGCCTGTCGGTCCGGCCTCGCTAAGACACTTCAAGCGCACCTACCGCGAAGCTCTGAAGCGGCAGCTCGCGATGGGCCAGTACGACCCCGACAACCCCGTCATCATCCCGATCCGCAACGACCTGCGCTACCGCAGTTGGAGCGAGGTCAAGAAGCCGCAGAGCAACGCCGCGATCATCTACATGATGGATGTGTCGGGATCAATGGGCGATGAGCAGAAGGAGCTCGTGCGGCTCGAGGCCTTCTGGATCGATACCTGGCTGCGCCGCAACTACGAGGGCATCGAGAGCCGCTACATCGTGCACGATGTCCGCGCGGCCGAGGTCGACAAGAAAACCTTCTACTCGATCCGCGAGGACGGCGGCACGCGGATCAGCTCCGCCCTGACCTGCTGCAAGGAACTACTCAGCGCCCACTACGACCCCAACGACTGGAACATCTACCTCTTCCACTTCTCCGATGGCGACAACTCCAGCGATGCCGACAACCGGCTGTGCATCCGCCTGCTCGACGAGCAGTTGATCCCCTACTCGAACATGTTTGGATATTGTCAGGTCGCCAGCGCCTACGGGAGCGGCAGCTTCATAAACGTGCTGCACGAGGCGTTCCCCGACGGCCGCGCCGATGATTCCGGCCCCCGGCTCATCACGAGCAAGGTGAACACGCGCGACGACCTGTTCGAGTCGCTGCGTACCTTCTTCAGGGCCGGGCGGTGACGTCCCCGGGGGTCCCGCGGCGTCTGCTGACGGTGGGATGACCCCCGCTCAACCTGACCACTCGGCCGCGTCCGGCGCGGCCCACCCTGCGAACATTCAGAAGGCGTGGGGTTTCCTGTCCCACGCGTGTGACCGCATGTTCGCATTCGTCCTGTACGCCATCCTGGTCTGGTATCTCGCGATCCGCTGGCGTCGCCGCCTGATCGGGCTGGTATCGCTCGCCGCGGGTCTGGCCGGGATCGCGTTCATCGGCTACTTCCACCTGCTGCTCAGCCGCTGGACCGATGGCGCGATCTACCTGCCCCTCCTGCAGATCATGCTCTACCCCTACGGCCTGCTGGTCGGCGGCGCGGGGCTGTTCATGGTCTGTCTGCCGCGTCGGCGTCCCACGGCGTATTGCAAGGCCTGCAGCTACGACCTCGCGGGGCTTGATCCCGAAATCGACCGATGCCCCGAGTGTGGATCGACGCGCCTCTTCCGGCCAGATCCCGCGCCCGCCGATACCGATGCCGCCGCAGCGCACACGGCCGACGACTACTTCGCCCCGGAGATCGCCGCGGCGATGCACGCCGATGCGGCGAGGCGACGCGTGGTCGATCCGCCTACCCGCGAATCAGCCGATAGAGCAGCCCCAGCAGGAGCACGCACAACGGCAGCCCCGCGATGACACCGAGCCGCAGATTGCGGAGTGTCTCGGGGTCGAGCGGACGCACCAGCGGGACCGGACGGGCGATCGCTGACTGTGCGATCAGGCTCTCCTGACCCGCCAGCCACGAGACCGCGGCTTCGAAGAACTCGAGATTGCCCGGGTACGCCGCGACCATGCGCCCGCCGGCGTCGATCTGGCTCTGCGTGACCGGGTCGCTGAACCACGCATTGGACCCGACCACCACCAGTCGCTGCACCGGGAGCCCGACCTCGAACCGCTCGGCCGCGACCGCGACCGGCCAGGCCTCGAGCACACCCTTCTCACCTTCGGGCGCACGTTGATCGCGTGCGGGATCGAACGACGGCGGATCGGGCAAGAGCGTGCGCTGATCACGCGGCGTCTGCCACAGCCGGAGCCACTGCGATTCGCCCCAAGTGTCCTCGGCCCGCGGCAGTTCGAGCACCGTCGTCGATTTGAGCCGCGTGCCGTCTTCCAGAGCCTTCTCGAAGATCGGGATCGGCCAGGGCAGGCGCACCGGCAGGCCCACGACCGCATCGGCGATCGGGTGACCCTTGGGCGTCGGGACAATGGTGCGGTCTTCTTCGATCACGCGGCCGCGCTGGGTGACCTGCTCGCGGAGGAGCGGACGGCCGGTCTCGGCGTACAGCCCCCAGCGCTGCAGGGGAGCCGTGATCGGATCGCGCTCCCCGTAGGTCGGCAGCACCGAGGGGTTGAGCGAGACCAGGAGCGAACGCCCGCTCGAAGCGACCGATGTGATCGCTTCGCCGAGCCTTGCTGCGCGCTGGGCGCCCGACAGATCGCCAGCCCGCGGGGCCGAGGTCGATGAATCCGGCGAGAGCACGGCATACACCACCGGACGCGACCCATCGGGGTTGAGCGTCGTGAGCGCGGGGGCATTGGGCTCGGCGACCGGCGCCCACTCGACCATGTCGATGCCGCGCAGGCTCAGCCGCCGTTCGAGCTGCTTGAAGAGCGGCGTGTCCTTGATGAACGGCCGCACCTCGCCGTGCATGAGCACGACGATGGGCTTGTCGGGATTGGTGAGCGAGGCGATCGATGTCACGATCAGTTCCTCGGTCCGCTGCCGCATGTCGGCGCGGGCGACTCCCACGGCGTTGAGCCACTCGGTCGAGGGGAACAGACTTTCCAGGTCGATCGCGGCCAGGCCGACATCCGGCGGCCCGATCACCAGCGCTGCAGCGCCCGCGCGGAGCGCTTCGACGACCCGCAGGACATCGAGCCGCTGCTGCCGGCGGAGGGTGTCGAGCGCCACGGACACGGCGTCCCGCCGGCGGCCGATCTCGAGCAGGTGGGGACGCACACGGTCCGCCGCGGGGCCGACCGCCGCGCGGGCTTCTGCGAATCGTCCCAGTTCGCGCGAGAGCGCTGTGAGCTGGTCGACGGCCTGCGCCATCGCCGGCTCGAGCCGCTCGGCAGCGCGGTCGAGCGATGGGACGGGGAGCGCGGGATCCTGCGCCGTCAGCAGCCCGCGGGCTTCGTCCGCCGCGGCAGAGAGTTCCGCGCCGACGATGCGCATATTCGCCGCGGTCTGCTCGAAGAATGTGCGGTTGGTGCGGTCGATCTCCGACTCAGTGCCGAGCTCATCGCGGATCGAGAGCAGCAGCGGGCTGAGCGTGTCGCTGAGATACTCGGCGAGAGCCGTCGCCGCGGCAGCGGAGGCGCCGATGCCTTCGGCTTGTCGCTCGATCGCAGCGCGGTCACGCTCGGCCAGTTCGCCCACCAGCCGCTGGAATTCACCCAGGCCCGCGGGCGAGCCCGTGTCGATGATCGTGGCGTCGAGCGTGTCGGCGGTCCGCGTCATCTCCGCGAGGACCTCCTGCACCCGCTCGCGGGCGCGGGCGTCGATCGCCCGCTGGTCCGCGGCGATCACGACGCGGTAGTCGCCCCGGAGGCCCTTGAGGAGCCGCTCGGTGCGCGGAGCGAGCTTCTGGTCGCCGCTGGCGGTGACATCGAACCGCGCGCGGAAGCGGTCCGCCAGCACGTTGGCCAGGCCCGCGGCGACCGTCACGGTCGTCAAGAGCAGCAGCGTGACGAGTCCGTAGCGGGCGCGGCGACGCGCGGCCGTCCGGCGCGGCGCTTCGGCCTGCCTGGATGTCTGCCCGTCGCTCAACGCAACTCCCTCACAATCACCTCCAGCGGCGGAACTCGACCGCCGCGACCGCCACCGTCAGCAGCCAGGCCGCCGCGGTCACAAAGAACACGATGTGCGCCGTGTCGATGACACCCCGCGCAAAGTCCGAGATCCGGGTGTTGATCGCCACCGCGTAGAGCCCGGGGCGTAGCGGGGCCGGCACGAACCCGGCCGCGAACCCCGCGAACAGCATCGCCAGGATCGCAAAGAGCGTCAGCATGAACGCCAGCGTCGCGTTGTTCGTCAGCGACGAGGCCAGCGTGCCGATCGCGAGGTAGAAGCCGCCGACCAGGAGCAGCATCAGGTACCCGGCGATCATCGGGCCCGCATCGGGGGCCGGCTCGGCGAGCAGGTAGAGCACGCCGACGTACGCGAGCGTCGGCAGCAGCATCGCCCCGAGGAAACCCAGCGCGCCCAGGAACTTCCCGACCACCAGCGAGGCCGAGCCCACCGGGGCGGTCATCAGCGACTCGATCGTCCCCGAGCGGAGTTCCTCGGCGATCAACCGCATCGAGATGGCCGGGGCCACCGGCAGCAGGAGCCAGCCGGACACACCGAAGAAGTCCTTGAGCGTCGCCGGCTGACCGGGCGTGAGAGTACCGATCGAGAAGACGATCCCGCTGAGCAGCAGGTACAGCGCGGTGATGATCCATCCCGCCGGGAGGCGGAAGTACGAGCCGAGCTCTCGCATCGCGATCGAAATCGCCCTGTTCATGCGGCCGACTCCACGGCCGCCGCGGCCAGTTCGCCCTGCTTGTCCTCGCCCTCCACGATCCGCAGGAAGACCTTCTCCAGCGACATCTCCTCGCGCCGCAATTCGCGGACGAGGATCCCCGCGGTCGACGCCGCGGTCGCGATGGCCTCGCGGAGGTCCGGCGCCCCCGGCTTGGTCGTGAGCAGCCACAGCGACCAGCCGCCCACGAGGCTCGATCGCTCGGGCGTGTCGGGCTGCACATCGGCGATGAAGGGCAGGTTCTGCCAGATCTTCTTCGCACGCTCATCGTCGCCGGGCATGTGACGCCGCACCTGCACGACGTACGTCGCGCTGGTGCGCGACTGGGCGACCAGGTCCTGCGGCGAGCCGTCTGCCCGCAACTGACCCGCCGCGACGATCAGCACGCGGTCGCACATCCGCTCGACCTCCGAGAGGATGTGCGTCGAGATCAGCATGGTCTTGTTCTTGGCCAATTCGCGGATGAGGCTCCGTGTTTCCTTCACCTGCGAGGGGTCCAGGCCGTTGGTGGGCTCATCGAGGATGACCACGGGCGGGTTGTGCAGCAGGGCCGAAGCCAGGCCCACCCGCTGCTTGTACCCCTTGCTGAGCTTGCTCACCCGCCGCCGCTTCACATCGGTCAGCCAGCAGCGTTCGAGGACATGCCCGACCGCCTTCTTGCGGGTCGACCGGTCGAGGCCGAAAAGCCGCGCCCGGAAGGCGAGGTATTCGGTGACTTTCATCTCGTCGTAAAGCGGGGCGGATTCCGGGAGGTACCCCAGCCGGCGCCGCGCTGCGAGCGGGTTGTCGACGACGTCGAGGCCTTGAATGGTGCAGCGTCCCTTATCCGGAGCGGTGTATCCGGTAATCATCCGGATCGTCGTCGTCTTGCCCGCCCCGTTTGGGCCCAGGAGCCCGACGATTTGGCCCGGTTCGAGCGCAAAGGACACCCCCCGCACCGCGCGGACCTTGCCGAAGGACTTGTACACCTGCTCAACCGCGATCATGGCCGCACCAGAATATGCGAAAGCTCCGCATCGTCCCCAGACCACCCATCCCGCCAGCCCCATGACCGGATCCGATTCCGCACAGAACCCATCCCGAGACTGGGGGAGTCTCCCTATTTGCGTCCGGACAGCAATCCCATCGGCCGCGCGGACCGTAAGGCCTTTGGTAAACTCGTTTGACGAAGGAAAGGTCTTGAGGCAGGATGTCTGGTAGAACCAACGAACCCGGAACCGGCACCACCCTGAACGTGGGCTTCAGCGGCGGGACGGAGGGCAGGGTTCATGGACAAGGTTCGGCGTTGAGAGAGCGGTCGCGCGAAGTGTCCGATGCCGGGAAGCCCCCGCCCGTAATGGGCAGCGGTGACCAGCAGCCTTCTCCACAAGGAAGGCCCACTTCACAGGGACTGGATGCGTCACGCCGCCGTGAAGGGGTTTCGATGGCCGGCGATCGCAGTTCAGGCGGCACCCCGGCACATTCGCGGCCGCACGATCGCATCCCGTCGGATGACGACCCGCCGCGACCGCAGATCGGCCCGCTCGCCGCGACACTTCTCAATGCGATGTGGGGAGGCGTGGCGCTGGCCACGCGAGCGGGAGAGATGCTCTGGACCAATGACTATGTCGCGAGTCTGAGTTCATCGCTCCAGGAACGCATCCGCAACGCCTGTCGCCTTTACGACCGAAAACACCCCGCCGTCCCCGAGGGGCACCGACCTACGACGCCAGATGGGCACCCCCTCCCGCTCCCCCGCATCGACAGCGTTCTCGCCGAAGACGAACGGTTCTTTGAGCTCGCGATCTTCCCCGCCCCCGAAGACGCGATGGCGACGACGACCGAAGACCCCAACCTCCTCCGCTCGGGCCTGATCGTCATTCTCCGCGAGGTCTCGGCCACCAAGCGGCTCCAGCAGAAGATCAACGCGATCGACCAGGCGGGCGGCGAATTGATCGGGATGGACGCCGAGGCCGTGCGGCAGTGCAACGCCCACGAACGCCTCAAGCTCCTCGAAAGCAAGATCACGCGGTTCTCCCGCGACCTGCTCCACTTCGATCACTTCGCCATCCGCCTGCTCGACGATCGCTCGGGCAAACTCGAACTGGTCCTGGGCTACGGCCTCTCGCCCGAGTTCGACTCCTTCGAGATCCGCCCCGCGCTCGAGGGCAACGGCATCTCCGGGTTCGTCGCCGCCTCCGGCCGCAGCTATGTCTGCCCGGACACCGCGAAGGACGATCTCTACCTGCCCGGTGTCGAGGGCGCTAAGTCCAGCCTCACGATCCCGCTCAAGCTCAACGACAGCGTCATCGGCGTCATGAACGTCGAGAGCCAGCAGCCGCAGGCCTTCGGCGAGGAAGACCGCCAGCTCGGCGAGATCTTCGCCCGCTACATCGCCGTGGCGCTGCACATGCTCGACCTGCTCGTTGTCGAGCGGAGCACGACGAACAAGGCGATCAGCGGGCGCGTCGCGCTCGAGATCCAGGAGCCGCTCGAAGACATCGTCCACGAGTGTGAACTGCTCCAGAAGGAGAACGAGGCCGAGCCGGGCTTCGTCAAGCACCTCGAGCGCATCAAGGGCGATATCGAGGCGATCCGCCGGCGCGTCACCGATTGCGCAGCGGGCCCGACCACGCTGCTGGGCGTCGAGCAGGCGCTCGCCGACAAGACCCGCGACCCGGTGCTCGCCGGTCGCCGCATCCTCGTCGCCGACGACGAGCCCAAGATCCGCGGCATCATCGGCAACGTGCTCCGCAACCGCGGCTGCACGGTGGTGGTGTGCGAGGATGGGGCCCGCGCGATCGATGCCCTCAACGCCCCGGGCGATCCGGGCTTCGACATGATCCTCAGCGACATCCGCATGCCCGACCGCAACGGGTACGAGGTCTTCTCCGCGGCCCGCAAGATCCTGCCCGATGTGCCGGTCATCCTCATGACCGGTTTCGGCTACGACCCGCACCACTCGATCGTCCGGGCTTCACAGGAAGGCCTGCAGAGCGTGCTCTTCAAGCCGTTCCAGGTCGAGCGGCTCATCGAAGAGGTCAAGAAGGCGCTGACATCGCCATCGGCCGGCTGATCGCGGTTCGCGCTGCATCCAAAGCGTTGACCGCGCCGGTTCAATCCGCCTTGGTCGCGATGACCACCCGCGGCAGCCCCTCGAAGTCACGCACGATCCGCGTGTCTTTCAGGTGCTTGTGCGCCCGGGCCAGGTTGGCCGCTTCTTCCGCGTGGGCCGCGGCGACCTCCACGAGCATCAGCCCGCCGGGGCGGATGTAGTGGGGGGCCTGCTTGATCAGCGGACGCACCAAGTCCAGTCCATCGGCCCCGCCCCGCAGCGCGTTGTGCGGCTCGTGGTCCTTCACGTTGGGCTCAACCGCGCCCCACTCGTGATCGGGGATGTACGGCGGGTTACTCACGAGGTAATCGATCGCGCGCGCCGTCCCGGCCGCGGCGTGCTTCGCGAGTGCGGCCAGCAGATCGCCCTCGATGAGATCGAGCCGTTCGAGCACACCGTGCGTCCGCGCGTTCTCCCGCGCGACCTCGATCGCATCACTGCTGATGTCGGTCGCCACGCCGCGGGCCTCTGGGAGCCGCTTGAGGAGCGAGGTCGCGATGCAGCCCGAGCCGGTGCAGATGTCGGCCAGGAGCAGCCCGCCGCCGGACTGCCCGGCGGCGCCGTGCGTCGCGCGGCGGTGCTGGAGCACCTCCTCGACGATGGTCTCGGTCGACGGCCGCGGGATGAGCACGCGCCGGTCGACTTTGAAAGGCAGGCCGAAGAACCACGCCTGACCGGTGATGTACTGAATCGGCTCGTGCTTGAGCGCCCGGCCGACCATGTCCCGCAGCGTCTGCCGTTCGAGCGGCGAGGCGGGGCGGTCGGGGTCGGTGTAGAGCTTGAGCCGGTCGCAGCCGATCACGTGCGACATGAGCATCTCGGCGAGCAGCCGCGGTGAGTCGAGGTTCTTCTGCTTGAAGGCCTCGCCCATCCACGCGAGCAGCTTGCGTGTCGTCCAATTGTCGGTCTGGGCCTGGGACATCGGCGGGATGGTACCAGCCGGCGGGACGATGGCGACGGGCCCGCCGCGGCCGACCGCTACTTGCCCTCAAACCAGTTCTTGCCCATCGCCGCATCGGCCTTGAGCGGCACCGAGAGGTCCATCGCCGCCTCCATCCGCTCGCGGATCAGGGCCATCGCCGCGGGGGCGGTCGTTTCCGGAGCCTCGAAGACGAGTTCATCGTGGATCTGGAGCAGCATGCGGACATCTTTGAGGGCCGTGTCCGACCCATCGCGGATACGTCGGTGCAGGTCGACCATGGCGACCTTGATCAGGTCCGCCGCGGACCCCTGCACCACGCTGTTAATGGCGAGGCGTTCCGCGAGGGCGCGGCGCGAAGGATTGTTGGAATCGACATCCGGGATCGGCCGCCGCCGCTTGAGCATGGTCTCGACGAACCCCTGCCGGCGGGCTTGTTCGACGCACTCGACAAGGAATGTGGTGATGCCGGCGAAGCGGCGCTTGTAGCCATCGATGATCGCGCCGGCCTCGGATTTGTCGATGCCCAGCCGCCGGGCGAGGCCGAAGGCGGTGATGCCGTAGACGATGCCGAAGTTGACCATCTTGGCGCCGCTGCGCTGGTCGCGGGTGACCTTGTCGGGCGGCACGCCGTGGATCTGCGCGGCGACGGCGGTGTGGATGTCCTGATCCTGGCGGAAGGCCTCTATCAGCGCGGGGTCCTGCGAGAGGTGCGCGAGCAGACGCAATTCGATCTGCGAGTAATCGGCGGTGATCAGGACGCAGCCGGGCGGCGCGATGAAGGCGCGGCGGATCTCGCGGCCAAGATCGGTGCGGATCGGGATGTTCTGCAGGTTGGGGTCGCTGCTGCTAAGCCGGCCGGTCGCGGCGACGGTCTGGTTGAAACTGGCGTGGACCCGCTTTGTGCGCGGGTGGATCGCTTCCTTGAGGGCGACCAGGTAGGTGGAGACCAGCTTGCTGAGCTGACGGTACTGGAGAATGAGCTTTGGGATCGGGGTCTCGATCGAGTCATCCTCGGCGAGTTTCTCGAGCACTTCGGCGTCGGTGGAGAAACCGGTCTTGGTCTTCTTGATCGGCTTGATGCCCAGGCCCGGCGGCTCATCGGTCGGTTTGTTGAAGAGGGCGACGGCGAGCTGCTTGGGCGAGTCGGGGTCGAACGTACGGTCGATCGCGCGGATGGACTCCTCTTTCAGTTCCGCGAGCAGCCCGTCGATGAGCGCCTGCAGCCGGTCACGCTGCGAGTCGAGTTCCTTGGGGTCGACGAGGATGCCGTTGTGCTCGAGCTCTGCGAGGACGCCGACGAGCGGCATCTCGACCTTCTGCATGAGGTCGCGCATGCCATCGCGCTCGAGCTGGGGCATCATCAGCTGCGAGAGCCGGAGCGTGACATCGGCATCTTCCGCCGCGTATGTCGTCGCCTGCTCGATGGGCACGGTGTCGAAGCACCGTTGCTGCTTGCCGCTGCCGATGAGTTCGGTGATCGAGATATTGGTGCGGCCCAGGAGCGCGAGCGCCAGCGCATCGAGCGAGTGCGATGATCGCGAGGCGTCGATCAGGTAGCTGGCGACCATGGTGTCGCACGAGCCAGTTGTCTCGAGCCCGCCAAGCTCCACGCCGGCTTCGCGGAGGACCATCATGTCGTACTTGATGTTGTGCCCGATCTTGGGCTTCTTCGCATCCTCGAGGATCGGCCGCAGCGCATTCAGGACGGTCGCTTCATCGAGGTGGTCGCCCGGCGACGGCGAACGCACGGGCACGTACCACCCCGTCCCGGCCTTCGTCGAGAAGCTCAGCCCGCAGAGCTTCGCATCACGCGGCGAGAGCGAGGTTGTCTCTGTGTCGAACGCCACGGCCGCGGCGGCGCCGAGCTCCGAGACCAGTTCGCCGAGCTCCTTCGCCGTGCGCACGCAGCGGTACGAGCCATCGACCTCGCGCTCGGCCATGTCCTTCTTCTCGAGCGCATCGAAGAGGCCCATGCCGCCGAAGTCCGTGACCGAACGCTTCACACGCCGCGGCGTTGAAGTGCGGTCCTCAGCATCGGGATCGTCCGCGGGGGCCTGGCTGTCGGCCGGCTCGCCGACGAGCTTCCTGACATCATCCTGATAGCGGTTGAAGCCCAGCTCCCTGAGGATCGGGATGAGCTCGCGCAGCTTGATCTGCTCCGCTCGTGAGCGGTCGAGGCTGAAGTCGATCTCGACATCGTCCTTGAGTGTCACCAACTGCTTCGCGAGGGCGAGTCTCGGGATCGCCTCGCGGAGTTTCTCGCCGCGCTTGCCCTTGATCTCGTCGGCGTGCGCCAGCAGATTGTCGAGCGTCTTCCACTCGCGGAGGAGGAGCGCTGCGGTCTTCTCGCCCACGCCATCGACGCCTTTGACATTGTCGACGGTGTCGCCGGTCAGCGTGAGCATGTCGACAACCTGGTCGGGCGTGAGGCCCAGATCCTCATTGAGCGAGCGGGCATCGAAAGCCAGATCCGTGTGGATATCGAAGAGCTCGACCGGCGATTCCTCGCCCTCGGCCACGACCTCGAAGAGCTGCTTGAGGTCCTTGTCCTTGGAGATGATGCGGATCTTGAGATCGGGCTTCTCCTTCCGCAGCCGCCGCACAATCGTGGCGATCACATCATCGGCCTCAAACCCCGCCGCGCCGACCACCGGGACGCCCAGCGTCCCGAGCATCTTGAGACAGCGCTGCACCTGCGGCTCGAGGTCATCGGGCGGCTCCGAGCGGGTCGCCTTGTATTGGGGGTCCAGTTGTGAGCGGAACGTGCCGCGGTCGCCGGAGACATCGAGCGCTACCGCGATGTAGTCGGGCTTGCCGAGCCGACGGAGATTCGGTTCCTCAGCGCGCAGCAGCTTGAGCAGCATCCCCACGAACCCGTAGGTCATGTTCGTGGGTTCCTTCGTGACCGGGCTGGTCATGGGCGTGCGGATGGCGTGGTAGTGCCGGAAGAATTGGGCGTAGCCGTCGATCAGATAGAGCGTCTGCATGGGCTGCTTTCAGAAGGTGTCGGCGTGTGACGTCGCGTGATCACTTGGTCGCGGGCGTGCTCGCGAGCGATTCGACGATGGTGGTATAGGCCGCGGTCGGCTCGATCTTCCGCCGCGCCATCGCCGCCCGCATGACCTCGAGGAACTTGGGGAGCCGGTACTTGCGTTCGCCCGCATCGGTGCACCACGCGAAGCGGTCGATGCAGCCCGAGACCGGCGCCGTCGTTGCAAACATCCCGCCGGTGTGCAGCACGCTGCCGGTCATGATCAGCGTGCCGATCGCAGTCTTGACGTGATCGCCGATGACCGCGCCCAGGAACTGCTCGCCCGTGCGTTCGTACCCGCCGCCCGGCCGCGCCACCGCGACGACCTCGCCATAGGTGTTCAGGAGGTTGGAATTCGTCGTCCCCGCGCCCAGGTTGACCCATTCGCCCACCCACGAATCGCCCAGGTACCCATCGTGCGCTTTGTTCGAGTAGCCCTGGAAGATCGTGCCGCCGATCTCGCCGTTGACCTTGCACCACGGCCCGATCGCCGTGTTGGGACGCACCGTCGAGCGCTCGAGCACCGTCGAGTTGGGCCCGACATACACCGGCCCGATCACGATCGCCCCCGGCCGCACCACGCTCATCGCATCGAGCACGATGGGGCCGTGCTCCGCATCGAGCACCGCGCCGGGATAGACCTTCGCCGACGGTTGCGCCCGCACGCCCTTGTCGCCGATCTCGATCACACCTTGGGCGAGTTCAGCCCCTCCGATCCATCCGTGCATCAGATCCAGATCCTCGGCCAGAGCGCGGTCACGCACCGACCGCACACTCCAGGGCCGCGTCAGCAGCGCACCCTTGACCGTCGCGATTTGCTTGAGATCGAGTCTCTCGCCGCGGCAGAACCCGGCGACCTGGGCCGGCGGGGCGTATCCGGCGACGAGGTCGCCGGTTTCCGAGTCGAGCACGCACTGGCCGACCTCGAGCGATTCGATCTCGGGGAGGTTCAGCGGGCAGCGGCCGTTGATCAGCACCGCGGGCCCGTCGCCGGCCGGGTCGGTGTTGACCGGCGTCGGGTGTCTCTCCCGGACCAACGCCGCGAGGTGCTGCGGCACGACCAGACCGGCCAGCGGGCCCTCACGCATCCGCTGCCAGCGTTCCAGCGTCGTCATCGCCCCGGTCCGCACCTCGAACGAGGCGCGCAGATCGGTGAGCGGCGCGAGCAGGCCCTTGCCATCATCAAACAGGATCATCCGTGCCATGCCCGCAGTGTATCGGGCGATGACACTTCACCTCCGGGACCCGCCGTCCGGCCGCTCCGCCGCGGGCCCTAGACTCCGACCCGATGATCCGAGCCATTGTCTTCGATTTCGACGGCGTCCTTGCGGACTCTGAACCGATGCACGAGGCCGCGCTGCGTGCCTCTGTGCAGAAGCTCGGCCTCACCTTCACGCACGATGACTACATGTCGCGGTATGTCGGCTTCGACGACCGCGATGCGTTTACGGCGATCGCCCGCGACCACGAACGCCGGCTCAACGACGAGGAGCGAGACTCGCTCACGCGTTGGAAGGCCGAGTTCATCGACGCCGCGCTCGCCCGCGGCGAGCCGCGCCTGTGGCCCGGCTCGGCCGAGCTGGTCGTTGCGGTCTCGCGCCTCGGGCCCGCGGCGATCTGCTCCGGCGCCCTCCGCTCCGAGATCGACCCCATCCTCAAGAGCGCGGGCCTTTCCGACCGCTTCCAGGTGATCGTCACGGCCGATGATGTTGCCAAGGCCAAGCCCGAC
>JBDZUZ010000238.1:0-3446 GCA_040255445.1 Planctomycetaceae bacterium | reverse complement strand
GGTGGGGCAGAGCATGGGGGGAAGGCACGGGGGAAGGCACAAAGGCACGGAGGCACGAAGGCACAAAGGGGGAAGACAGATGCGGGGGGTGGCGTGCCGTGTTCAGTTGAGCGGCGCGAACGGGTCGGGGATTGGGGGAAGGCCGAGCGATTGCCGAAGCTGATTCTGCGCTTCGCGGGCGGTCTCAAACTGGTCGGGGGCGAGGACGACGGTCGAACCGGCGAGGCGGATGGTAATTGGGGCTGTACCGCGGGGGCCGTTGAGCTCTGGTGTCGTGATAAGTAGCCATAGGTCGGTGCGATCGGCGTGCGGCTCGAGGCCGCGGGTGCAGAAGAGGGTGTCGCCGATGTTGGCGCGGCCGGCGGAGAGTTCGATCTGCAGGTTGTGCTCGAGCATGTCAAGATCGGCGGCGAAGGCCTCGGTGGCGGTGAGGTTGCCGACATGCACCATCCGGTTGGCATCGGGGGCGAAGTGTTCGGGCCACGCATCTCCGGTCCAGAGCAACCGCGCGGGGTGATCGGGGTAGGTGTTGTTGTCGGCGTAGTAGATGCGGAGGGCGTCGGCGAGTTGTTCAATGACGGGTGGGGGCGGCGGCGGGAGCGGAGCGAACGTCGCGGCCCATCGGTGGTACACGTGTTCATCATCGATGTAGGTCGTGATCGCGACAACGAGCACCATGAAGGGCATCAACGCGAGCAGGGCGCGGGCCCAGGAGACGCGCTGGCTGCGTCTGACCATCGCGGCGGCGTGGATCGGCCACGCGATTGCAGCGACAATCGCGCCGAAGCACGGGATGGCCGCGAAGACCAGCCCGCTGGCGCCGTAGCACATGGAGCGGAACGTGAGCCAGCGATCCCCGCGGAGCGAGCCGGTGGCGGAGAGGATGGCGTGTGCACAGAAGGACCAGACAGCGGCGAGCAGGGTGAATCCGATCGCGATGAGTGGCACAACGGCGATGAAGATGGCGGCGGCCCGCAAGCTCTTGACGCCCAGGATAACGACGAAGGGCACCGCGGCGGCGCCGATGGCGAGCGTGGTGGTAACAAGAGCAAAGATGAAGGAGGCGAGGTTGGCGCCGCGTGCGGGCGTGCCGTCGGTCACGAACTCGAGACGGGTGAAGGCAAGCGCGAGCGTGCGGTACCAACGCTTGATGAGCGGGAGTTCGCGCCAGATCCAGGGATTGATGCCCGCCGCGGGCACCGCGATGGCGTCGGGGTCGGCTGGAGTGACGACGAGTGTGTCGAGATCGTGAAGGCCATTGCATTGCGGGCAAAGAGGCGGCAGGGGTGGCCCCTCCTTGGCCGGAGCCCACGGCGGCGACGGAAGGGCGCGAAGCAGCGATCCGCTTTCGGCGGGCGCGGTGTAGGTGTGAGGACAGTGCTGGCAGTGGATGCGGGCTGAATCGCGGAGGAAGAGGAAATCCTGGAGCGTGAAAGACGCACCGCATTCGGGGCAAGTGCGGCTGGAGAGGTTCCAGAGTGGGTATTGGCAGTTGTGGCAATGCATGGGGGAGGCACAAAGGCACGAAGGCACAAAGGCACAGAGGGAAGAACGCGCGGGGCTCGGTGGGTTCGCTATCTGATGGTGCCGAAGACGATGATGATCAGGAGTGCGCCGACGAGCCAGAGCCAGCTTGTGACCGCGAGGCTGGTGTCCTGAGCGCGGGCGGTGGTGCGGGCGGCGATCCAGGCGAAGGCGAAGGGTCCGATGACTGGGCCGAGAAAGGGGATCGCGCCCAGGGCGAGCGAGCCGGAGGCGTAACAGGCCGCGTGGATGGTGCGGTGGACGCCGCGGGTCGGAACGCGGAAGAGCACCAGCAGGAGATGGATGGCGACCGCCCACGCGGGAATGAGGAGGAAGGTCGCCGCGGTGGCCGCGAGGCACATGGGCAGGGCGCGGACGCCGGCGCCGAAGGGATGAACGAGGACAAAGCTGTAGAACAACGCCGATACGAGCGTGCCGAAGCACACGGAGATCGCGAGGTATCCGAGCGCTGCGGTCAGCGGAGCATCGGGGGGTGTGCCGCGGACGAGGTGGCCGGGGCGGGTCCAGGACATGATGAACGTGTCGTACCAGCGGCGGAGGAACCAGGAGCGCTGTGTGAGCCAGGGGTTGCGGCCGACGTTCATCGTCGGGTCCCAGCTCGGATCGGCCGGGCGGATCGCGAGCGCATCGATGTCGAGCGCGGCGTGGCACCTGGGACAGGGGAGTTCATCCGGGAAGAACTCGCCCGCATCAGGCCCGGTGAACTCTGCAGCGCAGTGCGGGCAGGTGAGCTGGATCGAGCTGGGGATGAATCGGTACGCCGTGGCGGAGAAAGGGCTCGCGCACTCGGGGCAGGTGCGGTCGGTGAGATGCCAGAGGGGGTAGTGGCAGGTGGAGCAGTTCATGGGGAAGGCACAAAGGCACGGAGGCACGAAGGGACGGAGGGACAGAGGGACAAAGGGACAGAGGGACAAAGTGATAAGACAGGAGCGTTTGCCCCAGTCCATATCTCACGTTGCGGGTCGGTTCTGATTCATCGGCGCCTTCCTTCCTCCACTCTGTCCCTTTGTCCCTCTGTCCCTTCGTCCCCGCCGGGCGGTCCGCCGGCGCCAGCTTACCTGGTTCCGCACTGAAACCACGCCCGGCGTAACTCTGTACACTTCGCCCGCATGACGGCTTGGACGGCGGAACGTGTGCTGGCGTTGGCTCCCGATGCGGCTTCGGCGTCGGCCGGGCAGGGGTTGGCCACGCTCGCAAAGTGGTCGGGGATGGGGCGGAGCCCGCGGGCGGTATGGGGGTTGTGTCAAGGTTCCGGGAAGACGCCGTATCAGACGCGGGTCGACCTTTCGGAGCCGGCGTTCAAGTGCAGTTGCCCATCGCGGAAGTTCCCCTGCAAGCACGGCATCGGGCTGATGTTGCTTCTGGCGAAGCGTGAGAGCGACTTCGCCGCGGCGGAGGAGCCGGGGTGGGTGGGCGAGTGGCTGGATGGGCGGACCGAGCGGGCGGAGAAGAAGGTCGAGAAGGCCAAGGCCGCGGCGGAGAAACCGGTTGATGTCGAGGCCCAGGCCAAGCGTGCGGAGAAGCGCGAAGCGCGGGTGATGGAGGGTGTGGGCGCGCTGCGGGTGTGGCTGGATGATCTGGTGCGGCGGGGGCTCGCGGCGGCGCAGGCGGATGGGACAGGGGTGTTTGAGAAGACCGCAGCGCGGATGGTGGACTGCCAGGCCGCGGGGCTGGCCGGGTATGTGCGGCGGATCCCGGAACTGCTGGCGAGCGGCGCGGGGTGGGAGGGGCGGACGCTCGATCATTTGGGGCGGCTGCATCTTCTCCTATGTGCGGCGGAGCGTGTGCAGGAGGATGGCTTCCCGCCGGACCTCGCGGTCGATGTGCGGACCGCGCTGGGGTGGACGCAGGCGAAGGAAGAGGCGCTGCGAATCTCCCATCTTCTCGAAATAGTCCTGCAA
>JBDZUZ010000003.1:0-77432 GCA_040255445.1 Planctomycetaceae bacterium | reverse complement strand
CGGCGATGAGACGCTTCATTTCGTTGACGGCGGGCGTGAAGCGGTGGCAGTAGCCGACGGCGGTGACGACCTTGCGGCCGGCAGCACCGATCGCGGCGATCTTCTTCGCCTCGGCGAGCGTGTGGGCGATCGGCTTCTCGCTGAGGACATGCAGGCCCGCGGCGACGGCCTTGCGGATGATCGCCAGGCGCGCGGAGGGCGGTGTGCAGACGACCAGGCCGTCGATGCCGAGCTCTTTGGCGGCCTTGATCAACTGGTCGGCCGTCTCGAAACCGGTGGCGCCGGTCTGGTCGGCGATGCGCTGGCGGGCGGCGTTGCTCGGGTCGGCGACGGCGACGATCTTGATCGCGTCACCGGCGGCGGCGGCCGCTCCGGTGTGCGCACCAGCGATGCCACCCGCACCGACGATCCCGATCCGAAACGGCTGGGCCGAAGCCATTGGCTGTACCTTCCTGAAGTGAATCGCGGGCTCGCCGCGGTGTGTTTCCCGGCCGCGGTCCGCCGCGGGAGGGGTGAAAGAGTAGACGCATGACCAGAGCCGACAACATGCACGGAGTATCCGGATCGCGGCGTGGGGCCCAGAGTGCCCCGCTCTGGCGGGCGGGGCGGTGGGCGGGAGCCCTGCTTGCGCTGGGCCTGTCGCTCACCGCCGCGGCCCAGACGGCCGTTGTGCCGACCGCGGCCGCGGGGCCGGCGCAAGCTCCGCCGGAAGTGCGCGGCACATGGCTCACGACGACCGCAAATGATGCGATATCGGGCCCCGAGAAGAGCGCGGAGAGCATGCGGCGGCTGCGCGAGATCGGGTTGAACACGGTGTATGTCGAGGTGTGGAAGAACGGGTACACGCAGTTCCCTTCCGAGACGCTGCGCAACGTGATCGGGCTCGAGCGTCGGCCGAACCTGATGCCGCAGGATCCATCGGATGATCCCAGTTCGCTGTCGAAGCCGGCTCGGGATCTGCTCGAAGAGACGCTGATCGAGGCGCACCGGAATGGGCTGATCTATGTGGCGTGGTTCGAGTACGGCTTCATGGCCGCGCACAAGGACACGATGAACCACCTGCGGAAGATGAAGCCGGAGTGGCTCAGTCGCGACATCGAGGGGAACGAGGTAGCGCCGAATGGCTTCGTGTGGATGAATCCGCTGCACCCCGAAGCGCGGCGGTTTCTCCTGGACATCGTGCTGGAGGCGATCGACAAGTACGACCTGGATGGGATCCAGCTCGATGATCGGATCGTTTGGCCGTATGTCACGATGGGCTATGACGACTACACGCGGCAGGTGTACGCGGCGGAGCACAACGGCGCGCAGCCGCCGGAGGACTACACCGATGCCGCGTGGATGCGGTGGCGGGCGGACAAGGTCAACGAGTATGCGCGGCAGTTCGTATCGGAGGTTCGGGCCGCGCGGCCGGGGATCGTGATCTCGCTGAGCCCCGCGGTGTACCCGTGGTGCTACCGGCACTATCTGCTCGAGTGGCCCAAGTGGGCGGCGTGGACCGGGTCGGGCTGGGACACGTTCATTCCGCAGGTGTACCGGTTTAACTACGACGCATTCGCGCAGACGTGGCTGAACCAGGTGAAGCACATGCAGGAACTCGGTGCTGGGCGTGTGCACGATCTGGTGGCGGGGATACGCGTCGTGGGCGAGGGTCCGGATGCGACGTGGGACGACCTGCGCAAGTCGATGGAGCTGGTTCGGGAGAGTGGCGGCGGCGGGCACGTGCACTGGTTCAGCCGCGGAGTGCTGGATGTCTACCCCGCCGAGTTGACGGCGTTCTACGCGGAGTCTGATCCGCCGCATCCGGGGGCGTTGCCGCCGGTTCGGCACCCGAAGTTCCCGGCGGGGTGGCGGCCGGGGCCGATCGCGCTGACGGCCGCGCCGTTCCCGCCCGATGAGGATCATCACGACACATCGCGGTGGGTCGTGCCGGAAGTGGCCGCGGGCACGTACCACATCATCGGCCGGATCAACGGGAGCTGGCGGTTTCTCGGCGGTTATGAGACCGGCGGGGCGAAGGGAGATGGTGATGAGGGGGGCGAAGCGGCCGCGGAAGCTGATGGCGCCGGTGTCGAGCGCGATATGTTGTTTCTGCCCGCGGCGGTGACGGAGGCGGAACTGCTCATTGATCGTCGCCCCGAGATGCGGGAACCGCGGCTGCCGCGGGCGGCGGTTGATCCGTTTGCGGCGCCTGTCGGTGCGGGCGGCGTCTGAGCGTGTGGTTCGCTGGTTCCGATCCGCCTGGTGTCTGATCTTCCTGCTGTTTGCACTTCGTGCTGTCTGGGGAATCTGCATGCGTTCTGTGAGTGCTCGCTGGCTGACTGCCTGCCTTGCTTTGGTCGCGGCGGTGTCGTTGCCCGGCGGCAGCATCTACGCGCAGGCGGTGCGCGTGCAGGAGCTCGTGCGGTCGACGCCGGGCGGGACTGCTCGCGGGTTCATCGCGACGATCGATCTGTCGGATCCGGCGCTGGAGGTCGTGGTGACGGGGCCGCCGCCGGCGGGATCGCCCGGTGATGCGGTCCTGCAGCGGACGGACACGTGGCAGGCGGCGAACAACCTGACACTGGCGGTCAACGCGAACTTCTTTGGCTCGCTGGGCGGGAGCAACGCGGACATCATCGGGCTGAGCATCTCCGATGGCGTGGTGGTGTCGCCGGTGCGTGTGGCCGGGCCGCAGCCGGATCCGGCGGTGGCGTTCCGACCGGGGAGCGCGACGATCGGGTACCTGGCTTCCAACCAGCTCGCGGGTGTGACGGAGGCGGTCGCGGGCGTTGGGCCGGGGACTGGTGACTCGCTGCCGGGAACGCTGCTGGTCTCGGCGGGTGTTGCGACGGGCGAGGGAGCGCGGGTCGATCCGATCAACCGTAATCCGCGGACGGCGGTTGGTGTTGATGTCACGGGCACGCGGCTGATCGTGATCACGATCGATGGGCGGCAGCCGGGGTGGAGCGTGGGGATGACGCTGCCGGAGCTCGCGGACTTGTTGATCGAACGCGGCGCGCACAACGCCGTGAATCTTGATGGCGGCGGGTCGACGAGCTTCGTGTACGACCCGCCGGGTCCGACGCGGCTGGTGAATCGGCCGAGCGATGGGGCGTTCCGCGCGGTCGCCAATCACCTCGGTTTCCGCGATGCCTCCGCGCCGCCGCCGCCCGCCGCGAGGCCGATCCGCGGCGTGTGGCTGCGGCCGCCGTCGACGCTCGATGGCCTCGACACCGTGCTGGATCAGATCGCAGAAGCGGGCATCACCGACCTGTATCTCGAGACGCTCTACTGGGGCGTCGCGACCAACAGCTCGAACGTGTTCGAGCGGCGGTTCACCTTCGACTATCTGCAGGAAGCGATCACGCGGGCGGCGCGGCGGGGAATCCGCACGCACGCGTGGCTGGAGACAGGCTACTGGCAATACAGCTCTACGGGCGCTTCGAACTTCACGAACAATCCCGAGTGGCGGGTGTTGAACATCGCCACGGGGCAGACCGGGGGGGATGGCACTCCGGGCCAGGTGTTCGCGAATCTCGCGAACCCGGGCGTGCAGGCGAAGCTGCGGAGTTACGCCGCGGAGCTCGCGGGGTACGCCGGGCTGCACGGCATCCACATTGACTACCACCGCTACCCGCTGGACAACAACACGGGCGACTCGTTCCCCGCGCCGTGGAGCTACGACACCTGGGCTGTATCGACGTTTCAGGGCATGTACGGAGTCAATCCGTCGACCGCCGCGGCGACGACGGGCGGATCGCACTGGTCCAAGTTCCTGTCGTTCCGGCGGGCGGGGATTTCCGAGGCGGCGAACCAGATCCACCTGGGGCTGAACTCGGTGTCGCCGGCGCTCGACTTCTCCTGCGCGATCTTCGCGACGGCGATGTCCTCAACCTCGCAGTTGACGAAGTGTCAGGACTGGCCCGCATGGGCGGCGAACGGCTTCGTTGAAACGATCATCCCGATGGCGTACGGGTCGTCGACATCGTCGATCCGGTCGGACATCCAGACAACGCTGGGGCAGGCGGCGGGGCGGCGGGTCGCGGCGGGGCTGGCGATCACGGGCACATCGTCGCATCCGGCGATCACCGCGCAGCTCTCGGCGATTGTGCAGGACGGGGTGCAGAGCTTCGTGTTCTTCGATGCGACTCCGTTCAGCGACCCGGCCAAACGGACGGAGTTGCGGCAGTGGCTGGTGGGATCGGCGACGCCGATCGTCGGCGATGTCGGGCGGGACGGCCGGCTCGATGGGGGCGACCTTGCGAACTTCAACGCGGTCTATCGCGGGACGCCGATCACGGCGACGCCGCCTTTGGCGCCTTTCGACATCGATGGCAGCGGTGTGATTGATGCGGCCGATCAGGCGGCTCTGGGCGGGCTCATCCTGCGGTCGGTTTTCACGGATACGGGCGCGGTCGGCATGGCGCATGTGCGGGCGGTGGCCCGGGCATCGGGCCAGACGCCGGCGCGGCCGGATGTCGTGCATCTGTTCGATCTCAACGCCGATGGGCGGATCGACGGGGCGGATCTCGAATCGCTGCGGGGGCTGGTGTTGTCGCGGCCGGGATCCATTGCGGCTGATGTCGATGGCGATGGCATCCTCACGATCGAGGATCTGCACGCGCAGGAACGGGCGCCGGCGGATGTCGACGGCGACGGTCTGACCACCGCGGCGGACACCGAGTTCCTGCGCTTCCTGCTGCGGGCGGGCGAGTCGGCTGATGTGCTCTCGGGCCGCGAATGATGAGGCGGGACGCGTTTGGAGATTGCGCCCCGAGGAGCGGCCGCGCATGCGGGGATCGATTTCAATAGGGCTGGATGTCGGCGGCACGGCGGTGAAGGCCGCGGCGATCGACGCAGATGGCGTGGTGATCGCGCGGGCGGTGAGCGACCGCTACAGCCGTGCGGACCGCTCGACGCTGTCGCGGGCCGTGCGGGCCGCGGCGGATGGGCTGGGTGTCGATCCGCGGGGCGCATCAGCGATCGGGCTGTGCCTGCCCGGGCTTGTGAACGCGGCGGGCGACGGCATCGAGTACGCGGCGAATGTGCCGGGCCTCTCGGGGCTCCGGTTTTGCGATCTGGTCGCCGACGCCTTCGGGACACCCGCGGGTTCGATCCCGGTCGTGCCAACGACCGACGCGATCGCCGCGGCGTCGGATATCGCGGCGGTCGAGGCGCTGCGGGGCCGGCTGCTGGCGATCTCGCTAGGCACGGGTGTCGGCGCGGCGGTGCTGGACGACGGTCGGCCGCTGATCGTGACGGGGCGCTCGTGCGGCCACCTGGGGCAGATCGATGTGTCGCTGGACGATGCGCCGCCGGTTGGACCGGATGGCGGAGCGGGGGGCCTGGAGGCGTACATGGGGCTGCCCGCGCTCATTGCCAGGTACGGGTCGGGCGGGGAATCCGGGGGCGAAGAGATTCTGCAATTTATCGGTCCCGACGACCCGCCGGTGCGTGCGCTGGCGAGGGCGATCCGGATCGGGCACGCGATGTACCGGCCGGACCATGTGCGGCTGCTGGGAGGCGTGGGGATCCGGCTCGCTGGGTTGTCGGGCGCGCTCCGGAAGCACGTCGAGGGGGGCCTGACGGCCCTGGCGCGGCCTTCCTGGACACTTGGCTTCGGCCGCGACGACTGGCACGCGGCGGTGGGCGCAGCGCGGCTGGCATCCGGACATTCTACGAACACACGGTGATTCGAGGACCGAGAACATCGGGCCAAAGCCGGGTCGGAGCGCGGTTCTGGCCGCGCAGACGGCAAAATATGGCTAGGCGCAACAGCCGGGGTTATATAATATCGAGCGACGAGGCTGCCTTCGGCGCGGCCGGTCGATTGCCTTGGGTCCCCACTCGGGCCCTCTTCGGGAGAGAACCACGATGATGAAGAAGCACCTGGCCCTCGCGGCCGCCGCCGGCCTTCCCCTCGCCGGTGTCGCGTTTGCGCAGAACCTGTACCTCGAGTCGACGCAGGACGTCGCCCTGCTGTCGGACTCGGTCAATAACCCGGGATTCTTCGTCGGCAACAACCCGTCGGCGATCGCGCTGGTGGGGGACAGCCTGTTCGTCGCCGGCTTCAACAACACCGGCGTAACCGCCAGCGGCCAGGTGGTGAAGATCGAGAACATCTTCGGCGAGCGGGTGTTCCGGACGATCCCGACGAGCGTGACGAGCCTGCCCGCGTTCCGCGGTTTCACGGGCATGGCCTACACGTCGAACTTTGGCCTGCTGGTGTCGTTCGATGCGGGCGGCGTCGGCACGGCGGGCTCGATCCGTCGGTACGACGTCGATACGCAGCTCAACCCGATCCTGGTGACGGCCGCCCCGGCGGGGCTGAGCCCGCGCGGCGGCGCCGGCCCGGCGTGGGACTACGGCTTCAACGCCCAGGGCTTCGTGCGGATGGATATCAACTCGTTCAACTGCGGCACGGGCCAGACGGTCGCGGATGGTCCGATCAACTTCACGGACCCGGTCGCGGCGATCGTTGAGTTCGCCGGGTACGGGTGCGGCGGCGGCGCTCCTTTCGCGAACTCCGTGCAGCAGCAGGGACCGTTCGGCGTCGATTCCACGACGTTCGACATGCTGAACGACCGGGTGTATGACGCGAGCGCGGTGAACGCATCGGGCGGCGTTGCCTCGCCGCGGACGGCTGTGGCGGGCAACGGCGGCTCGCTGAGCGGCACGTTCTACCGCGATATCGATGTGCACCCGACGACGGGTCTGGTCGCGGTGCGGGCGAACAACGATCTGGCGATCGTGAACCGCGGGGCGAACAACGGCAACGACTTCAGCAACCCCAACATCACCAACGGGCTGATCCTGGTCGACGGCGGTGATGCGCCGTTCGTGAACGGCCAGAACGTGTCGATCCTCTGGGGCATGCCCGGCGGCGATGTGGTCGCGTACAACTTCCGCGACAACGGGGCGGCCGGCCAGGCCTTCGCCGGCAAGATCCGCTTCGTGAACACCGACGGCACGCCCGCGGCGACGCAGCTGCTCAATGCGGACGGCTCGACGTTCGACGCGGCGCTCGGCAACGGGTACTACGACCTGTTCTGGGACGGGCAGAATCAGCGTCTGGCGATCGCGGACTTCAACAACCGCCAGATTTACATTTTCGGTGTTGACCAGCCGAGCACCTGCCCCGCCTGCGCTGCCGACTTCGATCAGTCGGGCGGCGTCGATGGCGACGACATCGCGGCGTTCTTCAACGACTGGCAGGCCGGCGCGCCCTGCGGCGATGTGGACGGTTCGGGCGGCGTCGATGGCGACGACATCCCGTTCTTCTTCGCCCGCTGGGAGGCCGGCGGCTGCAACTGACGATGCGGGTCGGCGTGTGATACCGCCGCTGATCCACTGTCAGGTCCCGGGGCCCGCCGAGCAATCGGCGGGCCTTTTTCGTGCGCGCTGGCGCCTGATCGCACGGGGCGGTCAGACCTTGATGTAGATGCCCGAGCGGTCGAGCCGCCAGCTCACGGCCCAGTAGGCGAGGATATAGATCGTTACCAGGAGCCAGGAGCCGACTGTCGGCGTCGTCCAGTGCTGGAGCCAGGCCTTCAGCGTGACGATGGCGACCGATCCGCCGCCGGCAGGTGTCTCGACCTGCCAGCGCATCAGCACGGTCTTCCAGAGGAACTCGGCGAGGACATAAACGGCGAGCGCGTTCATGCCGTACACGCGGAGGAACCCCAGCTTCGCCCAGCCGCGGACATCGATCACCCAGTACATCGCGGCGAGGATCGCGGCGCCGCTGCCCGCGGCGAGGAGCACGTAGCTGGTGGTGAAGAAGTCCTTGCTGTACGGGAAGCCGCCGAAGCGGTGCCAGAGGTAGGACACAGCGACCATCGCCAGGCCGCCGGCGGCGAGCATGGTGAACTTCTGTGATGCTTCCCGGCCGCCGCGGAGGATGCGGGCGGCCTCGGCCCCGAGCACGACGAGCGCGGCGGCGGGCAGGCCCTGGGTGAGCATGACCCCCCACCACCCCAACGATGCGTGGATGTGCTGCTGCATGTTGGCAGCGCGGTCCCAGAAGAGCGCGGCCTCGACAACAGCGGGATCGGCATCGGGCGCCTGCAGGCGCGTCAACAGGACCCACTTCCACGCGATCACCGCGGCGAGGAATGCGATCCGGCCGGCCGGCGGCAGGTGCTGTACACAGACGCCCAGGAAGTATGCGAAACCGATCAGCGGCAGGATGTCCCAGTGCAGGAACACATCGAGCGTGATCGGGCGGGTGTAGCCGATGGTCGCGCACCACATCAGCGTGCCGAGCAGATAGATTATCAGGCCGCGTTTGAACGCGATGAGGATGCGCAGCCACGCCGGCCGCCCAGCGCCGCGGCCGCCCGACATCGAGAAGGGGATCGCGCAGCCGACGATGAAGAGGAACCAGGGGAAGACGAAGTCGGCCAGGCCGTTGCCCATGCGGCCCTCGTTCCAGCCGCGGTGCGGGAACCAGGCGGGGAAGGCCGGATCGGTGCCGGCGACATTGACGAGGAACATGACCACGATGACCAGGCCGCGGAAGGCATCGAGGCTGGCGAGGCGGACACGAGCTGGGCGGGTGCGGTCGGGACGCTGGTCGGTTGGATTGTGAAGACTCGCTTCGGGCATCGCCGCCAGTCTACCGCGGATAGCTCGCGAGCTACGCTGACACGCCGATGAGTCAGCCGCATCAACAGCTCGAACGTGCGCTGGGTGTGCCGGGGGCGACGCTCCTGGGTCTGGGTTCGATCGTCGGGACGGGGGTCTTTGTCAGTCTCGCGCTTGGCGCTTCGGTGGCGGGGCCGGCGGTGATCGCGGCGGTCGTGGTCGCGGCGGGGCTGGCAACCTGCAACGCGCTCTCGAGCGCCCAGCTCGCCGCGAACCATCCGGTCAGCGGGGGCACGTATGAGTACGGCTACATCCTGCTAAACCCGGCGAGCGGCTTCGCGGCGGGGTGGATGTTCCTCGCGGCAAAGTCGGCTTCCGCGGCGACGGCGGCGCTGGGGTTCGCGTCGTACCTCACGCGGTTTCTCGGCGTGGACTGGCCCATCGTTCCGGTTGCGGTGCTGGCGGTTGTGGTCGTGACGGGTCTGGTGTTGAGCGGCATCCGCCGTTCCGCGGCGGTCAACGGAGTGATCGTTGCGGTCACACTGGCGGCGCTGGCGGCCTTCTGCATCGTGGCCGCGCCGCGGGCGGTGGAGAGTGCGGAGCATTTCCGGCCCTTCTTGCCGGAGGCCGGAGGCGGACGGGCGTTCCTTGAAGCGGCGGCGTTGATGTTCGTGGCCTACACGGGCTACGGGCGGATCGCAACGATGGGCGAAGAGGTCCGCGAGCCGCGGCGGACGATCCCGCTCGCCATCATGACAACGCTGGTGGTGTCGTCGCTGCTGTACGCCGCGGTCGCGGCGGCGGCGATCGGTGCGGTGGGCGCTGACCGCTTCGCATCATTCGTTGATGGAGGCGCTGCGCCGCTGGAGCGGGCGGCCGAAGACCTGGGTCGGCCGTGGCTCGCGCATCTTGTGGCGATCGGCGCGATGACCGCGATGCTCGGGGTGCTGCTCAACCTCGTGCTGGGGTTGTCGCGGGTCGTGCTGGCGATGGCTCGTCGGCGCGATGTGCCGGGTGTGCTGGCGCGGGTCGCGCCGCGGCCGGGGCCGTATCTGGCGGTGATCGTGGTGGGCGTCGTCATCGCCGGGCTGGCGTCGATCGGGAGCGTCAAGGCGACGTGGTCGTTCAGCGCCTTTACGGTGCTGATCTACTACGCGATCACGAACCTGGCCTCGCTGCGGCTGGGGCGCGAACAACTGCTTTACCCGAGGGTTGTCTCCGTCGCGGGGCTCCTGGGTTGCCTTGGGCTGGCCTTCTGGGTGGAGCCGGCGGCGTGGATCGCCGGGCTTGGGCTGCTGGCTGTCGGGCTGGTGTGGCACGCGGCGGCAAGGCGGCTGGGACGCCGGGCAGGGGCGTAGCGCGGTCCTCTCGCGCCGCGAGCTCTGGCCGCGGGGGCTGTTCTCACGAAAGTCTGGCAGGGGAACCGGGTGTTCTCCGCTTGCTTGTGTGTCGCCGGGAATTCGGCGAGCCAAGCGATCGGAGGATCCAATGACCGAACAGACTGTGACCACATTTGCCGGCACGCCGCTCCGCCGGACAGCGCTGAACGGGCTGGATATCGCGGCGATGTCGCGCTCGATCCAGGCGATCGCGCAGGATGCGGCCCAGGGCCGTCTGGCCTTCCGGGTGCGGACGGACTGGAAGGGGGGCATGCGGCTGGACTCTCGGATCGATGCGTGGGAGCAGGCCGGCCGGGAGATCGCCCGCGGGCACCACATCGCGTCGGATGAGCCGGTGGGGATCGGCGGATCGGATACGGCGGCGAACCCGCAGGAGATGCTGCTTGCCGCGCTCAACGCGTGTATCGCGGTGGGCTTCGTGGTGGAGTGCACGCGGCGCGGGATCGGGCTCATCGCGGTGCGGATCGAGACGCGCGGCGCGCTGGATCTGCGCGGCTTCTTCGGGCTGGACCCGTGGGTGAATCCGGGGATGGATCCGCTGGCCGTACGGGTAGTTGTGCGAGCGGATGCGGCGGAGCACCTGGTGCGTGCGGCGTTTGCCTCATCGCTGCGACGCTCGCCGAATCGCTGGAACATCTCGCTGCCGTCCGGCTACGCGCCGGAACTGGTTGTTGAGCAGTAGAGACGCTGTTGCGCCGCGGACGATCCGTCGGCGCCTTGCATAGCACTGGAGGATGATCATGACAACGATGACTGGACTCGCAACACCGGCGGCACGTCCCTTGGCGGGACGGCTGACGGTCGCGGCCTACGGGCTTCTTGCGTACGGGGCGTTCTTCGCGGTGTTCCTCTACCTGATCGCGTTCACGGGCGGGTTTCTGCCGGTGAAGCACGCGGGCTCGGGCGAGGTCGGGGCCGGCGGGCCACCGCTATGGCTGGCGGCGCTCATCAATGTTGGTCTGGTAGCGCTCTTTGGAGCTCAGCACGCGGTGATGGCACGGCCTCGTTTCAAGGTCTGGCTGACACGCTTCGTGCCGGCGGCGGCGGAGCGGGCGACGTTCGTCCTCGCGGCTTCGCTCTGCCTCGCGGTGATGTACATCGCGTGGGCGCCGATGCCGCGAGTGATCTGGGATGTCGAGACGCCGGCGGTGCGGGTGGTGCTGTGGTCGGTGTTCGCCTCGGGGTGGGCGCTCGTGCTTGGGTCTTCGTTCGTGATCTCACACTTCGATCTCTTTGGGCTGCGGCAGGTCGTGCTGAATCTTCTGCAGAAGCCGTACACGCACATGAACTTCCAGGTCGTCGGCCCCTACCGGCTGGTCCGGCACCCGCTGATGCTCGGCTTCCTGCTGTCGTTCTGGGCAGCGCCGACGATGACGGCCGGGCGGCTGCTCTTCGCCGCGGCGATGACGGGGTACATCCTGATCGGGACGGCGATGGAGGAGCGGGACCTGGTACGGGCGTTTGGCGAGCGGTACCTGGGGTACCGGCGGCAGGTGCCGTCGCTCCTGCCCAGCCCGGTGCGGCGGTGGCGTGGCGAGGAGACGCCGCTGGAGCGGCAGGCGGGTGGTATGCCGGCGACGCTTGGGATGCGGGTTGCGGCCAAGTAGCCGAGGTCAGCACGGTCGGGGAGCGCAATCCAGGGCATGGCACCTCCGGGAAGCTGACTTTCGGGTAGGTGACTTTCGGGAACGTGACTTTCGGATAGGTGACTTTCTGGCGTGGGCGTCCCCGCGGTACGATCGCGGGGACGCCGTGCGTTTGGCCCCAGGGTGGCGGGCCGGGAGGACACGGGCATGGGCGATCCGCGACAGGTGACTCGGCTGCTCTCGCGTGCGGGTGCGGATCCGGCGGCGGGCTCGGAACTGCTCGCGATCGTGTACGACAGCCTGAGGGCGATGGCCGCGGCGCGGATGCGGTCGGAGCGGCCGAATCACACGCTGGGCGCTACGGGGCTGGTACACGAGGCGTATGTCCGGCTGATCGCCGATGCGGACATCACCTTCAACGACCGCGCGCACTTCTACCGCACCGCGGCGGAGTGCATGCGGCGGATTCTGGTAGACCACGCGCGGGCCCGGCGGGCGCAGAAGCGCGGGGGCGGCGTTGCGGGCGGGCCGCTGCGCATCGAGGACCTGGCCGAGGAGGCCGAGCCGCAGCGTGTTCTGGATCTGGACGGAGCGCTCGATGCGCTGGCCGCGGAGGACCCGCGGGCGGCGGAGATCGTGAAACTGCGGTTCTTCGGCGGCCTGAGTGTCGAGGACACAGCACGCACGCTCGAGCTCTCAGAACGCACCGTTCATCGTGAGTGGGCGTTTGCCAAGGCGCGGCTCGCGCAGTTGCTGGAGGCGGACGGGGGCGATCCATGATTGCACGGAAGATGGCCGCGGCGGCGAAGGAGTTGTTCCTGGCATCGCTGGATCTGCCCACGGCGGAGCGGCCGGCGTTCATCGACCACGCGGCGGCGGACGAGCCGGTGCGAGAGGCCGCGCGTTCGCTGCTGGAGGCGTATGTCGAGGCGGATGCGCTGCTGACAGCGCGCACCGCACCGCCGCCGGCGGACGGGTTCCCATCGGTCGAGACCAAGGATGGGTTCAGCGAGGAACTCGGCGAGAAGGTCGGCCCGTACACGCTGGTCGAGCGGATCGGCGAGGGCGGGTTCGGGATCGTGTACCGGGCGCATCAGGAAACCCCGGTGAAGCGTGATGTCGCGCTGAAGCTCTTGAAACCGGGCATGGACAGCCGCGCGATCGCGCAACGGTTCGAGCTCGAGCGGCAGTCGCTGGCGATGATGACGCACCCGGGGATCGCCCGCATCTACGGGGCGGGGACCACGCCGGGCGGGCGGCCCTACTTTGCGATGGAACTGGTCGAGGGCGCGCCGATCACGGCGTACTGCGACCGGGCCCGGCTGACGATCCGCGAGCGGCTCGATCTCTTCCACAAGGTCTGCCTCGCCGTGCAGCACGCGCACCAACGCGGCGTGATCCATCGCGACATCAAGCCGGGGAATGTGCTCATCGTCGAGTTCGACGGCAGGCCCGAGCCCAAGGTCATCGACTTTGGCATCGCGAAAGCGATCACGGGTCGGGGGCAGGACTCCGCCGTGACGCACCCCGCGCAGGTGCTGGGGACGCCGATGTACATGGCGCCCGAGCAGGCGAGCGGGGGCGAGATCGACACACGGACGGATGTGTACGCGCTGGGCGTGCTGCTGTACGAGCTGCTCGCCGGCGTGCCGCCCTTCGACCCGCAGCGGCTCGAGACGGCGCCGCTGCCGGAACTGGCGAGGATCATCGCGGATGAGAATCCGCCGCGGCCGTCATCGCGGGTGACTTCGCTGGGCGCTGCGGCGGAGCCGATCGCGGCGGTCCGGCGGACGGACACGAATCGGCTGTGGCGGGAATTGCGCGGCGAGCTTGATCATCTCATCCGGTGCGCGACGGAGAAGGATCCGGCGCTGCGGTATCCCGGCGTGCCGAGCCTCGCCGCGGATGTCCGGCGGTACCTGCAGCACGAGCCACTCGAGGCGGGGCCGGCCTCGGTGCGATACCGGGCGGCGAAGTTTCTGCGTCGGCACTGGGTGGAGTCGGTCTCGGTGGCGCTGGTTGCGGCCGCGGTCGTCGCGCTGGCGGCGGGCGCGGTGGTGTTCGCGGTGCGGCAGCACGAGAACGCCGAGCGGCTCGAATCGCAACGGGCGCGCTCGGATGCCGCGGCGGTCTTCGCGCAGAGCATTTTCTCTGGCGTTGATCCGGCGCTCGCGAAAGGGAAGGACACGGAGCTCCTGCGCGGGATCCTGGCGGGAGCGCAGCAACGTGTGGGTTCGGAGTTGGCCGATGTTCCAGAGGCGGCATCGGACATGCTGATCACGATCGGCGCATCATTTGAGAGCATCGGAGCGCTTGACCAGGCGGAGGCGACGTTCCGCGAGGCGGCCGACCATGCCACGCGCCACTTCGGCGCTGACAGCGACCGCGCGCTCGGGGCCGAGGCACGCGTTGCTACGGTGCTGACGCACGGAGCTCGCTACCCCGAAGCGCTCCAGATCCTCGAGCCGCTGCTGGAACGCTCGAGGCGTATCCGAGGCTCGGATCACGCGGAAACGCTCTCGGTGCAGTTGAACCTTGCAACGCTGTACGGTCGGATGGGCCGCACGAATGATGCCGCCGACCAGTTGGCGCAGATCCACGCCGCGCGAGCCGAACACTTCGGGATCGAGCACGAGTCGACGCTGACGGCCGCGAACAACCTGGCGATGCTGCTCGAGGATCTGGACCGCTTCGACGAGGCGATCGCGATGTTCCGCCAGGTGCTCGACGCCCAGCAGCGGGCGCTCGGTGCGGACCACCCCAGGACGCTCACCACTGCGCACAACCTCGCGGGGGTGTACATGGAAGCGGGGCGGAACGCCGAGGCTTCGGACCTGTATGCAGCGACCCTGACCGATAAGCGGCGGATCCTCGGCGCCGATCACCAGAGCACTATTAACACAGCCTGCACACTCGCGATCCTGTGGACGCGGATGGGTCGGACCGAGGACGCCGAGAGTCTCTTGAGGGAGACGCTCGTGGCCGCCGAGACGGGTCTCCCGGAACAGGATCCGCGCTGGGTCATGCTCTACAACAGTCTTGCCGGTCTGTATCTGCGTACGGAGCGGTTCGAGCCCGCCGAACCGCTGGCGGCGAAGGCGGCCGCGGCGATGATCTCGCTGGCCGGACCCGATCACCCGGACTCCCTTCGGCTGCGCTCCAACCACGCGTACGTGCTCCTGAAGCTGGCAAGGCACGAGGAGTGCCTCGTCGAGGCGCACGAGATCCTGGATCGGGCGGTCTCGGTCCGAGGGCCGGCGGATCCGCTCACGGTCGATCTGTGCCGAATGATCGCGTCGGCGCTTCGGGCTCTTGGGCGGATCGATGAAGCCCGCGGCTTCCTTGTTGAGCGGAAGGCCGCCGCGGCGGCTCAGGGGGGCGCGGACAACCCGGAGATCGGGCGGCTTGATCAGGCGATCGCGTCCCTGGATACGGCCGGGGATGGCTAAGGTCTGACGGCCTTCCTGCAATCCGCCGTGATATGCAACCCGGCACCGGTTCGCGGCATCGGGTAATCTCCGTACGGTCTTCCGAACCGGTTATTGGTGTGAGCGTGGTTGCTGCTATGACCCAGGTACTCCTGCTGACCATCGCCGTGTACGCTGCGCTCGGCCTGCTCTTTGCGGGCCCGTTCCTGCTTCGTGGGATCACCGTCATCAACGCCGCCGCTGCCGCATCACCGCGTTCGGTCCGATTGCTGTTTCTTCCGGGTGTGGTGGCGGTGTGGCCGGTCCTTCTGATGCGATGGGTCGGGTCGCCGCGGGCGAGAGCGGATCGCGCACCGGAAGGGATGACTTCATGACCCGCCGTCATCGCGGTATTCACGCGGTCTTCTGGCTGGTCGCGGGGCCGCTGGGACTGCTGGCTCTCGTGATGCTGGTGCTGAACCGGCCGCGGCCGGCGGCGCACAGCGATCTGCCGCTCTCGACCGTGGCCCCCGCGAATGGGGCGTCGAGAGCGATCGCTCCTGCGGGCGGGGCGGCGAGCGGGGCGCCGAGTTCGGGGGGGAACGCGGGGGCAGATGGAGCAGGGGATCCGGCGGTGGGCGAGGCAGAAACCGGAACCGAGGTGGGTGCGCCATGACGAACGCGTACCGGTGGGTGCAATGGAACCGGCACAAGCGGGTGTACGACGCGGTCATCGCGGCGGCGTGTGTGCTGTTTCTCGCGGTGTTCGTGGGCCTCGGGGTCGCGCTGTATCAACCGCCATCGGAGATCACGCCGCCGATCCTGCTCATTCGCGGCCTTGCAACGCTCGCGATCGTGCTGCTGCACATCATCCTGGCGATCGGTCCGTTGGCGCGGCTCGATGATCGGTTCGCACCGCTGCTGTACAACCGCCGGCATCTGGGCGTGACGTTCTTCGTGATCGCCGCGGCGCACGGAGTCCTCGCCACGCTCTTCTATGGCGGGTTCGGCGTGCGTGATCCGGTCTCGGCGACGGTGGCCGGATACGACTCGTTCGCATCGATCTCGGGCTTTCCCTTCGAGGTTCTCGGGCTCCTGGCGCTTCTGATCTTCTTCGTCATGGCGGCCACCAGCCACGACTTCTGGCTGAGCGTCCTGGGGCATCGGTTCTGGAAGACGCTGCACATGTTGTTGTATGTCGCGTACGGGCTGGTGCTGGCGCACGTGGCGCTGGGGTCGCTGCAATCAGAGACCAACCCGTTGTACGCGGTGCTGTTGTTCGGCGGGACGGCGTTGATCGCGGCGCTCCACACGCTCGCGGGAGTTCGTGAGTGGCGGCGCGACAGTTCCGCCGCGGCGACGGGCGCGTGGATTGATGCGGGGGTGATCGACGACATCGAGCCGGGCGCAGCGCGAGTGCTCTGCCCCGGAGGACAGGAGCGGATCGCCGTATTCCGCGCTGAGGACGATTCGGTGTGCGCGGTGTCGAATGTGTGCGCGCACCAGGGCGGGCCGCTGGGCGAGGGACGCATCATCGACGGCTGCATCACGTGCCCCTGGCACGGGTACCAGTACCGGCCGGAGGACGGGCAGAGCCCGCCGCCGTACACGGAGAAGATCCCGACATACGAGGTACGGCTGGAGGGTCGGCGGATATTCGTGCGGGCCGATGCGAGCGCGCCGGGAACGCTACAGACGCCGGCGCGGCCGCGGAGCGAAGGGAACGGTGCGTGATGCAGGGGACCCGGCGGGGCGAGCTTTATGTCGGCTATCGGCCGGCGCCGGCGCGGCACCGAGGGTTCCTGCGGGTCGCGGTGCCGGCGCTGCTGCTGGTGATCGTCGGTATGGCGGGCATGATGGCCGCGGCCCAGCGTGATCCGGGCGAGGGCGTGTGGGCGACGGGGACGCCGACGGAGCACAGCGGCCTCTTGACGATGATGCCGTATCCGGTGCTGCTGACGGACGATGGGGCCGCGTACCTGGTGGTCGAGATGGGGAAGGTCGGCGCGGCCGAGCGGCTCGCGCCGTACTCGCAGGGGCGGGTGCGGCTGCGCGGCTGGACCCTGCAGCGCAACCGCGAACGGATGATCGAGCTGGACACGGCGGAGGACGCCGTGCAGCGGGATACTGGGCCGATCCGGATGACCGCGTTGAGCCCTTCGGCGCGGTCGGTGCAGCTGTCGGGGGAGATCCTCGACAGCAAGTGTTTCCTTGGCGCGATGAAGCCTGGGGACGGCAAGGGGCACAAGGCGTGCGCCACGCTGTGCATCGACGGCGGCATTCCCCCGGCGATCCTGACATGGGACACGCTCGGGCGGCCGCGGACGGTGCTGCTGCGGGCGGCGACGATCGAGGAGACGATCGCGGCGGTCCGGCCGTATCTGGGTGAGCCGGTCGAGTTGCGGGGGTTGCTGACGAGCGTGGGGAATCTCGAGGTTCTGTCCATCGAGGCGGGGTCGATCAGACGTCGGTGAGTCAGGGGGTGAGTCAGGGGGTGAGTCAGGGGGTGCGTCAGGACTGGGGCGGCCCGGTTGGGCGGACCGGCTGGGCGGCCGACCTTGCCTGCCCTGATCGGAGCCGCGGCGTCCCAGGGCGGCTTGATTTGTAATTCTGGCCCGGATTACAATACTATGTGCCAGACCCGCTCCGCATCTCCCGCCCAGCGCAGATCCGCGCCATCACCTCGCCGGTCCGGCAGGAGGTGATCGATGCTCTGAGCGCGAGGGGGCGCGCGACCATTGCCGAGATCGCATCGGAACTGGGGAGGCCGGCGGACACGCTGTACTACCACCTGACCGCGCTGGTCAGAGCCGGGATCGTGCGCGAGGTCGATCGCGTGCGGGCCGGCACGCGGTTCGCCGCGGTGTACGACCTGGCGGGGCGGCCGGTGATCGTCGAGCGGGGTGGTGCGGGGGGCGGCGCGGGCGATGCCGCGGTTGTGCGGGTCGTTGCCGCGGCCCTGCGGCTCGGGCAGCGGGACTTCCGCGATGCTTTGGCGCACGGGATTGCGCGGACGCGGTCGACCGAGACCGAGCAGCGCAACACCTGGGCGGGCCGCAGCCGCGGCCGGATCCGTGCGAGCGATCTGGCCAAGGTGCAGAAGCACCTCGATGCGATCGCGGCCCTCGTGCGGAACGGGGGCGATGACCCCGCGGATCAGCTTGTCGCGTTCAGTTATTGCTTTGCGCCGGTCGCAGTGCCGCCAGCGCGTCAGAAGCGTGGTCGCACGAAGAAGGGGAGCTCGACATGAATCAACGCCATTTGGGAATGGGCCTGGTCGCCGCGGCTGTGATCGGAATGACCTGCAACGTGGCCGCCTGCCGGGCGGGGCAGCCGCACGCATCGGGTACCTCGGGCGCTTCGAGCGCGGCGACTGGGGCGTCCGACTCGACGGAGGTGTCGGAGCTGCTCGACCGGGTGCGCGATGCGGTCGGCTACGCCAGGATCGCGGAGCACCCCACCGGCTTCCTGCTCGAAGGTGAGGCGACGATCGCACAGTTGCCATCGCGCTTCTCGTTTCTGTTCGGGGGCGATACCACCGCAGTGCAGCGGGTTGATGGCGCGATCAGCACCGCCGCGGCGATCAACGGCGACGAGGTGTGGATCACGGATATCGGCGGGGAGACGCTCCGGCTGATGGGGCCGGGGCGTGAGCGGACGCAGTTGGGGCTGCTGGTCTTGAACTATGGCTACCTGGGCGAGAGGCGATTGAGCTTCACGCGCGATTCCGCGGCCGACACGGAAGGCGAGGCAGCGCTGGCGTTCACCGTGCCGGCCGCGCACATTTCCGGGCGGCTCTTCATCGACCGCGGCACATGGTTGCCGGCGCGGTGGGAGTACACCTCGGGCGGGGACACCACGACGATCACGCTCGATGGGTACCGCGAGCATGGAGGCGTGATGTTTCCATCGCGGTTCGAGACCGTGGGGAACTCAGGGCCGAGGATGGTGACGTCGATCGAGCGGATTACCGATGCGCCGACATTCATCCGGTCGCCGTACGAGATGATCGAATCGGCGCCGGCGGACACCGCGTGGGACGCGGCGTCAGCGCCGGAGTTGGAGGTCGTGCGTGCTCCGACCGGCCATCTGCTCGTGCACCCCTTGATCAACGGTCAGGACCTGGGTTGGTTCATCTTCGATACGGGCGCCGGCAATAGTGTGCTGTCGACGCCGGTGGTGACGGCGCTCGGGCTGGATGAGTTCGGCGAGGTGCCGGCGAGCGGCGTGGGTGGCCGCACAGCGGCATCATTCTGCCGGCCCGCATCGCTGCGGTTGGGGGCGATGACGATGCATGATCCGCTCATGGTCGTGCTGGACTTGTCATTCCTCGAGCAGCACATGGGGCGGCCGATCGCGGGGCTGATCGGGTACAACCTGCTGGCGCGCAGCGTTGTGCGGCTTGATGCGACAGCGCCGGCGATCAGCCTTTCTGATCCGTCTGCGGCGGGCGATGCACTCGAATGGACGCCGCTGGTGATCGATCAGCGGTTGCCGCATGTCGAAGCCGAGTTCGAGGGGCACCATGGCTTGTTCCGGCTGGACACGGGCGCTGCGCAGATGACCGTGGCGCTGCACAAGCCGACGGTCGACCGGCTCGATCTGCTCACGGGCCGGGAGGTCGGTGACTCGAAGAGCGGCGGTGTCGGCGGTGCGGTCGCGATGAAGGCCGGGCTGCTGCGCTCGTTCACGCTGGGCGGGCACCGCAGCGAGGACCTGCCAGCGCAGTTTGCGCTGGAAGCCAAGGGGGTCTTCGCGGATGCGACAACCGATGGCAACATCGGCGGCAAGTTGCTGGAGCCGTTCGTGCTGGTGTTCGACTATCCGAACCAGCGGATCGCGTTCCTGCGGCGGTCGCCCTGATCGACCCCGCAACGAGAAGTAGAATCCCTCATGAGCACGACAACCACCACCACGGCCCCAACGCGGGATTCGAACGCGCGGGCCGCATCTGGCCGGATGGGGCGAACGATCGGTTGCCTCGTCGGGTGCACGGGCTGGAGCATCGGGCTGCTGCTGTGGGCGATCGCATCGGGCCACTTCGCAGCGCTCTGGGGCTACGCGGCGGGCGGATTCGTGCTGAGCCTGGCGTTGGGGCTGATTCTCCTGTGCGGGCTCGAGGTGATCGAGGCGCACGCGAGGAGCGCACGGATCCCGTTTCTGGTCGGATCACTGATGGCGGTGGTCGGGCTCTTGATGCACCTGATCAATGTGTGGATTGCGCCGGCGATGCAGCGGCTGGGCGTCGCGGGCGGATCCGGCAAGCCGCCGATCGTGTATGAGGTACACGCGGCGGTCGTGTGGGTCCTGATCATCGCTTCGCTCGTGCCGCTGTGGAGGGGGCTGCGGCGAATTCGGGGCGCGATTGAGCGGGGTCGTGGTTGATCGGGTCGTGGTTGAGCAGGTCGTGGCGGATCTCAACCGCGGCCGAGCCGGAGTGATACATTCATCCAGGCTCGGCCTTCCTGCCGAGCCAACGACACGCAACGAACGCTGAGAGATGAACTGATCCATGCCCAACCCCGCGACTGATGAGCCACACCGCCGCACCCGCGATGATCACGCGACCGAGACCGCGGAGGATTACGTCGAGGCGATCGCCGACCTGATCGACCGCACGGGGACCTGCCGCGTGACGGATCTGGCGCGGCACTTTGGCGTGAGCCACGTGACGGTGACCAAGACGATCCGGCGGCTCGAGGGCGATGCGGGGCTGGTGGCGACCGAGCCGCGGCAGCCGATCCGGCTGACGGCGAAGGGGCGACGGCTGGCGAAGCTGTCGCGCGAGCGGCACGAGATCGTGCGCGACTTCCTGCTCACGCTGGGGATCAGCCCGCGGACCGCGGAGGTTGATGCCGAGGGCATCGAGCACCACGTGAGCCCGGAAACGCTGGCCCGGTTCCGGGCGATCGCTGAGACGAAGTCGTTGTAGCCGCATCGTGTGGCGGACGTGAGATCTGTCGTTGTTTGCTTGACGCACGCTCGTAGCCCCGGCTACATTCAACGCCATGCCGAAGATCGAACTCGTCGTTGGCGTCGTCGTTGGTGTCGTCGTTGGACCGCTCGGCGGGACGTCGGTGTGGGCGCGGGCGTCCGGGGCGGAGGGCACGGAGGGAACGGCCGGCTGGGAGGGGCGGGTGAACGCGGCCGCCCCGTGGTACGCGTGGGACCGAGCGACGGGCGATTGGGGCGGCTCCCGCTCGCGGCTGGAATCGCGCGGGCTGTTCATCAACGCCGAGTACACATTCGAGTGGTCGAGCGTGTGGGATGGCGGCGTGAACAACCGCGCTTCGACGCGGAACCTCTTCACGCTCGATGCGCTGCTGGATCTCGAAGTAGCGACGGGCTTGGACGGCGCTTCGGTGTTCGTTCAGTATCTGTCGGTGAACCCGGAGCGCGGCGGGTCTCGCGATGCGGGGGATATTCAGGTCTACTCGAACCTCGAGAACGACCGGCATATCGATGCGATCTACGAGTTGTGGTACGAGCAGGAATTGTTCGATGAGCGATTGCGGGTCAAGGCCGGCAAGTTCGATGCGAACAGCGAGTTCGCGTATGTAGATGCCGCGGGGGACTTCTCGAACTCCTCGGCGGGGTACTCCCCCACCATCGTCGGGCTCGCGACCTACCCGGACTCGGCGACCGGTATCGCGGTGTTCGGGCGGGTGATCGAACACGAGCGGGCCGCACTGGAACTGTCGTACGGGTTCTTTGATGGGGCCGCGGAGGTCGACGGTGTGCGCACGGGGACGCGGGGGCCGGCGACGTTCTTTAGTGATGACAAGTCCGATGACTACCTTCACATCGGTCAGGCGACATTGTGGTGGGGTCGGCTGGGCGCCCTCCACGATGGGCGGCTGTCGTGCGGCGTGGCGCACCACACGGGCGACTTCGCGCGGTTCGACGGCGAGACCGAGAGCGGCTCGACTTCGTTCTACGCGACGATCGAGCAACGCTTCTGGCGGCCGGATGCCGGCCGTTCTGCGGATGAGGACGATAGCGGCCGCGGCGTGTACGGCTTTGCGCAGTACGGCTGGGCGGATGACGACGTCAGCGAGTTCCACCAGCACATCGCCGCGGGCATCGTCGGGCGCGGACTGATCGGGTCGCGGGCGGCGGATGCGGCCGGTGTGTATGTGTCGTACGCGGATCTGTCCGACGCCGCGGGGGCGGGTTTCGAGGAGGATGAGTGGGTGATCGACGCGTACTACCGAGTCCAGGCGACCGGGTTCTTCTACGTCCAACCCGAGATTCAGTACATCATCAACCCCTCCGGCGACCCGGCGATCGACGATGCCCTCGTCGGCGGGGTGCGGCTGGGGATCGTCTTCTGATCGGAGGGCGGGGAGTCTCCGGCGCTGCCAGGCCGGCCTGAAACCGCCGCCCCGTGCCTCCGAACCACCGTATTGACCTCATGATGCGATCGCTCCTACCCTTTTCCGCGTTCGTAGCCAAGGCTACAGGCGCCGAGTCACGCCGCTGACGATCCGAACGCACGCCCACGAGAGTCCGAGCGAGCGCACCACCCCGGAGTCCGACACCATGCTCGATGCCTTGCTCCGCCCGCCGCCGTTCGTTCGCACGTTCATCTTCATGCTGCTCACGCTCGGCTTCCTCGCCGAACACGAGAAGCCGGCGCACGAGACCGCCGCGGCCGAGCGGACCAACACGATCAACGTGGTCGCCACGACCGGCATGGTGGCGGATGTCGCACGCAACGTCGTTGGCGACCGCGGGCAGGTGACGAGCCTCATGGGCGAGGGCGTCGACCCCCACCTCTACAAGCCAACGCGGACCGACATGCAGCGGCTGCTGGCGGCGGACATCGTGTTCTACAACGGGCTGCTGCTGGAAGGGAAGATGAGTGATGCGCTGGTGCGGGCCGCGAGCTCGGGCCGCAAGGTGCACGCTGTGACCGAGGCGCTCGATGAGCAGTACCTGCTCGAGCCCGAGGACATGGAAGGCCACTACGACCCGCACGTGTGGATGGATCCCGATGCGTGGAGCAAGACGGTCGATGTCGTGCGCGATGCGTTGATCGCCCGCGATGCGGCCGGACGCGAGACATACGAGAAGAACGCCGCGGCCTACAAGGCCGAGCTGGCCGCGTTGGCGGAGTATGCGCAGCGGGTGCTGGCGACGGTCCCCGAAACCCAGCGGGCGCTGGTGACCGCGCACGATGCCTTCAACTATTTCGGCCGCCGCTACGGCTTTGAGGTCGTGGGTATCCAAGGACTGTCGACCGAGTCCGAGGCGGGGGTCCGCGATATCGAGCGACTGGTGAGCCTGCTGGTCGATCGCAAGATCGGCGCGGTCTTCGTCGAGTCGACGGTATCGGACCGCAACATCAAGGCTCTGATCGCCGGCGCCAAGGCCCGCGGCCACGCGGTGGTGATCGGCGGGAGCCTCTTCAGCGATGCGATGGGCGCTCCCGGTACGTACGAAGGTACGTACATCGGCATGATTGATCACAACGTGACGACGATCGCACGCGCATTGGGTGGCGAAGCGCCCGCGGGCGGGCTGCACGGGAAGCTGACACCTTGAGATCGCCCAGCGACGAGACCTCGCCCCCGCTCCCGCATCCGCCGCCGATCGACATCGCGCCGACGACCCCGGCGCCCGGGCACAGCCCCGCGGCGGCTCGGTCGCCGCTCGATGCGCGGCCCGAGCACTCGGCCGAGAGCCCGGTCTCGATCCACGCCATGACGGTGGCGTACCACCGCAAGCCGGTGTTGTGGGACGTCGATTACGATGCGCCGAGCAACGCGCTGGTCGCGATCGTGGGCCCCAACGGCGCGGGCAAGAGCACGCTGATCAAGGCGTGCCTGGGGCTGGTGCCACGGGCCTCGGGGCAGGTCGAGTTCTGGGGAATGCCGTACCGGGCTGCGCGGTCGCGGATCGGGTACGTGCCGCAGCGGGAGTCGGTCGACTGGGACTTTCCGGTCTCGGCGCTCGATGTGGTCGCGATGGGCCGGTATCGCAAGATCGGCTGGTGCCTGCCGGTGACGAGGAAGCACAAGCGGGCGGCGCTCGAGTGTCTGGAGCGGGTGGGTATGGCGTCGCTCGCGGACCGGCAGATCAGCCAGCTCTCGGGCGGGCAGCAGCAGCGTGTGTTCCTGGCGCGGGCACTGGCGCAGGAAGCCGATCTGTACTTCATGGATGAGCCGTTCGCGGGTGTTGATGCCGCGACCGAGCGGGCGATCGTCGAGGTATTGCGGTCGCTCAAGGCCGCGGGCAAGACGGTGATCTGCGTGCACCACGACCTGCAGACGGTCGCCGAGTACTTCGACCATGTAATGCTGATCAACATGCGGATCGTCGCGGCGGGCACCGTCGATCAGGTCTTCACGCCGGAGAATCTGCACAAGACGTACGGCGGGCGTCTGACGCTGCTGGCCGAGGCCGCCGAGGCCGTCGCTCGCGCGGGGGACCGTTGATTCAATGACCGCTGAGCGGTCGGTCGCTTCAGAGCGTGCCCTGACCGGGCCATGACAGTGCAGTGACAGTTCCATGGACGCCGCGTTCCTCAAACTCCCGCTTCTTGCCCAGCACGGTTCGCTCGCGCGAGAAGAGAGCCTGCCCACACTGAGCGAAGCGGCGCGGGTGCTCACGCTGCAGGCGGGATTCAACACGACCATCGTGATCCTTGGCGCCACGCTGCTGGGGATCGCGGCCGGGCTCATCGGCGTCTTCAGTCTGCTGCGCAAGCGGGCGCTGATGGCCGATGCGCTCTCGCACGCGACGCTTCCGGGGATCGCCGCGGCGTTTCTGGCTGCGTCGGCTTTGGGGACCGAAGGGCGCTCGCTGCCTGTGCTGCTCCTGGGCGCGGCGGTCACGGGTGTGCTGGGCGTGCTGACGGTGCAGTGGATCGTCCGCTACACGCGGCTTAAGGAAGACGCCGCGATCGGCATCGTTCTTTCGGTGTACTTCGGTGTTGGCGTGGTGCTTCTGAGCATCGTGCAGTCGAGCAGCGGCGGGAATCAGGGCGGCCTCAATACCTTCATCTACGGCCAGACCGCGGCGATGCTGCCGTCGGATGTGGCGTTGATCGGCGCGATCGCCGGCATCGCGATCCTTGCGGCCGCGCTGCTGACCAAGGAGTTCGCGCTGGTCGCTTTCAACGATGCGTTCGCCAAGGTGAGCGGATGGCCGGTGACGGTTGTCGATCTTCTGATGATGGCGCTGGTTGTGCTGGTGACGATCGCCGGGCTGCAGGCGGTCGGGCTCATCCTCGTGGTCGCGATGCTCATCATCCCGCCGGTGGCGGCCCGCTTCTGGACCGAGCGGCTCTGGCTGCTGCTGGTGCTCGCGGCGGTCTTCGGCGGGCTCAGCGGGTATCTGGGTGCTTCGGCCTCGGCGTTGTTCCCGCGTCGGCCGGCGGGGGCGGTGATCGTGCTTACGTCGGGCGCGATCTTCGCGGTGTCCCTGCTCCTGGCGCCGACGCGCGGCGTCATCGCGGCATCGCTCCGGCGCGGGCGGCTGCGGCTGCGCATCGCGGCGGACCATCTGCTCGAGGCGGCGTACGAGCGCGACACGAGCGATCCGCGGCCCTCGCTCACCGCGACCGAGATCGACAGCGTGGCCCACCTTCGCGCGTGGCCCTTCTGGTATCGGCCGATCGTGCTTGCTGGTCTGCGCTGGCGGAAGCAGGCGATCCGCGATGGCGGCGACTACCGGCTCACGCCCCGCGGCGTCGCCGATGGCGCCCGCATCAGCCGCAACCACCGCCTGTGGGAGCAATACCTGATCACGCACGCCGATGTCGCGCCCAGCCACGTCGACTGGTCGGTCGATCTGGTCGAGCACGTGCTGCCCGAGGAGATCATTGCGCAGCTCGAGGAGCAACTGGATCGGCCGGGGGCGGCGGAGCGAGCATCGCCGAGGGGCGTGCCATCACTATGAGCCCGACGATCCACAACTTCATCCAGCTGGATCTCGCGCCGCTGCTGGCCGCGACGCTCGCCGCGATGACCTGCGGCCTGCTGGGCAACTTCCTCGTGCTGCGGAAGCTGAGCCTGATGGGCGATGCGATCTCGCACTCGGTGCTGCCGGGCCTGGTGCTGGCGTTTCTCATCACGGCGACGCGGAACCCGTTCGCCATGCTGATCGGCGCCGCGGCGGCGGGCATCGTCACGGTCGTGCTTGTCGAGGTCGTCAAGAAGCTCGGCCGCGTCGAGCCGGGCGCGGCGATGGGCGTGATCTTCAGTGTGCTCTTCGCGCTGGGTGTGCTGCTCATCGAGCAGGCGGCGCGGAATGTGGACCTGGACGCCGACTGCGTCCTGTACGGACAACTCGAGGCGCTCTCGTTCGCGTGGTTCCCCGCCGCGGACTGGTCGGTGTTGCTGTCGTGGGAGGGGCTCGCCGGCGAGAACGGGCTGCCGCGGCAGGTTTGGACGCTTGCGATCATGCTCGTTGTCGCGGGCGCTTTCAGCGCGGTCTTCTTCAAGGAGCTCCGGATCGCCGCGTTCGACCCCGCGCTCGCAACCACGCAGGGCTTTCACGCGGGGTTCCTGTACATCCTGCTGATGCTGCTGGTCGCCGCGGCGACGGTGGCATCGTTCGAGGCGGTCGGCTCGATCCTCGTGATCGCGATGCTGATCTGCCCGGCCGCGTCAGCGCGGCTGTTGACGGATCGGCTCCGTTCGCAGATGTGGGTGAGTCTGTTGATCGCCGCGGCGTGCGGCGTTGGCGGATACTTCGCGGCGACGCGGCTGCCGCCGCTGCTGGGGCATGATGCGGTCAACATCGCCGGAGCGGTCACGGTGGTCGCGGGGCTGGCGGTCGGCTTTGCCGCGCTGCTGGGGCCGCGGCACGGGATCATCGCGCGGTTCATCGCGCACCGGGCCCTTGCACGAGGCGTTGCGATCGATGACCTGCTGGCCGCGCTCTACCGGCTCCACGAGGCCGGGCGGGAATCGGCGGCGCCGCGTGAGCTTGCGCCGGTGGTGCACGCGAGCCACCTGAACCAGGCCATCGCCGCGGCGACGGGGCGGGGGCTCATCCGCGCGGAAGATGGACGGGTGATGCTGACAGATCATGGCCTGATGCGGGCGGCCGATCTGATCCGCCGGCATCGGCTGTGGGAGACGTACCTGGTCGATCAGGCCGGCTTTGCGCCCGACCATGTGCACGACACCGCGGAGCGGCTCGAGCACCTGGGCGTGGATCCCGAGCCCAGCGATGCGACGGTGGACCCGCACGGGCGGGAGATCCCGCGGGGCGGGCCGCGGGGCGGATGAGGCCGGCATTGGCTAAGCGCGCTTCTGTGCTTCGAGGTCCGCGATGATGTGGCGGGGCCAGCGGCTCAAGAATTCCCACAGCCACGCGGCGTGCTGCTCGAACTCGGCGGGTTCCCAGCGGCGGCCGCGGCTCGTGAGACAGATCTGACCGCGCTGCATGTCGGTGACCGGCGGCCCGCCCGCGAGCAGGAACTCCATCATCCGGGCATCGATGAGGTCGTAGGCGAAGCGCTTGTCGTTGCCCGAGACGTGGAACCGATCGCTGAACTCGGCCGACTCGAAGTCGATGTCCTCGAAACCGAGAAACGCGGCGAACTTGTCGAGGCCGTGTTCGCCGCGGATGAGGACATCGGGTGTGTGCGGCCAGGGAAGGTGGAGGATGCAGAAGCTGATGCGGTACGTGGTAGTGCTCTGACTGTCGCCACTGCCGGAGGACTCTGTGTACTTGTAGTCGCCGGCGTGAAGCGGGCAGGGGAACTCCCCCACTTCGAGCACGCCCGTCAGGGTGTTGAAGGCGGCGCGGCTGTCGCCGCGGCGGAAGATCTCGAAGTGGCGGTAGCGGTCGTCGTGCGACGGGTCGTCCGTGGCGCGGAAGGTCCAGCCCTGCCGGCGTGCGAATTTGAGGAGCGCCTGCCGCCGGGCCTGCTCCTTCTGGTGCGCGTAGACGATGCCGACCACGATGAGGATGAGCACGGCGACAAAGATCGCCGGTGCGAGAACAGTCATGATGCTCGCGACGACCAGTTGCACCAGGTGGACCCCCATGCGCGGACACCGCGGCTAGACGCGGGAAGTGGACTGCAGCTGAGCAACGACATGGCGCGGCCAGCGTTCCAGGAACTCGACCAGCCATGATGCGCGGGTCTCGAACTCGCCGGGCTCCCAGCGGCCGCTCCCGCTGGTGAGACAGATGCGCCCGAACTCCATGTCGATCACAGGCGGCGCGGAGGCCATGAGGAACTCCATCATGCGGGCGTCGATCAGGTCGTAGGCGAAGCGCTTGTCCTTGCTGCTCACGTAGAAGAGCCGGCTGAACTCGGCGGATTCGAAGTCGATGTCCTCGAAGCCCAGGAAGCCGGCGAGTTTGTCGAACATGTGCTCGCGGCGGACCAGGACATCGGGCACAACGGGCCAGGGCAGATGGATGATCATGTAGCTGATGCGGTAGGTGGTCGTGCGGCGGTTCTTGCCGCTGCCGCGGGTCTCCTTATAGGTGAAGTCGCCGCACTTGACGGCGCAGCTGCGGTCGCCGCACTCGAGGACGCCTGTCAGCGTGTTGTACGCCGCGCGGCTGTGGCCCTTGCGGAAGACCTCGAAGTGGGCGTATTCGTCGTCGTGGGAGGTATCGCGGGAGGGGTCAAAACGCCAGCCGCGGCGGGCGGCCAGCAGCCGGCGGCGCTCCTGTTCCTTCTTGTGCGCGTAGTAGCCGCCGATGATGGCGACGGCGACCATCGCGACGGCGAGGACCGCGAAAAGGATGACCAGGGCATCTGGGTGCACGCCGACACTCTACCAGCCGCGTATCCTCCCCTCTTGCCCATGGCCAAGAAGAAGGAAGACCCATCCCAGAACCGCGAGATCGAGAACCGCAAGGCCCGGTTCCAGTATCACATTGATGAGACCCTCGAGGTCGGGATCGCCCTGCGGGGGTCGGAGGTCAAGGCGGTTCGGGCGGGGCTGGTCTCGCTGGGCGAAGGCTTCGTCCGCGTGCAGGAGAATCCGCCAGCGCTGCTGCTCCATCAGGTGAACATCGGCGAGTACGGCCCGGCCGGGACGATGGGCCACAAGCCGGTCCGGCCGCGGCTGCTGCTGGCGCACAAGCGCGAGATCGCGAAGATGGCCAAGGCGGTCGGCGTCAAGGGCATGACCATCGTGCCGATCAAGCTGTATTTCAAGAACGGCTGGGCCAAGCTCCTGATCGGCGTCGCCCGCGGCAAGTCGTCGCAGGACAAGCGGCAGACGATCGCCAAGCGCGAGTCGGACCGCGATATCCAGCGGGCGATGAGCCGCAAGGCCTGAGCGGTATCAGGCAAGACAAGCGTGGACGGGGCAAAAGTGAACAGGGCGGCCCGCTCGGGACCGCCCCGTGATCGATCGCGTTCCTTGAACCGTCAGATACCGTCGCTCTTCTTCGCGATCACCATCTTCGCCCGCGCCCGGTCCATCGCCGCGGTCTTGGCATCGGCCTGAGCCAGGGCGGTCGCGCCGCTGCCCGCCGGCATCGCGTTCGCCGCCCGCCACTCGGCCTCGGCGCTGTTGACGGTCAGTTCCTCGGCGGGGATGGCCGTGTCGGCCAGGACGGTCAGGACATCGTTCTCCATCTTGGCGGTGCCGCCCTCGACGAAGAAGGACCGCGTCACGACGCCGCCGTGGTCCTTATCCTGAAACTCCATGGTCATCTCGCCCATGCCCAGACGGGCAAGGATGGGGCCGCGGCCGGGGATGAAGCCCATGAGGCCGTCCCAGAGCGGGAGGTTCACGTAGAGCGCCTCATCGTCCGTCACGCGGGCGGTCGGGGTCACGAGCTGGCAGCGGAAGGTCTTCTTGGCCACGTCGGTCGGCTCCGTTTCCTGAATGGGGCACGATAATAGCCCCGCACGACAAGAACCCCAACAGGGATACGAACCCTCCCAGCCCTCCTGTGAACCAGCGCGAGGCCCTCACCCTGATCCTGCTCCTCGCCGCGCTCGCGGCGGCGGTGGCGGCGCGTCTGGCGGTTGGGGGGAGCGGGGTCGACCCGGAGGTGACGCGGCAGCTGCTGGAGATCCGGCTGATGCGGGTGGGAACGGGGGCGGCGGTCGGGGCCGCGCTGGCGGTGGCGGGCGTGCTGCTGCAGTCGCTCCTGCGCAACCCGTTGGCGTCACCGGACTTGCTGGGACTGGCGTCGGGGGCGGGGCTGGGGGTGATGGTCGCGGTGTATGGCGCGTATCTGGCCGGGCAGGGGTTGGCGTACGCGGGGGCGGGCGGTCCGGTGACAGGGGCGGCGGCGCTGGTCGGGTCGGTAGGGGCGCTGGGCCTCGTGTACGCGTTCGGGCAGCGGCGCGGGTTGATTGATCCAGTATCGATCATCCTGGTCGGGGTGATCGTGGCGATCCTGTGCGGGGCGGGGATCCAACTGGTGCGGCACCTGCTCCCGGATCAGGGGGTCGCGGCGTCGCGGCTGCTGCTGGGGTCGCTGCGGGACGATGTGCGGGGGGCGGAACTGGCGGTGCTGGGCGGGATCGTGCTGGCCGGGGTGCTGGTTGCCGTCGGGGCGGGCCGGGCGATGGACGCCGCGGCGTTGGGGGAGGACGAAGCCAGGTCGGTGGGTGTGAGCATCGGGCCGCTGCGGGCGGTGCAGTTCGGGCTGGCGGGGGTTCTCACCACGGCGTCGGTGCTGCTGGCGGGGCCGGTGGGGTTTGTCGGGCTGATCTGCCCGCACGCGGTGCGGCTGTTCGCGGGGCCGCGGCACGGGCCGCTGGTGGTCGGCAGTGCGCTGGCGGGCGCGCTGCTGGTGGTGGGCGCCGACACACTGGTGCGGTCGATCGACCTGCCTACGGGGCGGCTGCCGATCAGTGTGCTGACGGCGCTGATCGGGGGGCCGCTCTTGATCTACCTGCTGCGGCGGACGCAGCGGGGGTTCTGATCGCGCATCCGGACGCGGGCGGTAGACTGATCGCATGCAGTCGAAAGCCACCACCGTCGCCGCGTATCTGAAAGAACTGCCCGAGGACCGCCGGAGCGCGATCGAGTCGCTGCGGGAGGTGATCCTCGCGAACCTCGATGGTGATTACGAGGAGGGCGTGCAGTACGGCATGATCGGGTACTACGTGCCGCACAGGGTGTTCCCGGCGGGGTACCACTGCGATCCGAAGCAGCCGTTGCCGTTCGCTTCGATCGCATCGCAGAAGAACCACCTGGCGTTCTACTGCATGGGTGTGTACATGGATCCGGAGCTCGCCGCGTGGTTTGAATCGGCCTGGAAGAAGACGGGCAAGAAGCTCGACATGGGCAAGAGCTGTATCCGCTTCAAGAGGATCGAGGATGTGCCGCTGGAGGTGGTCGGCGAGGTGATCCGGCGGATGCCGGCGGCGGCGTACATCGCGCGGTACGAAGGGAACCTGCACACGCAGAAGGCGCGGGCGAAGTCGGGCGGCGCGGCGGCGGGGAAGAAGACTGCGAAGTCAGCGACCGCCAAGACCGTGAAGAAGGCCGCGGCGAAGAAGACGGCCAAGAAGGCGGCAAGCAAGAGCACGTCAACCAAGAAAGCGACGAAGAAGACCGCGAAGAAAGCAGGCCGCTAGACCACATCGGCCTCGCGGCCGCCGAGGCGGTCTCTGCGCTGGTCGGGGCCGACCCAGGTGCGGAACCGCGCGATGGCGTTGCGGCCGTCTTCGATCACCAGGTACATCGCGGGCACGATGATCAGGATCAGCACGGTGGCGAAGAGGATGCCGAAGCCGAGCGAGATCGCCATCGGGATCATGAAGCGGGCCTGACGCGAGGTCTCGAAGATCATCGGGGCGAGTCCGCCGAAGGTTGTGAGCGTGGTGAGCAGGATCGGCCGGAAGCGGCGGATGCCGGCTTTGCTCACGGCCTCGAAGGGCGTGAAGCCTTCATCGCGGTGGAGCTTGTTGGTGTAGTCGATGAGCACGAGCGAGTCGTTCACGACGACACCGCCGAGTGCGACGATGCCCATGATGCTGATGATCGAGAGGTCGTAGCCCATGATCATGTGGCCCAGCGCAGCGCCGACGATGCCGAAGGGGATCGCCGCCATGACGATCACAGGCTGCACGTAGCTCTTGAAGGGGATCGCGAGCAGCACGTAGATGCCCAGCAGCGAGAGCCCGAGGCCCTGGATGAGCGAGTCGAAGGATTCACGCATGTCGGCCTGGCGGCCCTCGAAGCCGTAGGTGAGACCGGGGAAGTCGCGCGCGAGCTGCGGGAGGATCGCGGTCTCGAGGTCGGTCTGGATGCGGGTGACTTCGCCGGGGGGATCGACATCGGCGGTGACCGACACGGTGCGGCGGCCGTCGCGGCGGTCGATCGTGGTGTAGGCGCGGCCCTCGATCGGCTCGGCGACATCCAGGAGCGGCACCTGCCCGCCCGATGGGGTGCGGAGCACCATCTGCTCGAGGTCGAACTCGCTGATGCGCTCGGCCTCGGGGCGGCGGACTCGGACGGTGACCTCGCTGCGGCCGCGTTGCTGTTTGATCGCCTCGACGCCCTGGAACGCAGCGCGGAGCTGCGAGGACACATCGCTCGCGGTAAGGCCGAGGCTCTCGGACTCGGGGAGGATGCGGAAGCTCACCTGCCGCTTGCCGGGGGTGTAGCCGTCGTCGACATCGGAGATCGCGCTGTATTCGAGCAGCCGCTGGGCGAGCGTTGCGCTGGCTCGGTCGAGCGTGGCGATGTTGCGGTGGCTGAGTTCGACAGTGAGCCCGGGCCCGCCGCCGGGGCCGCCGCGGTCGGACTCGAAGCGGACGGACTGGGCATCGGTGATCGGGCCGACGCGATCGCGCCACAGTTGCGTGAGCTGCGTTGTGGTGATCGGCCGGACCTTGGGCTCGGTGAGGTAGACGCGGGCCTGGACTTCGTTCTCCTCGACCGATCCGGAAATGCCGATCGAGAGCTTGTCGCCGCCGTTCTCGGCGACGATTGCCTCCGCGGCGGTGATCAGCTGCTTCTCGACGGCTTTAGCTCGGTCGAGGGGCGTGCCCAGGGGGAGCATCGCGGTGACGACGGAGACATCGGACTCGACCTTGGGCATGAGCACGAAGCCCAGGCGGCCCGAGCCGATATAGGCGAGCGTGACGGCGAGGATCGAGAACCCCGCGGCGAGCGTGATGGCGCGGTGGGTGAGACAGGCGCGGAGCACAGGGCCGTAGATCCGCTCGACGGTCCTCGAGAACCAGCGGCTGAAGGCCTGCTGCCAGCGGTGCAGCACCGCGCCCAGGCCCTTCTGGTGCTCGGTGTCGACATGCGCCAGGTGGGCCGGCAGGATCCAGATCGCCTCGACCAGCGAGATGATGAAGACCGAGCAGACGACTATGGGAACCACCCGCCACATCATGCCCATCTGCCCCGGGATCAGGAGCAGGGGCAGGAACGCGATGATGTTGGTGAGGATCGAGAAGGTCACCGGCACGAGCACATCGCGGGCGCCCTTGATCGAGGCCTCGGCGAGGCTCATGCCGCGTTGGCGGTACTCGAAGATGTTCTCGCCCGCCACGATCGCATCGTCGACCACGATGCCCAGCGCGATGATGAACGCGAACATCGAGATCATGTTGATCGAGACATCGAAGATGGGCAGGAAGAGCATGCCGCCCAGGAACGAGATGGGGATCCCCATCGTGACCCAGAAGGCGAGCTTGAACTCGAGGAAGAGCGTGAGCAGCGCGAGGACGAGGATCAGGCCGAAGAACGCGTTCTTGAGGAGCAGTTCCAGCCGCTGCTTGTAGATGTCGGAGCGGTCGCTGACGATCTTGAGGTCGATCCCCGGGGGCAGTTCCTCGACCGCCGCGGCGATGACCTCGCGTGCGGCCTCGGCGACCTCGATGGGCGTTTCATCGCCGATGCGGTAGACCTCGAGCCCGATGCGGCGCTGGTTGTTGAAGGTGGCCTGCTCGTCGGTGTCTTCAAAGCCCTCGCGGATCGTCGCGATGTCCTCCAGGAGCACGGCGGAGCCATCGGGGTTGGTCACGATGGGGACGCGCTGGTACTGGGCCGCGTAGTCGCGACGCTCGGTCACGCGGAGCAGGATCTCGCCGCCGCGGGTCTCGATCTTGCCGGCGGGCACCTCGACGGCCGTGCGGGCGATCTTGTCGGCGACATCGCGGATCGTCAGCCCGAAGCGGCGGAGCTGGTGCTCGGGCACTTCGACGATGATCTCGTAATCGCGGGCTCCCTCGAAGTCGACCTGCGAGATCGCGGGGTGCTGCAGGAGCATGTCGCGGACGTGCTCCGCCGCAGCGCGCAGTGTCCACTCATCGACGCCGCCGTAGACCTCGACCTCGAGCACATCGCGGCGACGGACATTCAACGTGACCTCGGGCTCCTCGGCGTCGTCGGGGAAGGTGTCGATCCGGGCGACTTCCTGCTGAATGTCCTGATACGCCTTCTGCCGGTCGCTCCCCTCGATCAGTTCGGCCGTGACGCGGCCGGAGCCCTCGGAGGCGGTGGCGCGGACCTCCTTGACATTCTCGACGCTGCGGATCGCCTCTTCGATGACCAGGACGATGCCTTGCTCGACTTCCTCGGGGCTCGCGCCGGGGTAGGCGACCGTGACGTTGACCTCGTCGATCACGAACTCGGGGAAGACTTCCTGCTTGATCCGCGTCGCGATGAAAAGCCCGCCCAGCACGAGCGCGAGCATCAGGATGTTGGGGGTCACGCCGTTGCGGACCATCCACCCGACGCTCCCGCCGCCCTCGGGAAGGTTGCGGGCGCGCCTCATGAACCGCTCTCCTCGACGGCGGGCTGATCCCCGGTCCGCAGCGGCATCCCGTCGATCGCGATGCCGAGCGCGCTGACCACGACCCGCTCGCCCAGCGCCAGGCCATCGGTGACCACGACCGTTTCGGAGCCGCGGTAGCCGACCTGGATGCGACGGATGCTCAGGCGGTCTTCGGCATCCATGACCCAGACAACATCGCCGTCGCGCACCCAGGACCGCGGGATCAGCACGCCTCGGTCGGGCGGCACGCCCTCGATCTGCGAGCGGACATACGTACCCACCAGCAGCGGCGGTGTGTCATCAGCCTCGACCGCGAAGGGATCCTCGACCTCGACGAGCAGCTTCGCCATCCGGCCCGCCGCATCGACGGTCGGGAATCGGCGCAGCACGCGGCCCGTGCGAGTGCGGCCGTCGCCCCACGCGGCGGAGTTGCGGATCTCGACGGTCGAGCCGCCGCGGCCGTCGGGGCCGGGCATGTCGATCCAGAGCAGGTCGCGTTCGGGGACGGAGAGTTCGATCCACGCGGTGTCGGTGCCGAGCAGGTGAACGAGGGAGGTGGATGTCCCCACATAGTCGCCCAGGTCGGCGATCTTCTGGTTGACGATCGCGTCGAACGGGGCAACCACCTCGGTGCGGGTGAGATCGAGGCGTGCATTCTCCAGATCCGCCCGGGCGGCTTCGAGCGCGGCCTCGGCGGATTCGATGGCGGCCTCGGCCGCGTCCACCTCGGCGCGGGCCGCGGCGAGCTGCGGTTCGCGGAGCACCAGGGCGCGGTTGTCGCCGACATCCTCGCCGAGGAGCTCGAATTCGCGCTGGGCGACGCGTTGATTGCCCTCCTCCAACCTGAGGGCGGTCTCTGCCAGCGTCATCCGCCGCCGTGCCTCGATCACCGCCGCGGCGGCAACGCGGACCTCGCTCTCGCGTTGCCGGACCGCGAGCTCGAAGTCGGCACGCTCGATGCGGACGATGGGTTCGCCGGCCTCGAAGGCCGCGCCGGGCGCGAGCCGGGGGCTGACCCACTCGATGCGGCCCGGCACCTGCGGCTTGACCTCGACACTGCGGGCCGCCGTCACCACGCCCATCGCCTCGATTGTGACACGCTCGGGGAGCAGGGTGATCGGCACGATCTCGACGAGCGCGGCCTGCCGCGCCCGGTCCGTGCGGGCGGGCTCGGGCGCCGTCGCCAGCAACTGGACTGTGATGTACACGGCGAGGGCGATGATGGCGAGCGGCACGCCGACGCGGGTCAGTGCGAGCCAGAGCATACGCGCGGGCCGGAGTCGATTCGGGCGGTCGGTCGTCTCGGTATCGGCGTCCGCATCGCGCGCAGGCCTGCCGGGCCTGGCTCCCACCGCCGTTTCATCGCCTTCAACGAGCGTTGTCGTCATGTCGTCGTCTCGCATCGTGCCGATTCAGTTCGCCGCGGGTTCCGTGTCCGCCGCATCACGCCGGATCCCCGCCAGAGCGGGGCGCTCGAGTTCGAGCGGGCCCGCGATCGCGCGGTGGAGCCGGATCCGTTGCAGCATCAGCTCCAAGCGTGCATCCAGGTAGGTTCTTTCGAGGCTTTGCCGCGAGGTCAGTGCATCGAGCACGCGCAGGTAGTCGAGCTGACCGTTCAGGTAGCTCGCCCGCGTTCGATCGATTACGCCCGCCGCCAGTTCGAGCTGCCGCTCGAGACTCGCGAGGTACGCTCGCTGGCTGATCTCCGAAACGATCGCATCCTCGACCTCCTGCAGCGCCCGCAAGACCGCAGCGCCATAGGCCCGCACACGCTCGGAGAGCAGGGCGCGGTTGCGGTCCGCCTCGGCGCGGAGTTCCCCGCCATCGAAGACGGGCGCTGTGAGCCCCGCGGCGATCGATGCGGCGAAGTCGCGGAAGACATCTTCGATGCGGGGGCCGCCGGTCGACACGGTCGCCGCGAGCGACAGGCGCGGGTAGCGGGCCGCGACCGCTGCCCAGACCCGTTCATCCTGCGCGATCACACCCAGCTCGGCCGAGCGCACATCGGGGCGACGCTGCAGCACCTCGCTGGGCACACCGGTCCGCGGCAGTTCGCCGGGCATCGCCAGCGTCGCATCTTCGATGCGGAAACCGAGCGCGGAGAGTTCGCTCCGCGGCGGGCGGCCCATGAGGACCGCGAGCTGGTGCCGCAGCACATCGCGCCGCTGCTCGGCCAGCCGGAGCAGACCCTCGGTCTGTTCGACGAGTTGGCGCTGCCGCAGCACATCGGCCGCCTGGACCACGCCCTGGCGGAAGCGTTCGGTGACCAGTTCGAGGACCTGTCGATTGGTCTCGATCTGCGCCTGCAGGAGCCGGATCTCCTCATCCGCAGCGCCCAGGCGGTTCCAGGTCTCGACAACCGCCGCGGCGAGTGTCAGTGCCGCGGTCTGCACATCGGCCGCGCTCGCATCGACATCGATCAGAGCCGCCCGCGTCAACGAACGCACCCGGCCCCAGAGGTCGACCTCGTATCCCGCGACCAGGCCGACGCTGAAGGCGTTGGTGTAGTTGCCCGAGGCGCCGCGCGAACGCGCGGCCTCGGCCTGTCCATCGATCCGGGGGTAGAGCTCGGCCCCCTCCCGCCGGGCGATCGCTTCCGCCTGGGCGAGCCGATCCCAGGTGGCGAGAAGATCGAAGTTGTCCGTCAGCGCAACCTCGACCGCCCGGTTCAGGCCGGGGCTCTCGAAGGCATGCCACCACTGGTCCCCCGCCTCGATGGTTCCGGTGGCCGCGAACGATGCGGGCATCTCCTCCACCGGTGACCAGGACTCCTTTGCCGGGTTACGGCAGCCGTTTGCGCAGCAGCACACCGCCGCGGCAAGGACGGCGACCGCACCGACATTCGAGAGCCTCCGATTGGAGTGCGACGGCAAACAGACCTCCGTGGGTTGCTTCGCGGCCCGACAGCTCTCGGAGTCCCGGAAATCCGGAGCACTTGGTCGGGTTCGGGGGCGGCGGCCCGGGCCCGCCACCTGATGGCTGAGAGTCTAGGGACCAACACCCAATCAGCCCCCGCACGCGGTCATCCATGAATGGGCGGCCGCAGCCGAGCCACGGACGGCCCAAGTACACTGGGCCATGCGCCTGACCCGCTCCCGCAGCCTGGTTTCCGTTCGACTCTCCCCGGTCGAGGACCTCCCGATCCGCCAGATCATCGGGATCGGCCGCAACTACGCCGAGCACGCCAAGGAGCAGGCCGCGGCGGTGCCGACGCGGCCGATGGTCTTCCACAAGTCGGTCGGTTCGATCGCGTTCGACGGCGAGGACATCGTGGTGCCGAAGGTCTGCCAGGACCGGGAGCAGGTGGACTTCGAGGCGGAACTTGCGGTGATCATCGGCGAGTGCCCGGACGGCAGCCCGGTGCGGGATGTCTCGGAGGCCGATGCGCTGCGGTGCGTGCTGGGGTACACCTGCGGGAACGATGTCTCAGCGCGGTGGTGGCAGAAGGAGGGGTCTGGAGGGCAGTTCTGCCGCGGCAAGAGCTTCGATACGTTCTGTCCGCTGGGGCCGGAGATCGTGCCGCCGAGCGCGGTCAAGAACCCGCAGGACCTGCGGGTGGTGTGTCGCGTGAACGGCAAGGTGATGCAGGATGGGACGACCGCGGACATGATGTTTTCGGTGGCGACTCTGATCGCGGACCTCAGCCGCGGCACGACGCTGGTGCCGGGGACGGTGATCATGACCGGGACGCCCAGCGGCGTGGGGATGGCACGCAACCCGCCGGTGTGGCTGAAGGATGGCGATGTCGTCGAGGTGGAGATCGGCTCGATCGGGGTGCTGCGGAACACCGTGCGGTTTGAGCGGTAAGCCCGAGTGTGCCGCGGCGCCGTGCGGCACGGGCCGGATGGGCCGCGGGCGTCAGACGACGCCGGGCTGAGTCAGCGAAAGATCGACCCGCGGCACGACCCGCTCGGCATCGCTGTCGAGCGTGAAGAACGACTCGGGCTTGAAGGAGAACATGCCCGCGACGAGGTTCGTGGGAAACGCCTCGCAGAGGCGGTTGAAGTCGCGAACGTTGGCGTTGAAGAAGCGGCGGGCGGCGGCGATGCGGTCCTCGGTGAGAGCGAGTTCTTCCTGAAGCTGTAGGAAGTTGCGGTCGGCCTTGAGCTGGGGGTAGGCCTCGACCACGGCGAAGAGACGTTTGACCTCGCGCATCAGTTGCGTCTCGTCGTGCCCCTGCGACGCCGCCGTCGTGTGCTTGGCATCGGCGACGTTGCGGAGTTCCACGACCCGCTCGAGCACGGCCTTCTCGTGGGCCGCGTAGCCACGGACGGTCTCGACAAGGGAGGGAATGAGGTCGTGGCGGCGTTTGAGCTCGACGGAGATGTCGGCCCAGCTCTCGCGCATGTGCTGGCGGAGCCGGACGAAGCGGTTGTAGACGGCGATCAGCCAGACCAGCGGGATGAGCACCGCCGCGGCGACCAGCACCAGGATTTCGGGCCCGACCCTCATGGGAGGGAGGATATCGCGGGTGATGCGGGGCCGCAGACTTGATGCCTCGGTGCCCCGTGCCTTGATGCCTTTCCGGCGCGACACCCCTCTGGGCGCCGAGCGGGTTTGAATGATCGGAAGGCATCGAGGCACGGGGGATCAAGGCATCGAGGCGAGGTCACTCGATGCCGAGCTCTTTGCGGAGCCGCTTCCCGTCGCGGGTCAACTCCGCCCGCTGCTCGGGCTTCATGCGGTCGACGTTCTTGAGGATCATCGCCATCCGCTGATTGTCCTTGAAGTCGTCCTGGTGGCGGATCAGGAAGTCCCAGTAGAGGACGGAGAAAGGGCAGGCCTCATCGCCGGTCTTCTTGCCCGGGTCGTAGCGGCAGTTGGTGCAGAAGTTGCTCATCCGCTTGATGTACTGGCCGCTCGCCGCGTACGGCTTGGTGCCGACGAGGCCGGTGACGCCCTTGCCCAGCCCATCGCGGCCGTCGGCGTGCATGACCATGCCCAGTGTGTTGGGCGTGGTGACCCAGTCGATGCCGTCGACGAACATGCCCAGGTACCAGTCGGTGATGGCGCGGGGGTGGACGCCGGCGAGGAGGGCGAAGTTGCCCATGACCATCAGGCGGGGGATGTGGTGGTTGTGGCCGGTCTCGAGGACCTGGCCGATGGTCTCTCTGAGGCAGGCCATGTCGATCTCGCCGGTCCAGTAGAACTCGGGGAGTTTGCCCCCGGCCTCGAGCGAGTTGCGCTTGCCGTAGCCGGGGCCTTCGAACCAGTACACGCCGCGGATGAACTCTCGCCAGCCGATGAGCTGGCGGACGAAGCCTTCGACGGACTGGAGCGGGGCATCGCCTTCGTTATAGGCCGCGAGCGCCTTCTCGCAGCACTCGCGGGGGTTGAGGAGTTTGAGATTGATCGCGGGCGAGATCAGCGAGTGGTAGAGGACGGGCTCACCGGTCCACATTGCATCCTCGAACGGGCCGAACTTCTCGAGACGGTTCTTGATGAAATCCTTGAGCGCGGCGAGAGCTTCCTTGCGGGTCACGGGCCAGCGGAAGTCCTCGGTGTCGTCGAGTTCACCGGGCAGATCCGGGAGCTTCTTCCTGACCGCATTGACGACGGCCTTGGTGATGTCGTCCATCGGGAACCGTTTCGGCGCCGGCACCTTTCCCGGGCCGTCCTTGCCGAAGGTCTCGCGGTTCTCCTTGTCGAGATTCCAGTCGCCGCCGACCGGGTCGCCCTTCTTCGTCATCAGGTAGCCGGTCTTCTTGCGCTGCTCGCGGTAGAAGTACTCCATCGTGAGCGACTTGCGGCCGTCGGCCCACTTGGCGAATTCTTCACGGGTGGTCATGAAGTGCTCATCGGGGAGCACTTCGAGTTCGAGTTTCAGCGAGTCGGCGACATCCTCGATCATCTCGAGCACGCGCCACTCGCCGGGCTCGGTGCAGACGATCGAGGAGGGCTTGAGGTCCTTCGCGGCCCGCTCGATCTCGGTGGCGAAGGAGCCCGTGTTGCCCTTCGCATCCAGCTCGATGTACCGGACCTCGACGCCCTTGTCCTGGTGCGTGTCCCGCAGGTCCGCGGCGAAGTGACGCATGGCGGAGAGGAACATGACGGTCCGCTGGATATGGCTGGGGACGTGCTGTGACTCCTCCACCACTTCCATCATCAGGACGTTGTCGCCCTTCCTGAGCCCTTTGATCAGGGCCGCATCGGGATCGAGTTGATCGCCGAAGACTACCGCGAGCCGGCCGTTCTCTGACTTCTTCGCCATGATCGCCGTTCGCCAGGGCGGCCTGTATCGATTCGCAGTCCGTTCGCCAGCCCTTCTGCCAGCCCGTTACAGCGATTGGCCATGCCCAACCAGCACCTGCCAACCAAGACCTGCGCACACTGCGGCCGCCCGTTCGCGTGGCGGAAGAAGTGGGAACGGGACTGGGAGCGGGTGAAGTACTGCTCGAGGAAGTGTGCGGGGGCAGCGCGGCCGGCGGAGGAGAGGGCGACGGAGGGAATGGCCCAAGGCCCGCAGCGCGGATCCAAGCCCTGATCGCTGCGCGATGATCGGTGTGCCGTGATCGGCTGGCCTTGACCTCCGGTGTGGATGTCGACCTCTGCTCAACGAACGAGAATGAAGCACCGATGTCCGGCCAACGCCGCAACAGCCTCAAGGCTGGGCAGTTACGGGCCGGACATACGGTGCCACGTCAACCAGTCGACTGCATCGCGGCCGCGACGGCGTTGATACTGGCGAAGATCGCCTGCTGCAGGCCTTCCTCCGCATCGTCGGCCCTGGCTCGCTTGAGCATCTCCACCTGCGCGAGATTGATCAGGTCCGTCCACGGGTTTCGTGCTGCGATGGATCGCGCGATCACCGGCTCGCTCTCGAGGAGGTTCTTCTGCCCGGTGAGGGAGAGGATCGCGGCCTCGGCCTTGCGGAAGTCGGCTTCCAGGATGTTGTGGATCCGCTCGCCGAACTCGTGCTCGGTCGCGTAGAACCGAGCTGTCTCCAGCCGGGCCCGGGCCATCTCGCGCTGCGCGTTGTTGATAACGGTCCGGAAGAACTCCCAGCCGCCGTACGCATCGCGCAGCTTCGTGAGCCCGCCTTTGTCGAGCCCGCCCAGCGCTGCGCCCAGACCGTACCAGCTCGGTGCGAGGTAGCGCATCTGGATCCACGAGAACACCCAGGGGATCGCCCGCAGCGTGTCGAAGGTGAGGTCGCCCTTGCTCCGCGAGACCGGCCGCGATGCGATCGGCAGGCCGCCGATGTGCTTGACCGGGCTGACCGCGGTGAACCACGGCCAGAACTGCTCATCCTCGATCAGCTCGCGGTACGCCCGCATCGCCTCGCGCGAGAGGCCGTCCACCAGTTCGAGCGCCTCACGCGGAGCCTGCTTCTCGTCCATCTCGCCCACGACGCCGCCGCGGCGGGAGGAGACGATCATCGCGCTCACGATCTGCTCGAGGTGCCGCCGCGCGATCGCGGGGACACCGTAGCGGAAGGAGATCACCTCGCCCTGTTCGGTGAAGCGGATCCGGCCGTTGTGGGCCGCGGCGGGCATCGAGAGAATCGCGCGGTTGGCGCGTCCGCCGCCGCGGCCGACGGTCCCGCCCCGTCCGTGGAACAAGCGGAACGCGACGCCGCGGTCGCGGCAGACCGTGCACACCTTCTCCTGCGCTTCGCGGAGCGCGACGTTGGCCATAAGGAAGCCGCCGTCCTTGTTGGAGTCGGAGTACCCGAGCATGATCTCCTGGAAGGGCGACCCATCGGTCGATTCGACGGCGCCCCGTGCACTCATCTGTGCCTGATAGACCGGTTCATCGAAGAGAGCGCCGATGAGCTCGGGGCCGCGCTTCAGATCATCGATCGTCTCCAGCAGGGGCGCAACATCGAGGCCGCTGGCCGCCGAGAGGGACCCGTCCTCGCCGCGTTCGATGCGGAAGAGGCCGGTCTCCTTCATCATCAGCAGTACCTCGAAAAGGTCGCTGATGCTGTGGGTCATCGAGACGATGTAGCCGCGGATGCAGTTGGGCTCCTTCGCCTGCGCTTCGGCGACGGCGCGGAGGACATCGAGCGCCTCGGCGGTCTGGTCGCTGACCTTCGCAGCCCGCGGCAGAAGCGGCCGCGGGTTGAGCAGTTCGCGGCGGAGGATCTCCATCCGCGCACTCTCGTCGAGCGCTGCGTAGTCCCGTTCGACGCCGCCGAGCCGCAGCAACTCCCCCACCACCCGCTCGTGCACGCCCGAGTGCTGGCGGATATCCAGGCTCGCAAGGTACAACCCGAAGACGCGGACCCGCACGATCAATTCCGCCAGCGGGCCGTCGTCCGCCGGCTCGTCGATCCCCATCAGCTTGAGGCAACTGCGGATCTCCTGGAGGTCGGAGAGCAGCATGCTCGAGGAGTAGGTTGGATCACGGAGCACGCGGCCCTGCATCTGCATGATGCGGATGCGGAAGGGCTCGTGTTGCGCGTGGGCGAGGCGGTCCTCGCTGCCTTCGATGAATCCCTCATCACGGGCGATCGCCTCGCGGAGGCGGAGTGGCACCTCGCCGCGGCGGTCCGACACACTCAGCTCCTGCCGAAGTTGCTCGAGCGCGGCGACGATCTTCTCGCGCGCGGCCTCGGCGAGCAGCGAGAGCGTGCGGCGGGTCATCTCGGCGGTGACCCGCGGGTTGCCATCGCGGTCGCCGCCCATCCAGGTGCGGTAGCGGACCATCGGCGGCAGGTCAGCGAGCGAGACCGACCCGGCCTTCGCCCCGTGTACGCCGCGGAGGCCGTCGGCGACATCGCGCGCCAGCATCAGCACCGCGTCCCAGATGGTGCCGGTGAGGAAGTGCAGGCCGTTCTTAACCTCGTCGATCACGCCCAGGCGGCGGGCCCGCACCTCGTCGGTCGCCATCATGAGCTTGGCGACCTGGCGCATGCGCGAATCGGCCCGGCGCATCTCGCCGGGTGTACCTCCCTGATCGGACCGCCGTTGGAGGATCTCCGTGACCTCGCGGAGCTTGAACTGCAGGCTGCGGCGGCGGGCTTCGGTCGGGTGCGCGGTCAGTGTCGGCTGGATATCGAGGCGCGTCAGGAGCAGCATGGTGCGCTCGGCGTCAAGCCCCGACCTGGCGAGCGTCTTCAATCCTTCGGCGATCGACTCGGACCGCGGCTTCTCGAAGGTCTCGCTGATCTCCCGCTGCCGGTTGACCCGCGCGATGTTCGCCTTCTCGGCGTTGTTGAGCAGGTGGAAACGAACGGTAAGGTACCGCACCAGTTCGAGCAGCGCGGGGGTGCTGGCTCCAGCGAGCTGCTTCCTCGCTTCCGTCAGGCCGCGGACCAGCGTGTCGCCGTCCCCCCCGCAGAGTCCGACGAGGCCCGCGGCTTGGTCTCGGGCTGCCGCCCACGGACCCTCCACGACCTCGTCAAGAACCCCCGTCACGAATGTGTAGTCGTCGCGTGCTTCCATGACCCATCATTCGCCGCAAGTCCGGCCGTCGGGTGACCACATCGGGTGGAACCTTGCGCCGTGTTCTGCCAATAGATTTCTCATGAAGATCGAGAGCCAGACGGGGGAGCGGCTAGTCCTGTCCGGCGTGCCGGGCGGACGGGGGTGGATGATCTTCGCCACCGTGCTTGGCGTAGTTCTCACGGCGGCGGTGGTGGCCGCGGCGATCTATGAGTTCAAGAAGTCCGGACTCAACACCAATCATCTCTGGATCGGCCTGGGCGCGTTCATCGCGCAGGCGATCTTCTGGACCGGTGCGGTGACGCTGGCTGTCGGGCGGGAACGGCTGGAGCTTGACCGGGTCACGAATCAAGGAGCGTACACGGTACGTTCGCCCATCGTCGAGACCGAGCGGCCCTGCAGTTTCTCGCTCGACCGCATCGCGGCCGTTGTTGTGGAGTACCGCACCGAATCGCGGCCGCACCGGACCGATGGCCGTGCCTCGTTCGACGCTCAAGTCGTGACCGCGAAGTTGCGTATCACCAAGCCCCGGCGCGCGATCGTGCTCGACGAGACCCAGAACAACGGGGCTGAGCGGGGACGTGCCATGGCGGACAGCGTCGCCGGATTTCTCGGCATCCAGGTGCGAGATGAAGGGAGACGGCCGCCGCGTCCTTCGGACGAAGATGCGGACGATCCGCCGCGGCGTCGGACCGACTCGCCCGACGCCGCGGCGGAGAACGAACCGTCTGCCGCCCGGCGTTGAACTCGGATCGACCGAGCGGCGCGGGGGTACGCTACGCCTGCATCCCGCCGTCCACCCCGATCGACTGACCGGTGATGTACTGGCTCTCGGGCCGGGCGAGGAACACGACCAGCGCGGCGACCTCCTCGGGCTTTCCGTACCGCTTCATCGCCGTCATCGCCTTCATCATGTCGGCGCCGGGGTTCTCGGCGATATCAGGGTTCATGTCCGTATTGATCGGGCCAGGTTCGACGCAATTGACCGTGATGCCGCGGGGCGACAGGTCATGGGCCCAGCCACGCGTCAGACCTGCGACCGCGGCCTTGCTCATGCCGTAGATGCTGCTGCCGGGCATCATTCCGCGCTGGCCCATAATGCTGCCGATCGAGATGATGCGGCCGTTGTCGCGAAGGCGCTTGACCGCGTGGCGGGTGACATCGAACACGCCGCGGACGTTGACGCGGGTCAGCCGATCGAAGTCCTCGAGCGACGTCTCTGTTACCGGGCCCATCTCGAACAACGCGGCGTTGTTTACGAGGATGTCGAGCTTGCCGCCAAACTCCTTGTCTACCGCGGAGAAGATCCTTTCAACCGACCCGGGGTCGCCGACGTCCCCCTGCACCGCGAAGGCCCGCCCGCCGCGGCCGGCGATCTACTTCACCACCGCATCCGCGCGTTCGCGGTTCCCCGCGTAGTTCACCGCGATAGCGGCGCCTTCCGACGCCAAGGCGCGACTCGTCGCCGCACCGATCCCCCTGCTGCCCCCTGTCACCAACGCAAGCTTGCCATCAAGTACGCCCATGGTTGAAACTCCTGTTCTCCCGGCGGTTTGAATCCGCCGGAGGGTCGGAGTTGGATTCCGGGGGCGGCGTGAGGTGTCGCATCTTGACGCAATGCACATATGGGCGATGGGATCGGCGGCCGGTGGCGGATACCTAGCTGCATCAGCCGGGGGATGCCTTCCACTTCCGCCAGTAATGTACCGCCGCTGCGTGCCAGGTGATGTGCTGCAGCATGACGCTCAGCATCGTCATGACATCGACCCGACGTCCGTAGTTGAACGCCTCCGAGAGGGTGTCATCGGATTGGGCCGCGAGCCACGCGCAGAAGGTCTCGACATCGGCGAGCAGTTCATCGCGTGCAAGGCGTGGCGACCACTCTGCGGCATCTGGTATAGATGCCTCTGGCGGCGGGAGGGTCGCCGCGGCAGCGGGGTCACCTGCGCCAGCCATGACCGTTCGTGCGTGCAATCGGAAGACCTCGACGATATGGCGCAGGTGCCAGGCGCCCGTACCTTCGCGGGTCGGATCGCCGAGAAGCGCGCTGTCTCGCTCGATGCTCTCGATAACCTGATCGACCGATTCCCACGGCTCGATGATCGCGGCGCGGAGGAGTCGGGCGGCCAGCGGGGCGGAACCGGTGTGGAGGATCGACGTGGGGCGTTTGGTCGTCATTGCATCATTCCGGTCGGGTAGACTGCGGGCATGTGGTCGGCCGTCATACGAGATCGCTGGCAACGCCGCGTGCTGCTGATTACCGCGGTCCTGCTGCTCGGACTGACCGCGGCGGTGTGCAGCGTACGCATCGCGTGGATCTGGAACACCGCGGCGGGGCCGGGGCTCTGGGCGCAACATCGGATCATGATCGAGCACGGGCGGCTGATCTTCGAGACGCAACAGGGAAGCGTGCCGCCCTCGTCCGACACCGCGATCACAAACTGGCAGTTCGACCCGGGCCTCGATACCACGACATACCACTACGAATTGCAAGGGAGCCCGCCGGGGGTCGTGTCGCCGGCGCAGATGACGCGCCGGACGTACGGTGTGGCGATCGGGATGTTGCTGGTCGCCTGCGTGTGCATTGTGCTGCTCCTCCCGATCCGACGTGTGCCGCGCGGCAAATGCGTGTGCGGGTATCGGCTCGATGGCGTCGGCGCCGGGGGATGTCCGGAGTGCGGCCGCGGCGCTTCCGAACCCTGCAAACCCTTGTGAGGGAAGAGGCGCCCTCATGACGAAGCGGCCTCTACTTCGATCCCTCCGCCGCGGCCTCGATCTGCGCCAGCGCCGCGTCCAGCACTCTATCTCCGCCGCCTCGGATGCTGTCTCGTAGCCCGGGTTCGACCGCGATGTCGACGTCCACGCCGCGGCCGTCATACAGCCGCCCGTCAGGCCGGAATGACGCCATCGAAGCGCAGCGCACCTCGAGGCGCGAGTGTCCGAGTTTGAAGGCCTGCGCCCTCGCACTCCCCCCGCCGCTCGCTTGGCCCATCAGCGTGATCCGTGGACGGCCTTGGAGTGCGCCCAGGAAGATGTCCGTCGCGCTGAAACACGCGGCATCGCTGAGAATCACGACCGGGCGGTCGTAGAAGTACTCTTCCGCGACGCCGGTCTGGCCCAGCACAAGGTAGTGCCACTCGCTCCACCCCCTGCCCGGTGGTTCCTGCCACTCGGGTTTGAAAGAGGCTGCGCACGCCTCGATCGCGGCGCGCTCGGCAGCCCCCCATCGCGGATCACTCGCGCGGTACATCGAGCGCGCTTCCAGATGATCCTGCTCGAAATCGGCTGCTCGCAGATACTGCGCGACACTGCCGACCCACGGCCCCTCGCCCGGGCCGGTGAGGTAGCCGGCCAGAGCCACCAGCAGCCCACGCGAGCCCCCGCCGTTGCCACGGACATCTACAACCAGCCCGCGCGTCTCGCGAAACTCTGCCATCCGCGCGTGCAATTCCGGTATCAGGCCGTCATCCATCCGCGGAATCCGCAGATATCCGACATTCCCGGGAAGCATCCGGGATGTGCTGTCGGGCCACGCGCCGTAGGTCGGCCGTCGGCCCGTCATCTCCAGCGTCACATCCGCCCGGCGACGCTCCCCCGCTCCACGCCGCTCTTCGAGCGTGAGCCGCACCGCATCGTCCGCCGCGATCCCGAGCCGTGCGCGGAGAAGTTCCACATCCCGCAGCGCCCGCGCAGTTCGCTCACGTACGAGTTGCTCGCTTCCCGCCGGGATCGATTCCGCGGCCGCGGCGATCCACGCCGCGATCGGTACCCCATCGATCGCAACGACATACGGAAACCGCTCATCGATCAGGCCCGCTCGATCGGGCTTCACAGCCACGATCTCATCACCCTCGCTCACGAACAGCACCGGTGGGAACCGGCGCGGCCGCACATCATGCGGCGAGACCACCGATGCGTGTCCATCGCCAAAGACAGCCATCAACGCGCGAACCTTCTCGGCAAGCTCGCGCACCGACACGACTTCCGGCAGCCCGGCCTTGATCTCCTCGAGTCCACGCGACCAGTCGGTGTTGCGCAGATGGAGGTATGCGAACCGGGTCTCGAGGGCGTGGTGCAGCTCCTCGAGATCTTTGACCGCCTGCTCGCGCGAGATTGTTGCGGGATGATCTCGCGGTGCATCATTCGCGGGCCTCGAGGTTTCCCAGATTGCACGGCGGTTTGCGCCCGTCACGCCAACGCCTTCGATCCTCAACTGCTCGCCACCGTCGAGCGGTGTGAGTTCCAGAACGACCGTTTCCCCGATCGGAGCGTCCATGAGGTTCATCGCTTCGACGAGATCCTCGCCAAACCGCTTGCGTGACAGGCCCGGCCACCGCTGCTCACAGAAAGCCAGCACGGCGGCGACCGGCACGCCATCGATCGAAACCGGCCGGTACCAGATCCCCCCGACCATGACGACCGGCCCGAGGCCATCCCAGCGCAGCGCTTCGAACGGGCTCGCCCGGCGGTCTTCCTCGCCGCGATCGGCCGGTTGCGCCTTCGCCGCGGAGGTACACAGAGTGATTGCCGCGACGATCATCCACATCACCGGCGCCCGCCTACAACGCGTCATCTCGTTCCCTCCCCGCTGTGTCTGGCTCGCTGTCCGCACAGACGCATCTTCATCATTCCGCCGGATGAACCTACCGCGCTTCCGCAGTATGCTCAATCATGCTTCCCGGGATCGCAATGCTCATTGTCGGCTTCGCCCTGCTGCTGTGGGCCCGGCACGGGGACGGCCGGCGGGATCTGCGCCGCTGTCCAAAGTGCTGGTACGCGATGACGGACACACCCGGCCGCACCTGCCCCGAGTGCGGGCACATATCCGGTGATGATGCATCTCTCCACCGAAGCAAGCCGCGGAAGTGGCCCGGGCGTGCCGCGGTCGTCGTCGTCTTCGCTGGCTTGGCGTTCATCCTCACAGGCTTCTCCTCTCGCCCCTGGATCAGCCGCATCCCCACACCCGCTCTCCGCGCCCTGCTCGATCTCATGTACGAGGTCGAAACCCCCGCGGCCGGGCTGCCCACGCCGGCACTCGCGGACTTGCGCTCGAAGAAGCCGCTCGAGCGTGCCCGATGGCACCACACCACCGCCGTCGCCTTCGAGTCCTGGATCAGCAAAGTCACGACCCCCTCCGGCCCGATCTCCGATGCGGAACTCGCTACATTGGCGCCGCTCGCCGATGAAGCCAACCAGCTCTTCAGCGACTTCGGCGGGACCGTGCACAACGAGATCCGACTGGTCGAGAGCGTGACCAGCCGGCTCGCGCGCCGCTGGCGGGCTGCGCGCGATGCTCAATCGCCCGACCCCGACCGAGTCATCCGCCTTCAGTGGGCCCTCGCCGAACTCCAGTTCCGCGGCGGGGGTTACTCGCACCGCGACGACTGGACGCTCCCGCCCACAGACCTCGTCCTGCAGGCGCTGTCGCACCCCGACCCCGCGGTGCGTATCTTCGGCCTCGACCGCGTCGGCCGCATCGCGCACGTCGTCGTCATGGAGCCCGAGAACGAGGCAGCCCGCGAACAACTCGGCCGCCTCGTCGAGCGGATCGAGAGTGTTGCGAATTCCGATGTGGATGCGGCCGTTCTCAAGCGGGCCAGGGACGTCTTGATCTATCTCAGGATGTTCGCGCTGAAGCCCACCCCTGGCGGCTGATACTGCTCCAACACCCCCAAACGCCCGATTCAAGCCAAGCCCCGCCAGGCGACCGATGAATAGCTCGGCCGGTACGGCGGCTTGACTCGCCTCCGCGAACCGGCACAATCAACCCGCTCATGATCAACTCCGCCCTGAAAGCTCCGAAAGCAACCCCCGCGGCCACGAGCCGGGTGGCGTTGTCGTTCGGAGTCCGCGGCGGGTAAGACCCGAGCACCCGAAACGAACCAACGAACAGCACCCCCGGCCCGAGCCGGGGGTGTTTTCGTAGCGGGCGACCCCCGCGCGATGACCCCCGGCCCGAGACCGATGTCCCGGAGCCGACCATGCCCGAATCAACCGTCCTCCCCGACCCAGCGGTCATCGATGCGTCGTGCGCCGATCCCGCAGCGTCGGCCGAGCCCAACACCCCCACCGCATTCGACGGCCCCAGCCTCGTGCGCGACGGCGAAATCCTCGCCCGCGGCATCCCCATCGGCGATCTCGTCGCCCAGATGGGCTATATCGACATGCTCTTCTTCCAGTTGCAGGCCCGCGTGCCGACGCCGCTCGAGCGCCGCATGATGGAAGCCTACCTGGTCTCGCTCTGCGAGCACGGCGTGACCTCTCCTTCAACGCACGGCGCCCGCGTCGCCGCGAGCGTCCGCGCCCCCTTTGCGGCCACCGCGATGAGTTTCATCGCCGGCGCGATGGGCGCGTTCCACTTCGGCGCCCTCGAGCGGGCGATGCTCGACCTGCTCGAACTCGATCGGAGCGGTGACACACCCGAGGCCTTCGTCGCCCGCCGCCTCGCCACGCGCGAACGCATCTGGGGCTACGGCCACCGCTTCCACAAGTCCGAGCCCGGCCCATCGCACCGCACAGACCTGCAGGAAGACGCCGACCCCCGCGTCCGCGCGCTGCTCGCTCTCGCCGATGAACTCGAGTGGCAGGGCCGCCATGTCGCCAACGTCCGGGCGATCGGCCGCATCCTGCACCGCGAGAAGAACGTCCCCATCAACATCGACGGTATCGCCGCGGGGCTGCTGCTCGACATGGGCTTCAGCCCCGAGACCGCGCTGCTCTTTGTGATCATCGGCCGCCTGCCCAACATTGCGCGGCTGCATCAGGAAGAACTCGCCGAGACGCCCAACCGCTTCACGGCTCTCGCGACCCGCAAGGACCCGAGCTTCGACCGCACCATCGACCGCGATCTCATCGCCGCCGACCGCACGGCCTGCGATCCCCGCACGGAGGCCGCACGATGAGTCAGTCAATCGACCAAGCCGCGATCATCGAGCTCCTGCCCCCGCTCGCGGAGATCCGCGATGGCACGCTCCGCGACCGCGTCATCAAATGCTGGCTCGAATCAACCCGCCGCGGCAACGCCGGACGCGGCTGGACCACCCGCCAGCTCCGCGACCTCCCCTTCACTTTGCTCGCGGGTCGCATCAACCTCACCTTCATCGAGCATGTCAACAGCGGCTCGCTCCAGTGCATCGCGATCGCCGATGTGCTCAGCCGTATCTTCGGCGACCGAATCCCGATCGACCGCGATGCCCTGATCGCCGGCGCCCTGCTCGCCGATGTCGGCAAGCTCATTGAGATCGAGCTCGACCCAGCCGGCTCGCCGCGCCAGAGCGAGCACGGCCGGTTCGTCCGCCACCCCTTCATCGGCGTCGCTCTCTGCGAGAAGTTCGGCCTTCCGCCCGCAGTGCAGCACATCGTCGCCACCCACAGCCACGAGGGCGACCGCGTGCAGCGATCGATCGAGAGCATCATCTTCCACCACGCGGACTTCATCGACTTCGATATCGCGAAGCTGCTCGGAGGTGCGCGATGAACGACCGCACCGCCCCCCGGACCGCAACCGAGAAGATCGTCGCCCGTCACGCCCCCGGCTGGACCGCCGCGGAGCCGCCCCGCGGCGGTGATTTCGTCTCCATCCGCCCGCGTCATGTCATGACGCACGACAACACCAGCGCGGTCATCCCCAAGTTCCAGTCTCTGGCCGGCCCGGATGCCGCGATCTTCGACCCCACACAGCCGGTCATCGCCATCGATCACGACATCCAGAACCACACACCCGAGAACCTCGGCAAGTACGCCGCGATCCGCCGCTTCGCCGAGAGCCACAACCTCCGCTACTACCCGCCCGGCCGCGGCATCGCGCACCAGGTCATGATCGAGGAAGGCTTCGTCCGCCCCGGCGATCTCATCGTCGGGTCTGACTCGCACAGCACGATGTACGGCGCCCTCGCTGCGCTGGGCACCCCCGTCGTCCGCACCGATGCCGCGGCGATCTGGGCCACGGGCGAGACCTGGTGGGCGATCCCGCCCCGCGTCCGCGTCACACTCACCGGCCGACTGAGCGCCGGCTCGACCGGCAAGGACATCATCCTCACCCTCTGCCGCATCTTCCACCAAGGTGAAGCGCTCAACGCTGCGCTTGAGTTCGCCGGCGACGGCGTAGCCAGCCTGTCCATCGACGACCGCATGACCATCGCGAACATGTCCACCGAGTGGGGTGCGCTCGCCGCTTGGTTCCCCTTCGATGAGACGCTCCGCGACTGGCTGCTCGCGCGGCCCGCAGCTGGCGCCGCCGCCGGCTGGGCGGAGATCGATCGTCTCTGGAATAGCCGCGACTCCTTCTCTCCAGATCCGGATGCGCCCTACGACCGCGAACTCACGCTGGACCTGACCACCGTCACCCCGCATGTCACCGGCCCCAACAACGTCTGGCGCTCCCGAGCCGCCGCGGAGATCGAGACCGAGCAGATCCGCATCAACAAGGCCTACCTGATGAGCTGTGTCAACGCGCGGCTCTCCGATCTCGAAGCCGCCGCGGCGGTCTTCGGGGACACCCGCCGCGTGGCTCCGGGAGTTGAGTTCTACATCGCCGCGGCATCCGCCACCATCGAAGAACAGGCCCGCGCCCGCGGCATCTGGCAGCGGCTCATCAACGCCGGCGCGATCGCACTCCCCAGCGGCTGCGGCGCCTGCATCGGCCTGGGCCGCGGCACGCTCCGCCCCGGCGAAGTCGGTATCAGCGCGACCAATCGCAACTACGAGGGCCGCATGGGCGCCCGCGATGCCGACTGCTACCTCGCCAGCCCCGCTGTCGTCGCCGAATCCGCCATCCGCGGCGTGATCGCCGCACCGCGACACGCAAATACGCCGCCGTCCCACCTCGCGCCCCGCGGCACAGCACTCTCCCGCACTACAACGGCGCCACTCACCGCAGCCCCGCGACCGATCATCGACGGCTTCCCCGCGGTGATCCGCGGCCGCTCCATCATCCTCACCCGTGACAACATCGACACCGATGGGATCTACGGCAAGGACGTCACTTACCGCGACGACATCACGCGGGCCGAGCAGGGCCGCTACGCCCTGCTCAACTACGACCCCGCCTTCCAGACAACCGCACTCCCCGGTGACATCCTGATTGCCGGACGCAACTTCGGCACCGGCTCCAGCCGCGAGCAGGCCGCCACAGCGCTCCAGTCCCGCGGCATCGCCGCGATCATCGCCGCGAGCATGAGCCAGACCTTCCAGCGCAACGCCTTCAACAACGGCGTCCTTGCGCTGGAGTGCCCGTCGCTCGCCGATGTGCTCACCGCGCGGGCCGCGGACACGCCCGACACCCGCACCCTGACCGGCCCCGACCTCACCATCGACTTCGCCGCCGGCATCATCCGCGCACTCGAGCGCGAGTTCCGCTTCACGCCGCTCAGCGAGGTCGCACAACGGCTCATCGTCGCCGGCGGGTTCGAGAACCTCATCCGCGATCAGATCGCGGCCAAGCACGGAGTCCTCGCATGATCTCCCCCACTCCCCCCACTCCCCCCACTCCCCACACCTCCCCCACCGCACACCGCAGCGGCAGCACACGCACCCCCCGCATCGCCCTCCTCCCCGGCGACGGCATCGGCCCCGAGGTCACCGAACAGGCCGTCCGCGTACTCACCGCCGCGGGCCTCGCGGCCGAATACATCCCCGCCGATATCGGCTGGCGCTGCTGGGCCGAAGAGGGCGACCCGCTCCCGCCCCGCACACTCGAACTGCTCCGCACCTGCGATGCCGCGCTCATGGGCGCGATCACCAGCAAGCCGGCGGCCGTCGCCGACCGCGAACTGGCGCCGCACCTGCAGAACCGCGGCCTCCGCTACCGCAGCCCGATCGTTCGCCTCCGCCAGGAGTTCGACCTCTACGCCGCGGTCCGTCCCTGCCGCGCGCTCCCCGGCAACCCCGCCAACCTCCACGACACCGCCGACATCACCGTCTTCCGCGAGAACACCGAGGGCCTCTACGGCGGCATCGAGTGGCGCGGCCTCCCCGAACCGCTCGCAACCGCCATGGCTGACCCGGCAACAGGCCATCCGACGCTCATGCGCCGCTGGTTCGATCGCGGCCTCAACACCGTCGCGATGTCCACCCGCATCGTCAGCGAGCACGGGTGCCTCCGCATCTGCCGCGCCGCGTTCACCTACGCCCGTGATCATGGCCGCCGAAGCGTCACGCTCCTCGACAAGCCCAATGTCCTCCGCGAAACCGGCGCGGTGATGCAGGAAGCATTCGACCACGCCGCGGCGGAGTTCCCGACGGTCGAAGCCCGCACCGCCAACATCGATGCCGCCTGCATGCAGATGGTGATGGACCCCGGCCGCTTCGATGTCGTCGTCGCGGAGAACATGTTCGGCGACATCGTGAGCGATCTCGCCGCGGGTCTCGTCGGTGGACTCGGCTTCGCGCCCTCGGCCAACATCGGCGACTCCTTCGCGGTCTTCGAACCCACGCACGGCTCCGCCCCCGATATCGCCGGCCGCGGCATCGCCAACCCCACCGCCGCGATCCGTTCCGCCGCGATGCTCGCCGCATGGCTGGGCCGCGCCGACATCGCCGAGGGAATCGAGAGCGCCGTCGCTACCGCACTCCGCGATGGCGCGATCGACACGCCCGATGTCGTCGGCCGAGGCGGCCGCGGCACAACCGCCAGCGTCACCGACGCCATGATCGCCAGACTCGCGCCGCTCGATGCGAGCGCGGCCGAGGCGACGACCAACACCGCAGCGCCCGCCCTCGCCTGACCATCGTCTCCGCCACACCCGAACCGCCCAACACGCCACCACCGCTTCCAAGAGAGCAACCCATGACGACCACGACCGCAACGCCCGCCATCACCGCCCGCCCCAATGCAACCGCTACGCACCGCACGAGCCACAACCTTCCCACCTATCGCACCACCGACTTCATCGCCCACGACCTCGCCAACTGGGTCGCCTCGATGACCTTCGATGCGCTCAGCCCCGGCGCGATCGACGCCGCCCGCCGCTTCTGGATCGATTCGATCGGCTGCGCCATCGGCGGCAGTCGCACCGAGGATGCGCACATCCTCCTCGAACACCACCGCGCGATGAGCGGCGTGCTCGACGGCGACACCGGCCGTGGCCCCTGCGGCGTCTTCGTCGGCGGCTTCCGCACCAACCCCGTCGACGCCGCCTTCCTCAACAGTCACCTCGTCCGCGCTATGGACTTCAACGACATCTACTGGAAGGCCGATCCCTGCCACCCCTCCGACCTCATCTGCGGCCCGCTCGCGCTCTGCCAGTACTTGGGCCTCACCGGCCGCGACCTCATCCTCGCCACCGTGCTCACCTATGAGCTGCAATGCCGCTTCGCCGAGATCGGCCGCCCCGGCATCCGCGAGTACGGCTGGCACCACGCCACGCTCTCGGGCTTCACCGCCGCGCTCGTCTGCGGCCGCGTGCTCAGTCTCAGCCCGGCGCAGCTCGTCAACGCCCTGGGCATCTGCGCTTCCCGCACCGGCACCCTCGGCGCAGTCACCGCCGGCGGCCTCACCATGATGAAGAACACCGTCGATCCCTGGGCCGCGCGGATGGGCGTCGAATCCGCCCTCCTCGCCCAGCGCGGCTTCACCGGCCCGGCGCACATCATCGACGGCAAGGAAGGCCTTTTCCACGCCATGGGCCACGCCAGCGCGCGCACCGCCCGCGGCGGCGAACCCTGCACCTTCGACCGCGAAGGCCTCACCCGCAACCTCCCAGCCACACCCGCCGACCACTACCGCATCATCGACTGCTCGATGAAGTCCTTCCCCGTCGAAGCGCTGATGCACTCGCCGCTCTCGGTGCTGATGTCTCTGCGCGCTGAGCACAGCATCGATGCGGCGTTCGTCACTTCGCAGATCGAGTCCGTCACGGTCGAGGTCATCGCCCGCGCTGCCGACATCCTCGGCGATCCCGCCAAGTACCGCCCCACCACCCGCGAGACCGCCGACCACTCGCTCCCCTACGCCCTCGCCGTCGGCCTCATCGACGGCGCGGTCACCCCCGCGCAGTTCGATGAGCACCGCGTGAGCGACCCCGCCCTCCGCCCGGTCATGGATCTGATCCGCATCGTGCCCAACACGGATTTTGAGGCCCGCTTCCCCGCCTCCCAGCCCAGCCGCGTCACGATCACGCTCCGCAACGGCCGCACGCTCTCTGCGCAGGTCGACTACCCCAAGGGCGACCCCCGCAACCCGATGACCGGTGCCGAGATCGAGGCCAAGTTCCGCAGCCTCGCCGAGCCCGTGCTCGGCACGACCCGCGTGGCCCGCCTCCTCGCGCTGCTCAACGACCTGGCCGAAGCCCCCGAGCTCGAAAGCCTTATCGCCGCCACCTGCGCCTCCGCCGAATCCGAGAACGCGGCGATGTGGCGGGCCGTCGGCGCGTGATGCCCCAACCACGGCCGGCAATCACCGCCGCGGCAGCTCCACCACCGTCTCAACCTCGCCGTCTTCGATTCGCACAACCCGTAACTGCTCGATCGATGCATCCGCCGCCTCGAGCACGTACACCGCACTCCCTCCATCACCGCCCGCACCCCAGGCCACGCCCAGCGGCGACCACCGCCCCGGCGTTGCACGCACAACCACGCTCGTGCCATCAGCCCCAATCCGCACCACCCGCCGACCCGCCGAGTACGCCACCAGCACCTCCCCCGCCGCGTCCACCGCGATCCCATAGATCCGATTGATCGTGGTCGAGGGCCCCGAAGTGTGCGGCGGATCCGCCGGCTTCTCATCGATGATCCCCGCGGCGATCGTCGTCACAGCGCCCTCGCGCCCCGCCGCGGTCTCGATCCGCCGCACATGATCCCGGTCCGCGATGTAGATCGCGCCATCCGGCGCCATCGTCATCGATGTGACAATCCGGATCGTCGCCGTGGCGGCGTCCCCATCCTTGTAGAGCTCGCCATCGCCGCGGCCGGAGAACTCGCTCACCTCGCCCGACGGCGTGCGCTTCATGATCAGCGTCCGCCACTCGCCGCCGACCCGCACGCTGTGCGGGTAGTACACATTCCCCGCTTCATCGATCGCGAACTCGCCCCCCGAGAAGCTCCGCCGGTCCGACTGCGGCGCGATCAGCCGCTCATTCCGGCCCTCCGGCGTCAGCCGCCAGAACGACGCGGGAGCCACACCTTCAACCGGTTCCTCCCGCTCGTAATAGAGCGTGCCATCCGCCGCGAGCTGCAGCGAGTGCGTCCACCGATCCCGCACCGCCGCCACCGGCCCGCCACCGGGCGGCACACGCCAGATCGTCTCCCGAGCCACATCGGCGAAGTACACGGTGCCGTCAGGTGCGACCGCGATTCCGTTGCCCGGGTGCGCTGCCGCAACGACAGCCGCGGCCAGCGCCCCCACAATCGCAAGAACCTGTCTCATGTCCCATGCGACCCCGGATGCAGACTCCGGTTCCCACACCGCGCGGATCAATCGGCCCACAACATCGCTCAGCTACTTCGCGCGGGCCCTGCCAGTTCCTCAACCATCCCGACCACGCCGGTGACCACCCGCGCCATCGACACATAATCCAACTGGTTCGCCGTGTCCGTCGGGTGGTGATAGTGCTTGTACCGGAACAGCGCGGTATCCGTAACCATGAAAGCCGGGTACCCGCACTCGATGAAACCGCGGTGATCCGACCAGTTCACATGATCAATCTTCGATGGCGCAGTCGCTGCCAGGAGCGTGAACGCCCGCCGCCTGCGGAAACTCCGCGCTGCGCGGCGGATCAAACGCCGCGCCGGCGTGCTCCCGACGAACGCGATGAAGTCCGCCCGGTCCGGAAGGACCTTCGCCAGCAGCGGGTGCGGCCACATCTGCGACCGCGGCCGGTCGCTGTAGTACCCGATCGTCTCGAGACACACCATGCCGTCGATCTTGTCACCGCGCTTCCGGCACGCCCGCGCATAGTGCTGGCTGCCCATCTCCCCGATGTGAAAGAACGGCGGCTCCTCGTTCACGAAGAGCACGAACCGCAGCTCACGCTCGAACCCACCCCCGCCCAGCCGCCGTCGCTTCGCGAACGCGCGCGCTACCTCCAGCACACCCGCCACACCGCTCCCATTGTCGTTCGCCGCAGGGCACCCCGGCACGCTGTCGTAATGCGCCCCAACCACAATGGCCGCCGCGCCGGGCTTCGCGCCCGGTATCCGGGCCTCGAGATTGGCACACACCATCCCCGGCGCCTGGATCTCCTGCCGCAGCACCTCATACCCCATCTTCGCCAGCGACGACTCCAGAAACCGCTCCGCCAGCTTGTACCGCTCCGGCACACCCACATGCCGCGGCCCGATGTCCGTCGCCAGCACCTCCACCGTCGCCCGCAGCCGCGCGGCCGCGGCCTTCAACTCCGGCGTCGCCGCGGCGGGCTTGATGCGAGAGAACGACCAGGTCGGCAGGAAGGACAGCACGGCGAGAGTTGATCGGAACCCGCAGCGGCCGTCAAGCGAGGCAGCGCCATCGCCGCCCCGCCCTACCCTGACTCGGTAATCTCACTGCATGGCGAAGAAGACCGCCAGATACAAGGCAACGCCCAAAGCGGGATCGCGCGCCTCGCGTACCAGCACGCGGCAACCTGCCGACACGGCCCCCGTCCGCCTTCTGTCCGGCGGCAACCCGCAGATCCCCAAGGGCTACGGCGATGCTCCTGTCCGGGCCTACCTCGCCGCCATGCCCTGCTGGAAACGCGCTGCCGGGGAAATGATCGATGCGATCATCACCCGCACCGTCCCTCGCCTCCGAAAGGCCGTGAAGTGGAACTCCCCGTTGTACGGCGCGGGCGAAGAAGACCGCGGCTGGTTCCTCAGCTTCCACTGCTTCGACAAGTACATCAAGATCGCCTTCCACCGCGGCACATCGCTCCGCCCGCCGCCCCCGGAAGGCTCGAAGCAACCCGACATCCGTTACCTCCACGTGACCGAGGCATGGGGAACCGACGAAGACCAGCGCGCGTTCACAGAGTGGGTCCGGCAGGCGGCCGCACTGCCCGGCGAGCGTATGTGAGAGTGATCTCGGCGCTCACAGCAGATCCGGCACCGCGGCGAGCGGGTCGAACTCAATTGTCTGCGCCGACTCATCGAACGACATCCACCGCGTGACGTTCTTGGCCGGAAGGAGCGAGGCCCAGTCGATCTCGTGTCGCGATCGCACCCATGCCGGCAGGATCAGCGTGAACGTCCAGCTCCATCCCAGCTCCGGACCGTTATAGATGTCAGCCCGACCGGTGATCCGCGGCGACGGCCCGTCAAGCAAGTACTCCTCCGGCTCGATGCCATCGCACCAGAAATAGCGATAGCGGCGCTCCGCCAGGCCGCGGAATTCATGACACAGCCGATACTCCAGTTTCGCCCAGAACACCCCTTCATCCATACCCCGCACGCTCCTTTCGTCGCGGAAGCAACGAGCCTTCCCCCGCCAGTCGCGCGGCCCGAACCGCCGCGACCCGCATGGTACGATGCGGCCGGAATGACCGGACGATCATCGCCTCTCTCAGAATCCGGATACGAGCACCACGAGTCCTGGGCGGCCGCCCTTCAACACGCCCTCGACTCCGTCCTGCCCGAACCCGTCGTTCCCAACCGGTCCCGCCCACAAGCCCGCATCATCGCCGTCAACCCCGCCGGCACGAGCTTCGAGATCGAACTCCGCTTCAAAGCCGGCCGCACCTACTGCTGCATCGAGCCCGGTTGCTTCCTCTCCACCTACAGCCGCGCCTGGTGGGATAGTTTCCGCGCAGCCCTCCGCGAGGTCAGCGACCGCGAGCCGCCACCGCTCTCGATCACCATCCACGGCGTGGTCGAGGCCGGCGCAATCCTCGATGCCCGCATACCGGCGACCGTCGAAAGCGAAACCCACACTTACCGCGACGGACCGTTCCGCGAGCACGACTCCAGAGCCTGAGGGCACCGATATGGCCAGCACACCACGCGGCAAGAAGACCACCAAGAAGTCACCCAGGCTCGCCCCCGCCCCCACCGACTGGCGCACCGACACCCTCGCCCGCCTCCGCGCCATCATCACCGCCGCGGACCCCGCCATCACCGAAGAAGCCAAGTGGCGCAAGCCCGGCAACGCGATGCGCGGCGTCCCCGTCTGGTCCTGCAACGGCATGATCTGCACCGGCGAAACCTACAAGAACGCCGTCAAGCTCACATTCGCCCGCGGCGCCTCGCTCCCCGACCCCGCCGGCCTCTTCAACGCCAGCCTCGACGGCAACACCCGCCGCGCCATCGACATCCGCGAAGGCGACACGATCAACAACAAAGCCCTCACCGCGCTCGTGCGCGCCGCCATCGATCTCAACAACGCCAGGAAGCCTCCCGCGGCGAAGCCCGCCTCAAAGAACGCGGCCGTGCGAAACTCCTCCCCAAGAACGTCCGCCAACAAGCCAGCCACGAGGCCCGCCCCACAACCCGCCCCGAAGCCAGCAAAGTCCACGCGCCCGCCGATGGGCACCGCCGCAACCACAGCCACCGAGTACATCGCCTCCATCGACGGCTGGCGCCGCACCCTCGCCGAGTCCCTTCGCAACAACGTCCGCAAGACCGCCGACCTCGAAGAGGTCATCAAGTGGGGCCACATCGACTATTTCCACAACGGCCCCCTCCTGCTGATCCGCGTTGAGGAGCACCGCGTGCTCTTCGGCTTCTGGCGCGGCAAACAACTCGTCCACATCGATCCACGCCTCAAGCCCGGCGGCAAATACGAGCTCGCCACCATGGACCTCCGCGAGGGCGACACTGTCGCTCCCGCAACCATCGCCCGCCTCGTCTCCGAAGCCGTCCGCCTCAACACATCGATCGGGAACCCGAGTTCCACCGTGAAGCCCGCCCCAAAGCGCGCCCCGAAGCCGCGACAAGAGCCCGCGGCGAGCGCGAGAGGGCGCACGCCACGCAGCGCGACACGGTAACGCCACTCGATCAGGTCTCATAATCCACAGACCGGGATCGCGGCCGGGCCGAACCCACCGCCGCGTTAGGGTGGACCGCCCCACCACCCCCTTGACAAAGTGCAAAAATGCGTGACTCTCTTTGCTCAGAGAGCGGGGTAGAGAGAGACAGGACGCTCCCGACTCTCGGCACAGTCCGCCTGCATTCGTGATGCACGCGGCATGATCGAACGAGACGGCCCCAACGGCCGTCCCGGCGCTGCGCCCGCGCCACCCGAGGGAGTTTGAGAGATGAAGTCCGCCATCGTTGTTTCCGCGCTGTTCCTCACCGCCGCCGCCAACGCATCGGTGATCTACACCAACACCACCCAGACCGGCTCGCGGTTCAACCCGGGCGCCGACACCAGCGGCACGCCGATCATCTCGATCGACGATGTGCCCTTCTCCCTCGCCGCCACCGGCGGCGCGACGCATGTCGAGATCACCAAGGTCACCGTCGGCCTCCGCCGGCAGGGCGCGAGCTCGCCCGCGCAGACCCTGAACTTCTTCAGCGCGTCTTTCAACGGCAACACCATCAACCAGCCCTCGCTCCTGGGCAGCCTCCAGATCCCCGCCGGCACCGGCACCGCCTTCGTCACCGACATCTTCTCGCTCGGCGACGGGGTCAACGTGCTCGGCACCGTCCCCCTCGACTACAACCTCCTCGCCGGCTTTGGCACCGTCGGCGTGGGCATCTCCTACACCGACACCGCCGCGGGCGCGACGACCGGCTGGCGCGTCACCAACGGCCCCGACGCCAACGCGAACGCGTTCTGGCAGTGGCTGCCCGACGGCGCCGCCCCCGCCGGCCCCTTCACCTTCGGCGCCACCGGCCCGGCCGCCACCTTCTACCTCGTCGTTGAGGGCAACTTCGTCCCGGCCCCCGGCGCGGCCGCGCTCCTGGGCCTCGGCGGCCTCGTCACGTTGCGCCGCCGTCGCTGATCGACCAGCCTCTGGCGTCGAGCCAGAGCAGGATCGACCGGATCTGATCGATCATCCCAAGGCCCCGCGGACAACCGTGTCCGCGGGGCCTTGTCGTTTCCCGTCACGCCCTGCCGCGCACCGCAACCGTGCTCCACGACGGCGCGGCTTCGTTCGGATGCTTGCAACACATTCGCTGCCCACAACTGCCGAGGAGTCGCCGTTCAGGCTCGGCCCTTCGCGATGTGCTTGCGACCGGTCAAGCGCGACCCCGTGACCGAAAGCCGTTGCGCCACAGCGGTGCGCTTGACGATCCGCATCAAGCCAAATCCCTGCCCCGTGACGGGTCGACTGACAATCGCAGGATCGCGCGATTCGCCCTCACACACGAGCCGCGCAGAACATCGCAGCTCCGAAGAAGGAATGACGCTCCGATACACACCCGCAGGTGTCCCACCCCCACCGTCCCGCGCGACACCGGCCGCACTCCGATGCTTGCAACCTCCCGGCATCGTGGTCCAACTCGCATCGTGACCCCGTCAAACACCGGCCATGTCCCAATCATCCCCGTGATGCTTGGCATCGACGAGGCCGCACGTACTCGATCCCCGAGCAATGAACGGAGATGCTCCGCCGGCTCACCGCGGCACATCCACACACCAGCTCCCTCGCGTTCGCCCGGGGCTGCATCCGCTGCTCTCATCGCCGTGACCACAGCCCAACCAACCGCCTCTACGGTCTCTGAGGGCAGATCCCCAGCAAAAATTAGTGGATTTTCAGCCATTTTTCGTGGAACAGGGTTGCATCACGCCCGCTCCTCTGGTTTTCTGGGGTTGGGTTCAGGCTCCGAGCATCGTGGGTGCTGGTGTGTTCCTGAGCCGAGAGAGTCTCAAACAGGAGAGAGACAAGATGAAGAAGTTCCTCGCTATCGCTGCTGTCGCCGGCCTCGCTACCGCCGCCGCCGCCCAGCCCGCGTCGTTCATCGACCTGGGCGAGATCGGCGGGCCCGGCAACTACACCTTCGACACCAACGGCAGCCCCTTCGACACCGAACTGGGCCTCTGGGACAACACCGGCACGCTGCTGTTCTCCGATGATGACGGCGGCGACGGCCTCAACAGCCTCATCAATGCCGACCTCACCGAAGGCATGTACTGGCTCGGCGTCTCCGAGTTCAACTCGATCTTCGAGAACGGCTGGCTCAACACCGGCTCCGCCTTCGAAGGCGGCGATGATGCTCAGGTCACTCTGAACATCAACACGGTGTTCGCCGGCGGCGGCCTCGCCGGCGCGGCCCTCGAGCAGGAGACCCTGTTCTTCAAGGTCACCGTCGTTCCGGCGCCCGGCGCTGCGGCCCTCCTCGGCCTGGGCGGCCTCGTCGCCCTGCGTCGTCGCCGCTAAACCCGGCTCCCAAAATCCGACACTCGAGTTCCGCACGATCTCCAAAGGCCCCGCGGCGTCGCCGCGGGGCCTTTCTGCATACATGGCGCCGTGAGCACCGCCGCCGCTGCGCAGATCCCGAAGTAGCTCTGAAGCTTCGCCCCATAGATCACAGAGTCGGTATCAACCCGACCCCCGTGGCGCCGCCGACGAACGTCCGTTCACCCCGGCAGCCGCCACGCCCCGCCGCACTCCGGGCACACCGTGCAACCATCTTCCTCGGGCCCAAAGTCCGCGAGCTGATACTGACAGGCCGGGCATCGCCCGATCGCCTTGTACTTCTCCTTCCACTCGCTCACCCACATCATCCGCCGCAGGGGCGGCAGCACGACCCAGAACATCAACGCAGTCATTACAACCACGAAAGCAGCGGCCCATGCGAGCCGGGGCAATGATGCCGAGAAGATGCTTCGGATGGAGATGGCGCAGAGGACGATCGAAGAAGTCACGATGGACACGCGAGCCAGCCGCGCCTGCCGCGGAGAGACGAACTTGGCCCGCTCGCCCTTGCTCAACTGACTGCCGTGGTACATCGCATCCCGGTATCGCACCGGGAGACCGCGGTCATCGAGGGTGCGCGTGAACGCGAGGTGCATGCGGGGTGACATACTACCCGGCGAAGCCCTAGCCCTGATCTCAAATAACCAGCCGGTTGTGCCGGGTGTCCAGAAGTCAACTCACAGCGGCCAAAGCACCCAGTCCCCCCGCGGAACCCGCGGCGATGCTCCGCCCGCCGCGCTCCCGCCCGCAGCGACCTCGGCCTTCGCATCCATCTTGAAGAACTCAAAGTTGTAGACATCCATCGGCCGCGATGCATCCTCCGGCGGCGCGCCCCCTTCGTCCACCTGATCGACGCCCACCGAGTACAGCCGCGGCGGCGTCCCGTCCGCTCCCGGCCCGATGTACCGCAGCGGCGCGCCGTCAAACGGATCCAGCGGCACACGCGGCAGATACGCCGGAACGAGGTGCGACAGCGAAGCCGGCCACGCACCGTGGTCGCGCCGGTAGGCCTCCGCCGCGAGCGCCGTGAGCGCCGCCGCCCGCCGCGTTTCCACGAGGTCCCGGGCCGCCGCGGCCTCGATGACCGGGCTCTCCGCTGAACGGCCCCGCAGATACTCCACGATCGGCATCACGCTGTAGATACCCGTCGCCTCCAGCGCGCGGTACGCGTCGTCGCTGCTCCGCTCGTCATGACGCCACGGCGGAAGTGCATCATCAACCGCGGCCGCCGCGATGAATCGCTCCGCTTGCTCGCGGATCTCGCGCCGCGAGGCGATCATCACAGACTGGATCGGGCGGTACGCCTTCAGCAATGCCTCGCCGCGCGGACGGGCGACCCCCCAGTCGTCGTACATCCTGTCCAGCTCCGGACCGCCGACGTAGTGCCCGCCGCCGCGGCCGTCATCGCTGAAGAAGCGTTGCAGCATGTCGTCCACATTGAGCAGCTCGCCCGAGACATCGAGCCGGATCCGGCCCCCTGCGAAGCCCCCCACCGCGTGCGCCAGCTCGCGCAACTCCGCATCGTCGAGTAGCCCCGCGGTAGCCGCGGTCTCGGTCACGGAACGGAATGCGACATCAGCAATCGCGATCCCCACCAGATTGCTGATCAGAAACCGCTCATCAAGCAGGTGCCCCGCCATGCCCAGAACAGCGCGAACATCGGCGACGTACCGCCCGCCATCCCCGCGGCGGGCGGCGAGCGCGATATCGCTCTGCAAGTACCACGTGAGCCGGCGGAGTTCGCCCAGGTGCGGCAGCAGAACTCCCAACAACATCGGGTTCTCCGACTCGGGCTCTATCCCGACGCTCCCGGCCCCCGGCATCGTCTGCCGGTTCACCCGTACCAGTTCCGGATCGATGGTGTCGCTGTACCGATACCCCATTACCGGCTTCGACGCCGCGAGCCTGACGGCCGCGAGCGCCTCTGTGTTCGCATCCAGCCACGCAGCCATGCGATCCCAATACCGATCATCCGGCGACGTCGGCGCGGCGAACTCCGGCTCCAGCATGAACTCCGGGAGAACGCCGAATCGCCGCTTCGCCTCCAGGTACAACGGCCACGCCCGCTGATCGCGCGGCGCCGCCAACGCGGCAGCGTTCATCTCTTCAATGATGTTCCGCGCCACATTCGGGGACCCCACATAGAACCGCAGCGCCAGCACGGCATACACGCAGATGCACACGAGCAGGCACACAGCCGCGCTACGCACCATCGCCCGCAGCGCCCGCCACCACCGCGGCCGTAGCTTCCGCCGCGTTGCCGAGATCAGCTTCGCCGCGACCGCCGGATCGCCAAACGCCCCGGCCAGTTCCGCCGCGGCGACACCCGACTCCAGCCCATCGCGGAAGTGCGCACACAATTCCCGCGCAACCTCCGCCCGCTCACCCTTCCACAACCGGCACCCGCGAACCACTCCCAGCACCAGCGCACCCAGCTCATCGGGAAGGCCCGATGCCGCGACCACCGCCTCGGCGTCCGCGCGTCGCTGCCCTCCACCCTGCGACCCCGCAGCGCCTTCCGACGCCGAACGCTCCGATGCAAACGTCATCAGTGGCCCGCTCACGCCGCACCCCCCGCTGTCCGCGGCGATGCTTCCAGCACGCCCAGCCCCGACATCGCCTCCGCCAACGCCCGCCACTGCTTCACATCCTCGGCGAGCTTCTTGCGGCCCTTGTCCGTCAGGCGGTAGTACTTCCGCTCCCGCCCCGAATCCGCCTCCCGCCACACACCCTCGATCAGCCCCTTGGCCTCGAGGTTGTACAGCATGGGGTAGAGCGTCGACTGACCCATCGCGAGCACGCCGTTGGACTTGATCGCGAGCGCTTCGACGAGCTGATAGCCGTACTGCTCGCCGCGTTGCAACAGCTTCAGCACCGCCACCGGCCCGGCGCCACGCATGAGTTCTCGTTCGATCCGCACGGCTGCAGCTCCTTTCGACGGACAGGGACACACCCCGTCGCACATACTACGTCTGCCATAGTATACCAGACACAGCCCGCGGCGGTTGCACCAAGCACCGCACAACCAATCCACGCCCTCAAGCGGTACGTCGATCCGGTACCATGCCCCGATGAGCGACAGCAAGGACCCCGCCACACCGGAGCCCACGCCGCCCACACCGCCCACACCCCAACCAACACCCGACTCACGCCCCCGCCCGGAAGAACAGCCCCCCGCTCCGCGCGAGGCCAGCGAACACAAAGCCGCCGCATCTACAAACAAACCACGCGGCCCCATCGCCCGCCTCCTCGCCCTCGTCGAGTGGCTCGGCAACCTCCTCCCCCACCCTGTCACCCTCTTCGCCCTCTTCGCCCTGGGCATCATCGTCGTCTCCGGCATCGCCGCCGCGGCGGGCCTCGCCGTTGAAGACCCCCGCCCCGGTCGCGCCGGGCAGATGCTCACCGTCCAGAGCCTCATGACCGGCGACGGCATCCGCTGGATGGCCCAGACCCTCGTCACCAACTTCACCGGCTTCGTGCCCCTGGGCACCGTGCTCGTCGCGCTCCTCGGCGTCGGCGTCGCCGAACGCTCCGGCCTGCTCACCGCGGCGGTCCGCGCCCTCGTCCTCGGAGCGCCCAAGAACCTCGTCACGCTGGTGATCGTCTTCGCCGGCGTCCTCTCCAACACCGCCAGCGAGATGGGCTATGTCGTGCTCATCCCGCTCGCGATGGCGATCTACCACTCGCTGGGCCGCCACCCCCTCGCCGGCATGGCCGCGGCGTTCGCCGGTGTCTCCGGCGGGTACTCCGCGAACCTCCTCATCGGCACCGTCGATCCGCTCCTCGCCGGCATCACCGAGGAAGCCGCGCGGCTGATCGACCCGACCTACGAGGTCCACCCCGCGGTCAACTGGTACTTCATGATCGCCAGCACCTTCCTCATCACCGGCCTGGGCTGGTTCGTCACCGCCCGCATCGTCGAACCGCGGCTGGGCCCCTACAACGCGAGCGAAGGCTCGGAGGATCTCGAACCGGCGAAGGCGATGGACGCGGTGAGCCCGAAAGAGAAGAAGGGCCTCATCTTCGCCGGGCTCAGCGCGCTGCTCGTTACTGCGGGTGTGATCATCGCCGCGGGCCCCGGCTTCCCGGGCTCGGGAGCGCTGAGCTGGATCCCCGGCTGGGGCGTGCTGCGTAACCCCGACCCCGCCGCGGCGGGCGCTGAGGCCTTCCGCCCCCTGCTCCGCAGCGTCGTCACGCTCATCCTGATCTTCTTCGTCATACCCGGCTTCGTCTACGGCAAGGTCGTCGGCACCATGCGCAACGACCGCGATGTCATCGACGCCATGGCCGGCGCGATGCGCTCCATGGGCCTCTACATCGTCCTGGTCTTCTTCGCGGCGCAGTTCGTCGCGTACTTCGGCTTCTCGGGCCTGGGCGAGATCCTCGCGGTCCTGGGCGCCGATGCCCTCGTCGCCATGCGCCTCGACAACCCGCTGGTCTTCGTCCCCTTCATCCTGATGTGCGCCTTCGTCAACCTCATGCTCGGCTCCGCGAGCGCCCAATGGGCCGTCACCGCCCCGATCTTCGTGCCCATGCTCATGATGATCGGCTACAGCCCCGAAGTCATCCAGGCCGCCTACCGCATCGGCGATTCCACCACCAACATCATCACCCCGATGATGTCCTACTTCGGCCTCATCCTCGCCGTCGCGACCAAGTACAAACGCGACCTGGGCATCGGCACCATGGTCGCGACGATGCTCCCCTACTCGATCGCGTTCCTGATCGGCTGGACGATCCTGTTCTACCTGTGGGTCTTCGTGCTGGGCCTGCCGGTGGGGCCGGGTGCGCCCACCGTGTATGAGGTATCGGCGCCGTAATCGTCGCGACCAAGTGTTGGGCCAATCACGCATCCAATCGCAGCGAGCCCGGCGTTAACCCAATTGAACAGACTCAATCTGCCCGCGGCTGGTCCCCCGTACCACCACACCGTGATCCCCGAAGAGATCCGAATCGTCGAACCAGATCTCAAAGACTCCGCCCGAATATACCGACAACGCGCTCGCGCGAATCTTCGCGAGAAACTGCTTCTCGCTTAGGTTCTTCTGATCCTCTCGCCAGACTTCCTGCCACAACGGGTACATCTTCGCTGCGATCGCCTCCGCGATTCGCGGATGCCACGCATCCTGCTGCTCGACCACGATCCCGGCCGCAAGCTGCGCTGCCTCAAAGCCGCCACGGTCATCTGCTGAGAGCCACAACCGGACTCGACGCTCACCCCATTTGACACGGCCGTGAAACTGCCCGGTCCAGCGGTCGAGTCTCAGAGTGCCGAGCCGGCTGTCCTTCCGGATCACCGGCTCCGCGAGGACCCGGCTCGCTGATGACATTTCATCATCCTTGATGCCGCCGCGGTACTTCTTGAGCAGAGCCAGAGGACCGCGCGGCCCAGAGTCCTCAACGAATCGCACATCAAGCCGAATGATCTCGTGGTCCTTCAGGCCGTCCGTCCACTTCGCAAACCGCGAACTAGTCTGTTTCCACTGCACCCGCAGATCCCGAAACCGGACCGGACCGTCATCGAGTCGCCACGCAAGGAACTCCAGCGAGTGCGTCCAGTGCATCTCTCCCTGAGACTGACCGCACCCGCGGCAGTCCGGCCGCAACACACCAACAAGCTGTGCCGGAGTCCCAGCCTCCAATTGCTTCCATTCCTTGGCGAGTTGCTGCCGATGGGCTTCGGCGTAGTCATGCGGGGTCTTTGACATGCGGGCAGCATACCGATCGCTGCGGTATCCGCGCCGGCGGTCCGGCAGAGGTGAGATCGCCAGCCCTCGAGCGAGGGCGTGGCGGTCTGCTCATGACCGCTGGTCCGGCGACCGGACACGGCGCATCCTTCACAACGCGCGACGCCGGCGGCACGCCAGCAGCCCCGCCCCCGCCAGCACACCCACGCCCGCGGGCGCCGGGGTGACGATCATGTCGATCTGAATCCACGAGCCCTCGAAGAACTCGAAGCCGCCGTAGTTGATGCGGACCGTATCGCCGCTGAACACGATGTTGTCAGCGCTGAACGCGGGCAGGTCACCCGGCGCGGAGTCGTTCTGCCGGATGCGAGGCGAAAAGGTCACATCCAGCCCGGTGATCGAAAGGCCGGGACCAAAGTCCATCCCGCGGATCTCGATCGAACTGGGCGCGTGCCCGCTGTTGAACCACGGGCTGTACCAGTAGTTCACGGTATCGAGACGGATGGAGGTGGCATCGAGATCGAGGGTGTACAACACATCACCACTCAGCTCGGTAGAGAACTCGATCCCGGGATCGGCCACCACCGCAAAGCCTCGCAGGCTGGATTCACCGGTGAGCTGCGGCGTGTGCCACATCGCGACCGTGTCGCCGATGAGGCCAGCCGAGGCATTCGCCGCCGCAGCGCCCAGGACAAGGCTCGCCAGGGTGTAGTTGTGATTCTTGTGCAGGTTCATGTCGGTGCTCCCTCTTCTGGTTCTCGCGTGCCCCCAACCGCACGCGGCCGGGGATGGAGGCGGTAACCCCGCCAGAAGAGGACGCGGCAACAGCGGCCGACACACGCCAAACAAAACCGCTCGATGTGAATTGAGGAGGAAGAACCCGTTCCGACACTGGAGCCGACCCACCACCGAGATCGACAGACACACCCGCATCAAGCCTTCTCGTCTCGGCGAGATCCGCTTCCCTCCCTCCTGCCGTTGAGTTGGCTCCCGCGATACATCGGGGCCCGCTACATCAAGGGAAGGTCGCGGTCATCGCGTACGCGAAAGAACAGCAAGGCCCGCTCCGATCAGGCCGCGATCGCACGGATAGAGCGTTCGGACCGCCGGCACACCGTCTCAATCGCCACGCAATCGCCTAACTCCGCCGCCACACCGCCGGTGTTCCATCCACCTCCCACCACAGCCCAGATGCCAGCCTACGCACGATGCCGGGCGTCACCACGCCCTCAATTGCCTGACCTTCGCGCCGCAGATCTGCGACCGCGGTCGCGCCAGCGATGGCTTCTGTTGTCCCCGCTTCCCGATCCCGCCGTAGCGACCCGATGATCCTGCGCTGCACGCGGTGCGGGCCAAGCACCTGACGGGTCATCCAGATCCACAGCAGAATCCCGGCGATCGCGAAGCCCCAGGTCACCACCGCCAGCTTCTGCCCGGACGCGATGCGGTAGATCCAGATCCCCGCAACAACGGAGACAAACGTGTACCACCGATACAGCGACGCCCAATGCCGCGTGTGGCGCCGGATGAAAGCGCCGAGTTCCTCCAGCTCCGCCTCCGTCAACGCTACGGCCGCGGGCAGGTCCCCATAGTCAACAGCGGCCCCCACCCCTTCCGTCACGAGCACCTGCATCAGCTTGAGCTCCGCCGCGGGCGCCTCCCCCGCCTGCAACAGCCGCGAGCTCGCCGGGTCGATGAGCAGCGGCGTCGGCAGATTCCAGTCCGGGAGCGCCCGACCCAACGCCCGGGATGCCCTGATCTCCTCCAGAACATGCGGACTCGGCTCGAACCGCTCCGGCCGCTCGCACCTCAGGACCTGACGCAGTGGACCGCGAAGCTTTAGCAGATCATTCCCACGGAGTATCGCGCCACCGAGCGCAATCACCGCCGCGCCCGCGAACACAAGCAGGATCGCGAAGCTCCCCGGCAACCGCAAACTCTCCGCGGCGAGCCCCAGGCCGCATCCGGCCAACAAGAGCCCCGGAGGCGCCACCAGCCACAGAAGCAGCTTCCGGTTCGTCCGCCGCAGCCGCTCGACCAGCCCGCGCCGCAACTCCGGCGGCCAGTCGACCAGCCCCACCGACCGATAGTCCCCGATCCACCGCTCCTCGCCCGGCATGGGGAGCAGTCTAGCGATTCGTGCTTAGACCATGAGCCGCTCCGCCAGGGAACCCGCGGCTTTCCGGAGGACAGCCTCCGCCCGCGCATCATCCTGCCAGCCCCGCGGCATTTGCAGCACGGGCACCGGGCAATCCACGCGGTCGAGCCGGCGGACCATCGTCGTAGCCGAGGCGGCATCCGCGGCGATCACGAGCCGCGCATGCAGGGAAACCGGCTCCGCTGCTCGCGACACTCGAACGGCCTGCAACACCGGGTAGAAGCGTGCGAGGAGGGCCTCGAGCGCACCGACGCGATCTTCCTTTCCCGCCAGGGCCGCGGTGGCCGGAAGCCGCGCAAACGCGGGGACAAACCCGGCAATGTCGCCCTCACCCCCCGCCGCCACATCGCGAAAGTCCGGCCCCACGCGGTACCACCGTACCGTGAGCCACCGCTTCAAGACCTCCGCGGCTCCGGCATCAACGCGGCGGACGAACGCCGCGCCCTCGGCGATCGGGTTGCCTCCCGCGTAACTCTCTTTGCGCCGCTCAACGGTGCGCCTGATCCACGCCACGATCCGCGGCACATCCGCCCATCGCCGTACCGCGCGATACCGTGGACCGCGGGCGGCTTGAAGACGAAACGCCGGTCATCAAGCGCCGCGCGACAGATGGGCAGAACACCAGGGCCGAGCATCCTTTCAAGCAACGCAAGAGCAGCCGTCTGCCGATCCGCCCCACCCCGCCCCTCCGCGAACACAAGCCCGCGAAGCGCCGGCTCCCAAGAGGCCGGCACGACTACATCAGGCTCAGACCGGAACCCGCTGAGTATCCAATCAACCGCCCCGGGCCGCTCCGCTGACTCCAGCGCACCGCGCAACGACTCCGCATCGTCCGGATCCAATCCGGCTCGACGAAGCGCTTTCCGCGGCCACTCATCGCGAATCAGATCCACGTCATAAGACTCCGATGTGCGCCCAAGTGTCGCACATGACACCCTCACGAAAGGGTATCGTGATTTTCGACTCACATAAGCGTCACGTCGCCGTTGGTAGATGTGCAGTATCGGATCCGGAGTGCCGGCGGCGAGCCCCTTCCGCCTCCCGCTTGATCGCCTCACACCGCCCCTCCAGCAACCGCCGCATGTAACTGGTCAGGAACAAGAAATCAATGAGCCAACCCACCGGGCCGAGCGGCGATCGGAACTCGACGTCATCCGTCATGACGGTCACCCCTCCGCGCGCCTCAAACCAGTGGTCATGCGCAAAGGACCGGAACGCCCCGCGCGTCATGACATCCCGAAAGTACACCGGCCGGTCGAACGCCGTCACCTCGGCCGTGAACCGCTGCCGCACACCCAGATGCCGCGCCTCCCACGTGACCGACTCGCCCAACCCAATGAGCCCGCTCATCCGCCCCGCCACCGCCTTCTCACCCGTGTCCCCAAGCGACCGCGTGTGAAAGTCGATGTCCCGCGCAAGGTCAAAGCAGACCTCGATCGGGGCGGCGATCTCGGTGATGATGCGGAACCCGGCCATCGTCGCGTCCCCTCCACCTGATGCCCGGCCACACTTCAGAGACTCGTGGTCACCTCGTGACCCGCACAGCGAATCATTTGAATGCATCCTCGCCCAAAACGACAACCGGCCCGCTTTCGCGGGCCGGCACCAAACTCCCCGATCGTAACGGGTTCAAACCGCCGAATCCAGGCCGCCAGAGGGATTCGCGGCGGTGGTTCTCTGGTTTACAGGGTCAAGATTCGGTAGTTGGGTGGGGAATCTCCTGAGTCGCCGCGGCCGCGAGAGAAATGGGTCGCCGCCATTTTGGACACGGCGACCACCATTCAGTACGAAGACATTCCCACAGTCGGGTATCCGCGCCCACTTGGAGTGCTACGGATTGGACGAGCTGCGGACGAAACGGTAGGAGGTCGCGATCCAAGCCAGCGCCGCCGGGCGGGGCTAGGCCGCCCATTCAGTAGAGGATCGCCCGCCTCGCCTCATTTCGTGGCCGCCCAGAGGGCCAACAAATGGCCATCATGTAGCACCTCTTCGGGGATGCGGCACCCGCGATTTAGGATGGCAGCGACTCGATCCCGGACTTCAGGCGCGACCCAAACTCGCAGTCGGGTCTCCATTCAGGCTTCGCCAGTCGCGCCGCCTCGGCCTGGGCATCGACTGGCGGCAAATACCCGCGACCTCTCCCCGCATCGATTGCCATCGCCATGAGGCGCGTGCCCATCTTTCCGGCCTTTGCCTGCCGCCGAATGTACGGGAAATCCATCGGTGCATCGGTCAGGAGACAGCGACCGCCATTCAATCGCTTCTTGCTGACCGTGCCCTTGCTCGGGTCGAATCCGGAGGGTGGAGTCCCGACGCCTACGTCGAATGTGTACTGATGCCTGGTTTTGTCGATCTTGGGCTGCACCCAAGCGCGGCGATCTCCCTTCGCGCTCAGCGAGAAGGATCGCACCAGTGGCACCTCGGCGCCTTCGGCCGACGGATCGGGGCTCGGCACGGTACGCGCCCAAAGCCAGGCGACCACAGGGAACGACTGACCAATCAGCGGCTTGAGGTCGGGGCGGTCTTCGGCGTGTGCCGTAGTCACCGTCACGTTCGGGAATAGGTGGGCATGCGTGCGTCCGTGTGCGAGCCCGGGGCGGGATCGGCGGTGATGGGTTGTGCTCGCCCGCCAACGGGGCGTCAACCACCATCTACGCAAACGGTTCCGATCGTGGCGGACGGGCCGATCGGAACTGTCCCCAAGCGAACGCTATCATCATCTGAATGAGCGTCGCTCGGCAAACAACAGGCGCTGCGGACGAGTCAGCAGCGGTACGTCCGCCCGATCTGAACCAGCGGCTGGAGAACCTCTCGAGCGCCATAAGCCTCACCGTGTTGGAGATCGACGCGGATGCGCAGAAGCTCGTTCCCGCGTTCCTGCTGGCCGACCTGATGTCCCCGACCCTGTGGGCTTGGCGGGGCGAGAAGCGGGCGCACGCCCCGGACGGCACGCTTCTGAGCGCCAAGTCCCGCCTTGACAGCCTGCAGAGGTTCTTCCACCGCTACACGTTCACCATCATGCCGGGCCGGCCCGCGGGAGATGTTTGGGGACTGATGGACTTCGCGGAAGAGGAACACCGCTTCCCGCCAGGCTTCGTGCGGAACATCCGGGCGGAGTACGACGCGACGTTTAGAAAGCTCCTCGCGGAGAACCCCGAGTCACAGTTCGGCCAGATCGTCAACCAGCCGTACTACAGGCTGGGGCTGTTCCCCCGCCTCAAGAACGAGACGGTTGAGGTGATGAACGCGATGCGGCGTGTGAACCCGCAGGGCAAGGCATCGGGCAAGTGCATCGGGCTGGGGATGCTGTGGGCGGCGGCGCTGGCGGTGTGGGGGCGGTTCCCGATCGACCGGATAGTCATCACCGGTAATCGAGCCCACATGTTCGTCTACCTCGACATTGACGATGGGCATTTGCTCAACAACACGAAGTGGTTCAGCAGCACGCGCATCAACAACCAGTCGGAGCTGTCGGAGTTCGCCAAGGTCGTCGCGTCCGGGACGGAAACGACGTTCTTCTACAACCCGGCGATGGGGATGTGCCACTGCACTTCACGCACCTCCCAGATCCCGCGCGAACAGGTGACGGCGGTGTACCGACAGATCGGGGGCTTCGTGTCGAACCCCCTGAAGCACCCGTCGCCTGAGCACATCCAGTTCGTCGACCCGCACGATCCGATCCCGGACCCCGCCGAGCACGAAACGGCGGCAGGGTATCAGTCCGAGGTCGCGGCGCTGGCGGCGGAATACCCCGGCTCCGTCTACGAATACGCGCTGTACGCGTTCCGGAGTCTGAATGTGGATCACCCGCAGGCGTACATCCGGGCCGCGCTGCGCGAGGCGCAAACGCGGGAACGGGGGCGAGGCGTAAGGGACCTGTCCGATGCGTTCGCCATCGTCGCCGCGATCGCCGGGCGCGGGTCGATCTTCGGGAGCCGGGACCGGATCGCCATGCCGGATGAGACGCTGCTTTTTGCAACGGGGAGCGACAGGGACCGCGCACTGCTCCTCTACGCCTTGCTCGCACACTCGCCGATCCGCGATTCGGAGAGCGTAATCGGCTACTCTGACGACGGGAGTTTCGTGCGGCACCGTAAGGCATGGATCGACGTGAACACCCTTACCTCGATTCCCTCCGAGCCTCCAGGCTTGAAGGCGGTATTCGGGCATATCGGGCCAAGCCGCCGCGCTTCTTCGTGACCGTTCCGATCGCCGCCCATCCCTGATCGCAACCCCGCGTCAAATCGGCGGGGGCGCTAACCGAGAGAGTCAGAGAGTTTGAGAGGTTTCGCCGAGAGGGCGACGGGAACCCTGGGGGTCGCGGTCGCCCACCCGATGCTCCCACCCAAACCGAGAGCGCGGCGGCCAGCCCCGCCCCGCGTTTGCCCCCGGAATCTCCGTCGTTTTCGCCACCCCGCCCGGACGCCGGAAACCGGCCGGGCCGTAAAGCAAAACCGACCCGCTTTCGCGGGCCGGTCAGAAGCTCCCCGACCAGGACTCGAACCTGGAACCTAGCGGTTAACAGCCGCTCGCTCTACCATTGAGCTATCGGGGATCAAGTTGTGCCCCAGCGCTCTCGCGCAGGGGGACGGAACCGTATCGTCCTTTTCTGATCGGTCAAGCGGCCGCCCCACTCCTGCCCCGAACGCTCACCCGCGGCGGTTTTCCTCCCCCGCCGCCCCTCGCCGCGGCGCGTCTACACCCCCTTGAGTCCCGCCCGACCCCCGCCTATCCTCTCCGCCCGGCTCCCGCCGGGCTGTCTTGAAAATGACTGACCACCCGCACCCCCCACCGCCCTCGACGGGCCGGGACGCGATCGATGAAGAACGAGATCCACCCCAAGTACTACCCCTCCTGCAAGGTCTACCACAACGGTCAGGTGGTCATGACCGTCGGCGCCACCGTGCCCGAGATGCACGTCGAAGTGTGGTCCGGCTCGCACCCCTTCTTCACCGGCAAGCAGACCTTCGTCGACGCCGCCGGCCGCGTCGAGAAGTTCCAGCGTCGCTACGGCGGCAACTACTTCGCCAACAAGAAGAAGTAACACCCCCCACCTTCCGGGGTTGCCCAGATTTCCCAGCCAGCCCGGCCATCCAGCCGGGCTGGTTCGTTTTTGGCCCGCCGGACGGGGTACACTTCATCCGTTCATCCGGATAAATGGATAAAGCACGCATGCCCAGCCGCTTCCTCGATACCCTCGCCCGCCGCGTCCTCCTCTTCGACGGCGCCATGGGCACCAGCATCCACCAGAAGGACCTGGACCTCCACACCGACTACTGCGGCTGCGAGAACTGCACGGACATCCTCGTGCGCACGCGGCCGGACGTCATCCAGGAGATCCACGAGTCCTTCCTCGCCGCGGGGGCGGACGCCGTCGAGACCGATTCCTTCGGCGCCAACCGCCTCGTCCTCGCCGAATTCGATATCGCCGACCAGGCCTACGAGCTCAACAAGGCCGCGGCGGAGGTCGCCCGGGCGGCGTGCGCGAAGCACTCGACGAACGACAAGCCGCGGTTCGCCGTCGGCTCGATGGGCCCCGGCACACGGCTGATCACGCTGGGCAACACCGACTGGGCGGCGATGCACGCCAGCTATAAGGAACAGGCTCAGGGCCTGATCGATGGCGGCGTCGATGCCTTCATCATCGAGACCTGCCAAGACCTGCTGCAGGTCAAGTGCGCCATCAACGCCGTGCTCGCCGCGCTCGAGAGCCGCGGCAAGTCCCCGCTCGACATCCCGATCATGGTTTCGGTCACGATCGAGACCACCGGCACCATGCTGCTGGGCACCGAGATCGCCGCGGCGGCGCACGCGCTGAGCCAATACCCGATCATCTCGCTCGGGCTGAATTGCGCCACGGGCCCGACGGAGATGGCCGAGCACCTGCACTGGCTGGGCAAGCACTGGCCCGCAATGCCGGGGCTGGAGATCGCCGGCGGCCGCGGCGTGTCGTGCCTGCCAAACGCCGGGCTGCCGGTCTTGGTCGAGGGACGCACCGAGTACCCGCTCGCGGCGGGGCCATTCGCGGATGCGATGGCGGCGTATGTCGAGCGCGATGGGCTCGCATCGGTCGGCGGCTGCTGCGGCACGACGCCGGAGCACATCGCGCGGCTGCACGGGCTGCTGGAGTCCAACGGACTCCTCAACCGTCGCCGGCGGGATGAACTCGTGCGGCCGCGGGCCTCGGTCACGAGCCTCTACGCCCCGCAGGAATACCGCCAGGACAACTCGATCCTGATCGTCGGCGAGCGGATGAACGCCAGCGGCAGCCGCGCCTTCAAGC
>JBDZUZ010000075.1:16059-19191 GCA_040255445.1 Planctomycetaceae bacterium | reverse complement strand
ACAGCAATGTCTCTTCCGACGACGCCGCGGACATCCGCGCCCGCGCCGAGTCGGGCGAACTCCGCCTCCTCCTCGTCGCCCCCGAGCGCCTCGTGTCCGCAGGCTTCTGCAGCTGGCTCAAGCGCTGCCGCGTCGGCGCCTTCGCGATCGATGAGGCCCACTGCATCAGCCAGTGGGGCCACGACTTCCGCCCCGAGTACCGCCGCCTCGCCGATGTCCGCCAAGCCCTGGGCAACATCCCCTGCCAGGCCTACACCGCGACCGCCACGCCGCAGGTGCAGAAGGACATCGTCGAGCAGCTGGGCCTGTCAAACCCCGCGATCCTCATCGGCAGCTTCGACCGGCCCAACCTCACCTACCGCATCCGCCCGCGCACCCGCGCATCCCAGCAGATCGCCGACCTCCTCGGCGAACGCCAGGGCGATGCCGCGATCGTCTACTGCCTCTCCCGCAAGGACACCGAGGCGATCGCAACCTCGCTCTCCGCGGCGGACATCCCGGCGAAACCCTACCACGCCGGCCTCACACCGCTGCAGCGCGAGCGCGTCCAGACCGCCTTCAGCGAAGAGCGCCTCAACGTCGTCGTCGCCACCGTCGCATTCGGCATGGGCATCGACCGCGGCGATGTGCGCCTCGTCATCCACGCCAACATGCCCCGCACCGTCGAGGCCTACCAGCAGGAAACCGGCCGCGCCGGCCGCGATGGCCTCCCCGCCGAGTGCGTGCTCCTGCACAGCGGCGCGGATGCGATGCGCTGGAAGAAGCTCGCGCAGCAGTCGGCGTACGAAACCGGCGCCGACGAAGAAGTCCTGAGCGCCCAGAACCGCCTCATCGACGACATGCAGCGCCTCTGCACCTCCGCCCGCTGCCGCCGCCGCTGCATCCTCGAGTATTTCGGCGAGCCCTACCCCAGCGACAACTGCGGCGCGTGCGACATCTGCCTGGGCGAACTCCGCGCTTCGCCCGAAGCGACGACCATCGCGCACAAAATCCTCTCCTGCGTCGCCCGCATGCAGCAGCCCTACGGCGCGGCGACGATCGCCGACTGCCTCATCGGCAAGCCCTCGCCCAAGCTCGTCGAACGCGGCTACGACCAGCTCTCGACCTTCGGCATCCTCCGCGACACGCCGCGGCAGGCCGTCCTCTCCTACATCGATCAACTCGTCGGCCTCGACCTGCTCGAGCGCGAGACCGGCCAGTACCCGGTGATCCACCTCACCAAGGGCGCGGTCGATACGCTGCGCAACCGCGCATCGGTCTCGCTCCTCGAGCCCCGCATCGCCCACGACCAGACCCGCTCCCGCCGCCGCGCCAGCGACGGCGCGGACTATGTGCCCCTCTCGCCCGATGAGCGGTCGATCTTCGAATCCCTCCGCGCCCTCCGCCGCCAACTCGCCGAAGAACGCGGCGTTGCGCCCTACCTCATCTTCGGCGACACCACCCTCGAACAACTCGCCCGCGAGCGCCCCTCGACCAAAGACGCGATGCTCAACATCAAGGGCGTGGGCGCCACCAAACTCGCCGATCTGGGCGACATCTTCCTGGAAGCCATCCGCGAAGCCGCGTCGGAACGCAACCTCGCGCTCGATCAGCGGGCGAAGCCTTCCGGGGGTTCCGGCCCCGAGTCCGCCGCCGCGGCGTTCGCATACTTCGATCGCGGTGACTCGATCGAGAGCGTCGCCGCCGCGCTCGGCCGCGCCATGAGCACGACCAACGAGTACTTCTGCAACTGGATTACCGACCGCCGCCCCGAGGACATCTCCGCGTGGGTGGATGCCGCGACCTACGCCCGCGTCGCCGCGGCGTTCGACGCCGTCGGCGGCGATCGCCTCCGCCCGATCTTCGATCACCTCAGCGGCGAAGTCCCCTTCAACGTACTCCGCATCGTCGGCGCCCACCGCCGCGCCATGGCCCGCTCCCGCGGCTAACCGCGGGCCGGCATGCCCCCTCCGGGGTACCCCCACGCTCCGCGTGGGGCGGATCACCAACACCGCAGCACTCGCCTCATCCCGTCGCGCAGCGACATTCCCCCTGCCCCGAAGGGGCAGAGGGCTGTGGCCACGGGTGGAGCATGACGAGGCGAAGCCGAGTCATGCGCAACCCGTGGAAGAATGCGCCCGTTTCATCCTGCCCCGAAGGGGCAGAGGGATCCTGACCGCAGAGATGATCCGAACTCCTCTGCCCCGTCGGGGCAGCAAAGACAGAGAAAAGAAGATGATGCGTGCGCTCTTTCCACGGGTTCCGCGGCATCCGCTGCGCGGCTGCCGCTCCACCCGTGGCTACACCCCTGTGCCCCTTCGGGGCACGGATGCAAGCGCCATCACACGCACGAACCGAGCTACGGACGCGCAGCGCATCATTCCCTCGCGACCACGCGACCACGCGACCACGCGACCACGCGACCACGTCCCCTCCCCCTTACCCCCAATTCTTCATCTTGCTCAACACCACCCCATCCTTCACCGTCACCGAAATGATCTTGTTCCCGCTCCGCCATTCATACGTCTCCGGCCCGCTGCTCGGCCGGCTCGACCCCGCAACCCCCGCCCCCGAAATGCTCACACCGCTCACCTCGAGCTTCTCACCATCGCCCATGATGTCCTCGACCTCCTGCAGGCGCATCCCCACCGTGATCTGGTCGAAGTTCTCATCGGTCACCTTGTCGCCGCAGCCGCCCATGAAGACGCACATCACACACACCAACGCCACAAGCACGCGCGATACCGCCATGGCCGAATCTCCTGCCCACGAGTGATCGCGATACGGAACAGACACCAGGGCCGCGGCAGAACGCCGCGCCCTCCCCCGACACCATCCGCAGCCTACCACCCCGCCCCGCCCAATACCAGCGGTCCTACACACCCATCCGCAGTAGCATCCATACATGACCGAGCCCGCCATGCAGGATGTCCCCCCGCCCCTCATCATCCGCCGCGGCGTCTGCTCCATCCTCTACGCCTTCGATGTCGGCGCCGCCGTCAACCTCGATCACGCCGAGCGCCTCTGCGCCCGCGGCACCGACACCGGCCCCCAGCGCCCCCGCTTAAAACACCGCCGCCCCCCCCCCCCCCACTTCCTCTCCCCCCCCCCCTCCCCCCCTCACATCCCCCCCCCCCCCCCCTCCTTCCCCTG
>JBDZUZ010000075.1:9423-16049 GCA_040255445.1 Planctomycetaceae bacterium | reverse complement strand
TCCGTATCACCCGCCCCGTCGAGCCCTTCTCCGTCGGCGGCTTCACCACCGCCCCCGCCGCGGAAATCACCCTCTGGGACTTCGGCGCCGTCTCGATCGCCTGGACCATCCCCCTCGCCGGCGACTTCTCCGGCCTCCTCCCCCTGGGCGATGCCCTCTACGACAACGAAACCCTCCTCACCCGCTCCCGCGCCCACCTCGCCGAAATCCTCGACAGCCTCGCCCCCGCCATCGACCGCTACCACCTCGGCGATCTCGTCGAGGACTACGCCGTCTACCAGATCATCGAACACGACCAGCCCGCGGGCCCCGCCGCGTGGCTCAGCAAGAATCGCGAGCTCGTCGCCCGCCTCCTCCGCGCCGACCTCGGCCCGCTCTCAACCCAGGAAGCCGACGATGCCCTCGCCTGCCGCCTCGCCTACGGCCGCGACGATGAAGCCCTCATCGACTGGAACGCCGCGATCCTCTTCGACCCCGAGCCTGAAGATGCGCTCGGCGTCCTCGAGTTCGCCAATGTCGAGCTCCTCGAGATGCGCTACCTCGACAGCCAGCTCGATGAATCCCTCGAAAAGGCCTACCAGGCAACGCGCAAAGAGCCCAGCCTCTTCGACCTCTTCCCCGGCGGCCGCTCTACATCGCACCGCCGCATCGCCGCCCTCCAGACCGATGCCGCCCTCCTCTTCGAGAACGTCAACAACGCGATCAAACTCATCGGCGACCAGTACCTCGCCCGCCTCTACCGCCTCACCGCCGTCCGCCTCCACCTCCCCGAATGGGACAACGGCGTCCTCCGCAAACTCGCAACCCTCGAAAGCCTCTACTCCAAAGCCTCCGACCGCGCCGCCCACCGCCGCGCCGAGATCCTCGAATGGATCATCATTCTGTTGATCGCGTTTGAGGTGGTGAAGAGTTTGGTGGAGTAGGGACAAAGGGACAGAGGGACAAAGGGACAAAGTGGCGAAGCCACGCAGGCGTGGATGTCGGCCCCGCCGCCCAACGCACCGACCCCGCAACACCCACTCCCTCGTCCCCTTCCCCTTCCCCACACTCTGTCCCTTTGTCCCTCTGTCCCTCTGTCCCTTTCAACACGTCCCTCTCGTGTCCTGGCCCCCAGAAATTCGAGCCAACCCCCCCAGCGCACCCGATAACTCCCCACCAACACCAGCCCCAGGAGTCCCCCATGCCCGATGTCCAGACCACCGTGATCGGCCCCGGCGCCCGCTTCAAGGGCGAACTCCAGCTCGAGGGCGAGGCCCGCATCATGGGCGGCTTCGAAGGCCACATCACCGCCACCGGCACCATCCACATCGGCACCACCTCCGACTGCAACGCCACCGTCGAGGCCGACACCATCAACGTCGAGGGCGGCGTCCGCGGCGACCTCATCGCCCGCCAGCGCCTCCAGCTCTCCGCCTCCGCACGCGTCGAGGGCGATGTCAACGCCGCGGCACTCATCGTCGCCGAGGGCGCCACCTTCGTCGGCCGCTGCACCGTCGGCCCCGATGCCGTCAATATGGTCCAGGCCCGCCCCGCGACCGCAACGACCGCCGAGGCCAAGCCCGCCAACCGCCGCGCTGTCCCCGACTGGGCCCGCGACACCACCGACCGCGCCCCCCGCGCGGCGACCAACGGCCAGCCCACCCCCGCCCAGACCAACTGACCCCCTCTAGATAGACAGGGCGAGCCAACCCATGCGCCTCTTCACACGGGCGCCCCAGCCGACCAGCACCGCGCCCCAGGACCGCGGCGACACCGCGCCAAACGCAGCGCCAGACGCCGCACAAGACGCCGCGCCGCCGCTCCCCCCCGGCATGCGCCTCGTCCGCTGCTACCACTGCCGCCGCGATGTCACCCTCGCCAAAGCCGCCCGCACCGCCACCTGCCCCGCCTGCTACAAGCCGCTGGTGCTGGACGACTTATCAATCCGTGAAGGCGGCGTCAGCGGCAAGCTCGCCACCTGCGGCAAGATCACCGTCGAGAAGAAAGGCCGCGCCGTCACCCGCACCGTCGAAGCCGGGCGAGGGGTCGAGGTCCAGGGCTCCCTCGACGCCAAAGTCAGCAGCGCGGGCCCCGTCGTCCTGGGCTCCAAAGCAACCCTGAAGGGCGAAGTCGAAGCCCCCTCCCTGATCGTCAAAGCCGGCTGCCGCATCGACGGCGCCTTCTTCCGCATCGGCCCCAAGTAACGTGGCACCGCCCAACGTGGCACCGGCCACCAGGCCGGTGCACTACCCCTCCTACACCCCTCTACCTCCCTCTTTCTCTTCTAACCCCGCCCCCTCCCCACCCCACCAAAATCACGGTACAGTGCCCCGAGCCCACACCGGCCACGGAGGTTGTCCGCTGTCCATCCGCCCGACCATCACCGCCCGCCTCGCCGCCGCCCTCCTCGCCGCGGCACTCCCCCTCCTCCCCGGCTGCGCCGCCGCCCCCTCCGGCACCTTCGACACCTTCTCCCGCGACAAGATGGTCTCCCTCAACCGCGCCATCCAGGCCGCGGCCGACAACCAGAACACCGCCGCCCAGCGCCTCACCGAGGCCGTCAACGCCGTCGCCCCGCCCCTCGAAACCGGCCTCCCCGAAGGCCCCCCCGGCGACCCCGCCGTCCGCGCCCACATCAAGGCCCGCTACGAAGACGCCCGCCGCATGTCCTCCCGCGCCGAGGACGCCGCCCACCGCGCCGACGCCGCCACCAAAACCGCCGCGGCGACCGCCGAGTCCATCTGGCTCGAATGGCGCAACGAAATCAGCCGCTACCACGACAGCGACTACCAGGAAGTGGCAAGCAAGGCCTACCACGCCCAGCGCGAAGAAACCACGCGCATCTTGAACTCCCTCCGCAACGCCAACCGCGCCAACCGGCCGGTCGTCAAAATCCTCCAGGACCGCACCCTCCACTTCAAACACAGCCTCGCGGCGTCCAAACCGCTCCCCGAGCCCTACACGGCCGAGGAAGTCCAGGCAGCAGTGGGGGAGATGCTGCGGAGGACGGTGGGGGTGGAGGGTTCCGAGTAGTAGCAGCTCAAACGCCGCTCTACGATTGTCGGCGCGTGCAGACCGAGGCGGTAACTGCGGCGAGTCCTAGGGTGCCTAAAAGACGGCTCCCCTCAATCCGGGATCTTGGTATGCTGGCGACCTCCTTGTTGGCCGCGAGGATGTTCTAGGTTGGATCCCCTCCGAGTGAACGCGAAATGCCACACAGTACCGCAGGATCAATCGACATGGAAGAGTCACGTCTCATACACATCTCCGACCTACACTACAAGTCGGGATGGCCCGAAGAGAATGATATTGTACTAGAGGCTTTCCTATCGGACCTAGAGAGGCTCCAAGCGGACTCGCAGCCTAGTTACCTCGTCGTCTCAGGGGATCTAGCCCATGCAGGAGATTCATCTCAGTATCAGGCATTGCAAGACAAATGGGATAGCCGTCTTGCTCGAATCGGCATCGATCGTGAGCGAAGAATCGTCGTGCCGGGGAACCACGACATCCAGCAGGCTGTTGTCAAAGCTCACTTTGTGATGCACAACGCGACACTGCGCAGTATCGATAAGGAATCGGATTTCAACGAGCACGCTCCCGTGTTGGCTGCCACATTCCTCAAGTCTGGGCTTGAAAATTACATCCGAGCGGAAGCGGCGTTCGCGGGCATGACAGCCTGCCAAGAAACCATCTGGGGACAAGGATGGAGTTTAAATGATGACGTTGGAGTATATTGCCTGAACACCGCGGCATGCTCGTCCGGCGGACTCCAAGCTCGCCCCGGGAAGCCAACGGATGATGAAGGAGCGTTGCATGTCAATACTCGTGAGCTCCATAGATGGGTCGCTGCCAGTAAACACAAATGCAAAGTGCTCGTAATGCACCATCCGTCCTCTTGGCTTTCCCCCTGGGCACAACGAGAAATCGACTCCACGGTCACAACACATTTTGACCTAGTGCTATGCGGACATGTGCATGACCCCGCATCATTCGCGGCGGTACGATTCGGACGCAGTACCGTGCACGCAGTCGCTCCAGCACTCTTCACCAAGAAACAAGACTTTCCCCTTGGATACTCCATTATCAAAATCGCACCTGCTCGCTGCATGATTGAGGTGGAATATCGTCAGTGGAGCACTTCCAGACGGTTTGTCCCTGGCACCGCAATTGCTGGCAATGAGACGGGGATCTTGTCGTTTGGAACGGGGAGCACCTCGGCTGCAGTGATCGACAGCAGCGATCGAGTCGAAACATCTCCATCGCCAGTTCGCCTTGTGTCTACATTGTCAATTCTAAAGTCTGAATTTGAAGATTCGACGATCTGCTATTCGTCAAAGCGTCCTGTTTGGGTGCAGAGGGACCTCGCGGAGATCCCCGAGACCGCAATCCGCCGCGGTAAGCCGGCGACATTCACGGCGGACGATTTTGTTGATAATATCCGCACGTGCATCATTCGCGCGCCAAGGCAATTCGGCCTAACGGTGCTCGGGCGCTACATTGCGATGAAATGGACGGAACGCAATGAATCTCGAACGGCTGTCATGATCGACGCGGTTGCGGCTCCGCACCACGCTGTCGGTGTCCAGGAATTCGTCGAGCAGCGATGCAAGGATATCAATGCGGAGATCGGGAGCATTGGTGTCATAATCGTCGATAATTGGCAGTCCCACAAGCAGGATGCTAGGCTCGTCAAAATTATTCAAGCTGCCCACCCCGAGGCTGTGGTATTGCTGCTCCACTCAATCGACGACTGCAGCGAGATCGCAGAGGCAATTAGCTCTGAGGGAGAGTTGTCGCTTGAGGTAGTATATCTTTGGGCGTTAGACCGGAACAGGATCAGAGAACTTGCGACACTGTTCCTTGCAGACAATCCCAGGGCGGATGAGGATGCGGCTACAAAGAAGGTCGTTGATGACCTGGCCGCACTGAATATACACCGGACGCCGATTAATTGCCTTCTACTCTTGAAGTTGCTTGACCAAGCGTTTGACGACAGCCCCGTCAATCGAACCGAGATGATTGGCCGGGTCTTGTACCTATTGTTTTTTCAGTTTGAGCAAATTCCACAGTACGCGACCCGCCCTGACTTGAAGGACTGTGAGTACGCGCTCGGCTATCTCGCAGAGTGGCTGATTCGAAATGGGAGATCGTCATTCACCAAAATAGAGTTCTCGAGGAAACTACACGAATACTGCGATAACCAGGTGGTCGATCTAGACACCGACATTCTCTTCAATTTTCTGGTGTCAGAGAAAATTATCCTAGCCAAAGGCTACATGTTTGAGTTTAGATTTAGGTATTGGCTATACTATTTCGCGGCTCATCGCATGCATCATAGCGCAGAGTTCGCGCAGTTCATATTGTCTGGTCGTCGGTATGCTGCAACACCAGAGATCATCGAGTTCTACACCGGAATTGATCGTCGCCGTGCTGATGCTGTACAGCAGTTGACAGCAGATCTTGCGGAGATGAGTACGCAGTTCGTGAAAAGGACTGGAGTTCCAGACACGTTTAATCCTTTCCAGATTGCCGAATGGAATCCTGGCGCAGCCGTTCTTGAGAAGTTGCGCAACGAAGTCGACTCTAGCGTGGCTGAGTCGACGCTCCCCAAAGCCGTGAAGGACGCTGCTGCGGACAAAAACTATGACCGAGCCATGCCGTACAATCAGGAAATTGCGAAATTTATTCAGGATTCAACGCTCATACAAATGGTGCACGCTATGCGAGGTGCTGCCCGAGCACTCCGCAATAGCGACTACGTCCTTCCGGCGGCAAAGGCCGAGCTGCTTAATCAAATCATGACATGCTGGTCGAAGGTGACCCAGTCGCTCGTGCTTGTCTCAAGATTGCTCTCGGAACAGGGCTCCGCGGTGTTTGAAGGAATGGGCTTCGTTTTGAGCGAAGATTTCGATAGCATACCGCCGGAGCAGCGATGGGCGAGAATTATGGACGTGATTCCTGAGAACATAGTCCAGTGGTTTCATTCCGATCTGTTTTCGCGTAAACTGGGGGCGTTGCTGGGTTCTCATGCCGAGAGCCATTCGGGCGAGCTCCAAGACTTTTTCTGTATTCTGATGCTCATTCAGCAGCGGCCTCCAAACTGGGAGAAGGCCGTGGAAGAGTTTATTGCACGGTCGCGGAAGAATGCCTATTATCTATCTAGAGTCTACGTGGCACTAAGGACCGAGTATCGCGTCGGCTTTGCTAGCGAAAGAAACCATCAGTTGCTTCGGCATTTTGCATTGGCGGCCATTGCTAAGCATTCCACGGGTTCACGGCGACCTAGCAAGCAGCTCATAAAAAAGTTCGATCGCGCATTGCCCGAGAAGCATCGCTCCCGTGAATCTGATGAGACGGAGCCGAGATCCTAGTTATCCGCCGGCAAGTCGGGCGGGCACCGGCTGGTGGCCTCTACATGGCGGCCGTGCATCCTCCCGTGCCACTGGGTCGAGCGCGAGCGAGTCCCAGTGCGTTGGGCCCCCGACCCACACCACCCGCCCCTCGCGTCAACAGCGGGCGGAGCTCCGGAGGAAGGCCCCGAGGAGAACCATCCTCCAAGGTGCGACCTTGACCGCGGACATCGTGTTGATCCGAGTATCGCCCTCTTCGAGGGCTCTGTGTCTTGTGCACGGCAGACCCGGGGCTTG
>JBDZUZ010000075.1:0-9413 GCA_040255445.1 Planctomycetaceae bacterium | reverse complement strand
ACACTTTCGCCGCTCCGCGGCTGAGGAAGCGGGCGCACACGGATGCATCCTGATCGCCCGGTTGCTCCTCGCCCAACCGCACAAGCCGCGCTGATCACCGCCAAGCCGCCAGCTCCACGACCAAAAACGAAAACGGCCCCGGATCCCTCCAGGGCCGCCTGTCTTCCCACTCTGTCCCTCTGTCCCTTTGTCCCTCTGTCCCTCTCCCTCAACACCCCGCCTGCCACCTGACAAAGAAGAACGTAATGTCATCCCCATCCGTCCCTCCCGACCCATCAATATCAGCATCACCCGCCTGCCAATCCGCGAAGAACGCGGTGATGTCATCGCCATCGACACCGCCCGAGCCGTCCCAGTCGCCCGGGCAGCTCGGCCCGCCCACCGGCGTCAACAGATACGCCGTGTTCAACCCGTTGAGCACACCGCGGCCCATGATCCGGCCATCGCTCGTGATGAACTGCGCATCGAGCAGCTGATCCCACCCCGCCGGGTTCGTCACCCGCGGCAGCAGATCCGCAACCTCATCGGTCGCGCTGTCCCAGATCACCGCCGTCACCGCGCTCCCGCTCGAAGCGCGATACCCGACCACCAGCCCCGCCTCGTTCACGTCATACGCGAAGTGGCTCCGCGTCGGGTCCAGCCGCGGCAGGGCCCGCATGCCGTCGGCCTCGGTCCAGATGAAGGCATCGTTGTTCGAGAAGGTGCCCGTCCAGCCGACGACCACACCATTCTCGTTGATGCCCCGCGCGGTGCTCGTCGCATCCGGGATCGGGTTCTGCGGCAGCCCCAGGTTCGTCGCCTCGAACTGACCGCTCCCGTTGAGGCGCCAGAGCGTCGCCCGCGAACCCGAGTCCGAGGGGCTCACGCCCACGAACCAGTTGTTGCCGTTCGCGGCGTTGCCCGTCGCCAGGCCCGGCGTTGCGCGGATCACCGGCAGATCGAGGAACGCGCCATCGCTCACGCGGTACGCGAAGCCCAGGTTCGAGGTGCGGCAGAATGCGTAGTCGTTGGTCGCCGCGCCGAAGAACGTGTTGCTCTGCGCGCCCGATGCGTTGAGCAGCCGGTTGAAGTCGGTGAACGTGCCCGCGGCGGTGAACTGAAACCCGCGCTGATCGAAGATGTTGTTGTTGAACCGCCAGGTGCCGTACATCGTGCCATCGGGCGCGATCGCGCCCAGTTGGTTGATCTGGTTGTTCCCCGGCGGGATCAGCGCCTGGACCCAGGTGCCATCCGCGAGCTTCACCCACGCCTGCACATTGCCCACCGCGTTGTGGCTGCCGTTGGAAACCTCGACCGCCATCGTGCCGTCGTCATACAGCCCGCGCACGCTCACGCTGTGCGGCGCGCCCGGCGGCAGCACCGGCTCGATCGTGTACTCCGTCGGGATATCCGCAACCGCCATCCCCGCCAGCGCCATCATCGCCGCCGCGGCCGTCATCGTCCGGGTCTTCAGCATCGTCATCTCGTTTCGTCCTCACTTCACACGGGGTGATCGCCGCCACGCCCACCGCGGCGGCGCCGCCCCCGCCGCACACACGCGGCCGGGGCGCAGAACCAACAACCGGGGCCAACTGCCCAGGGTTGCCGGATCTGGATTGAACAAGGTCACACGCGCCCGGCTTCGCGGCCGGCTCCTCCTCGTGCTTCCGGGAATCTAGCACGCCCACCCCCACGGACAAGTTCTGAAATCCCTTTCAGCCCCTCCTTGTTCTCATGCACCGTGGCACCCGGCGCCGTGGCACCGGCGGCCCGCCGGTGTCTACCCCTCCTACCCCCTCTCCCTCTCTCGACCACCAACCCACCCCGGCCGCGCAATCTCCCGTGCCATCAGGATCCGCACACCAACGCACCAACGACCCACCGCGCCCGCCCGAGCGGATCCTGATGGGTTCGCCGCCCGAAAATCCCAACCTCAACTCGCGCACAACACCCGTAGCATCGCCGTCCCGGCGATGCGCATCCCAAGCGCCCGAATCTCACGATGCATCCCTCGCGGCAACAGCGGGTGGAGGCCTGGAGGAGGGCGGCAGCCCTCCTCCAGAGAGCGACACCGAATTGTCAACAACACCAGTCGCCGCCCTCGCCCCGTCAACCAATCACGCATTCTCCGCCGCGCGCTGCGCAACAGCGCCCCCGTGCGAGCTATCACACCCGCGCCCCCTCAACCTCCACAATCTCCACCCCGCGCAGCAGCCGCCCGCCCCCAAACCGCTCCATCAGCCGCGCCTGCCGGAACTCGAAAATCCGTACCAGATCCGGCTTCACGATCATCCGGTGTACCAGCGCGCCGCCGGGCGCGTCATACCGCACCACATCCGCGCACCGCGTCCCCTCGCCCTCAGGCTCGAACGTGTGCGTGTGATGCCACAACCGATACGGCCCCTTGATCTGCTCATCCACGAACCGCCGCGGCGGGTCCCACTCCGGGATCCGCGTCCGCCACCGGATCGGAACCCCGCGCACCCGGATCCGATACTCGAGCAGCGCCCCCGGGCGCATCTCGATCGGACCCGCCGTCAGAAACTCCCACCGCAGATCCGGCGGCGTGATCGTCCCCAGGTTCGTCGCTTCCGCGAAGAACGCGAACACCTCGTCGATCGGCCGCGGCAGCCACAACTCCGTGCGTAACTCGTGCATCAATCCGGCTTCGGAATCAACCCTCCGCCGGATGCGGACGCCCCATGCGCACCCTACCATCGCTCCCCAAACCAACACCCGCCGGCGTCATCAGGAGACCACCCCATGAAGGCCAAGCTCACCACCACCCACGGCGACATCACCATCGAGCTCGACAGCGACAAGGCCCCGATCTCCACGAAGAACTTCGTCGAGTACGTCAAGGCCGGCCACTACGACGGCACCACCTTCCACCGCGTCATCCCCACTTTCATGATCCAGGGCGGCGGACACACCGAGAACCTCGACAAGAAGCCCACCAAAGCGCCCATCAAGAACGAGTGGAAGAACGGCCTCAAGAACGTCCGCGGCAGCGTCTCGATGGCGCGGCTCGGCGGCAACCCCGATTCCGCGACCTCGCAGTTCTTCATCAACGTCGTCGACAACGCCTTCCTCGACCGCCCCCAGCCCGACGGCGCGGCATACGCCGTCTTCGGCAAGGTCGTCGAAGGCATGGACGTCGTCGATCAGATCCGGAACGTGCCCACCACCAGCAAGCAGGGCATGTCCGATGTCCCCAAGAGCCCCGTTGTGATCCAGCGCGCTGAGATGATCGAGGACTGATCCAGTCGATCGCGCGGCGTCACGCCTGTGCCGGCGATGACTGCTCCCGCGGCGCCACCAGATAGAACCGGCGGATCGGCGCTTCGAAGGCCTCGCCATCGGCGCCGACCATGCCGTACGCGCCCTCCATCGTCCCCCAGGGCGTGCGGAGCGGGCAGTAGCTCGAATACACAAAGCTCGTCCCCGGCTCGAGCTCGGGCTGACGCCCCACGACACCGTCGCCCTCGACCACTTCCTCGCGCCCGTGCGCATCGACGATCAGCCACCGCCGCGTCAACAGCTTGATGCGCGCCTTCCCCTCGTTGCTGATCTCGATGCGGTAGGCGAACACATGCCGCGATGCGTCCGGGTCCGACTGATCGGCCATGTACACCGGCTGCACGGTGATCCGCACGCCGCGGCAGCGGCTCTCCGACCCGATGCAGTTGTGCTCGCTCCCGGACATGCCCCAATTCTAAGCCAGGCCCGAAGCCGCGCCTACGCCAGCAGCTTCAGCCCCACGATCCCCGCCACGATCATCGTCATGCAGACGATCCGCCCCGCCGTCGCCGGCTCCTTGAAGATCACGACGCCCAGCGCCGCCGCGCCCACCGTCCCGATCCCCGTCCACGCCGCGTAGGCCGTCCCCACCGGCAGCTTCCGCATCGCCTGCGCCAGGCACGCGAAACTCAGGATCATCAGCACGATCGTGCCCGCCGCGAGCGCGGGCTTGCGCAGCCCGTCGCTCGCCTTCATCCCGATCGCCCAGGCGATCTCGAGCACACCCGCCACCACCACCAGCGCCCACGCCGTTGTTGTCGTCACGCTTCGTCCCCGTCATTGTCGCGGCCGTTGTTCATCCGCTGCTCCACCGGACGCAGCCCGATGAGCACCGCCGCGGCCATGACTGTAAGGATCCCGGCGAGCGTGTACAGCCCGACCCCCGCGGCGACGCCGATCGCCGCGACGATCCACAACCCGGTCGCGGTCGTCAAACCCCGCACCCGGTCGCCCTTGTGCAGGATCGTGCCCGCGCCGATGAACCCGACACCCGTGCCCACCGCCTGGAGCACACGGATCGGGTCGTAGCTGAGGTTGTCGCTCCCGCCGTCGATCGAGAGATTAATGAGCTCCATCGCGACCAGCGTGAACCCCGCGGAACCCATCGCCAGCATCATGTGGGTGCGGAGGCCGGCCGGCCGCGCGGCCCGCTCGCGCTCCCATCCCAGGACCGCGCCCGCGACCGCGGCGATCGCGATGCGGAGCAGGGTCTCGTGCCACGAGACGAGCGAGCCGAAGGCGGGCGACTGGGCCAGCAGGAGTGAGAGGGCGGGCGCGGTTGTCATTGTTTGGCTCCGTAGCGGGCGGACCTCACCGGTTTTTCATCTTCGCGAGGCTATGAAGCGGACACCACGCGATGGCCCGGCGTTAAGATGCCGTCACACTGCGGAACACCAGCGGAGCACTCTCCATGGCGGTTGAATTAGCGGCGAGCCAGGGCGCATCACCCGCGGCGGCGGCGGCCGACCCGACGATCCCCTCCGAGATCGCGCGGATCTTCACCAACGCGCTGGACCCCACGGGCTTCCCGGCCCGCTGGAACTGCGGCGAATGGTCGCCGCCCTTGGGGTATCTGCACATCGTCTCGGACCTCTTGATCTGGTCCGCCTACATGGCGATTCCGATCGTGATCGCGTCCTACACGCTGCGGCGGCGCGATGTGCTGTTCCCGGCGGTGGCCTGGCTCTTCGCCGGGTTCATCTTCGCCTGCGGCACCACGCACCTGATCGAGGCGATCATCTTCTACACGCCGATCTATCGCCTCAGCGGGATCTTCAAGCTCGGCACCGCGGCGGTCTCGTGGGCGACAGTGATCGCGCTGATCCCGCTGGTGCCCAAGGCGATCAAGATCCCCGGCATCCACAGGATGAACCAGCGGCTCGCGGAGGAGATCCTTGAGCACGAGCGGACCGAGCGCGAGCTGCGCGCGGCCCAGGAGCTCATGGACGCCAAGAACCGCGAGCTCGAGCAGTTCGCCTACAGCGTGTCGCATGATCTGCGTTCGCCCCTGGTGACGATCCGCAACCTGCTCAACGTGATGGAGCGCGATGCCGCGGCGGGCCGCACCGACCGAAACGCAGAGCTCCTGACCCTGGCGACGCGCACCGCGACGCGGATGAGCGATACGGTCGAGGACCTGCTGGAACTGAGCCGCGCGGGCACACCGCTGACAGCGCGCGAGCCGGTGGACCTGGGCGATGCAGCGCGCGATGCGGTCGAGGCGCGGCGGCCGGACCTTGAACGGCTGGGCTTCGTGGTGCGGATCGCGCCGGACCTGCCCAGGATCAGCGCGGACCGCGCGCGGGTCCGCCAGATTTTCGACAATCTTGTCGGGAATGCGATCAAGTACGCGGCCGGGGTTGATGCGCCGCAGTTGGAATTCAGCGCCAAGATGACGCAGGATGATGTCAGTATCTGCATCCGCGACAACGGCCCGGGGATTCCCAAGCGGCATCACGACCGGGTGTTCCGCCTGTTCGAACGGCTCGACAACGATTCGGAGGGGACGGGCGTGGGCCTGGCCCTGGTGCAGCGAGCGGCGGAAGTCATGGGCGGCCGGGTTTGGCTAGACTCGGACGAGGGCCGGGGCTGTGCGTTCTGGCTCGTGTTCCCGCGGTCGCTTCTGGTGTGAAGCGTGGGGCCCGCGGGTGGGTTCGTGCGGCGCTCGCCGCGATATCCGTGATCGAGGGCGACACCGTGGTGATGCAACGTCCGCTGCGGATCATGCTGGTCGAAGATGATGATGCTCAGGCGCGCATCGTCGCGCTGGCGCTCGAGACCGCGCAGGAGAACTGCGAGCTTCGGCGGGTGTCGGACGGGGATGCCGCGATCGATGCGATGCGGGGTGTGCTCGGCGCGGGGGGTGCGCAGCTCCCGGATCTCGTGCTGCTGGATCTGAAGATGCCGCGGCGCAACGGGTTCGAGGTGCTCGACGAGGTCAAGACCGATCCGCTGCTGCGGACGATCCCGATCGTGGTCCTGAGCACATCGCGCGCGGAGAAGGACCGGGTGGGCGCGTACGAGCGGCACGCGAACAGCTACTTGACCAAGCCGGCGGACTTCGACGAGTTCGTGCATCTCTTGCACGACATGGCTGTGTACTGGGCGAAGTGGAACGAGCCGCCGATGGACGATCGCTAGCCTGCGGCGGAGCGCACGCCGGATGCCGCGCTGACGGCCGCGAGGAGCTGGTCGGGCGTGAATGGTTTGGAGAGGAGCACCGCGTTGCCGAGTTCGGCGGCGTCGGGGGCGAGGCCGCCGGTGACCAGGATCATGGCCGGTTCCCGGCCGAGTGATCGGATGATCGCGAGCGCATCGACGCCGGGCCCTCCGGGCAGGTCCTGATCCATGACAATCAGATCGATCGCTTCGCCCGGATCCGCGGCGAGCTGGGTCGCGGCTGTCGCGGTGCCGACGGTCCAGCCGGAGGCGGCGAGCACGCGCGCGACGAGGCCGGCGATGAGCTGGTGATCCTCGGCGATGAGCGCTGCACGCGGCGCGGCGGGCATGGCCATCGCGGGAGGTGGTTCGATCAGCGGTATGCGCAGGGTGAAGACCGTGCGGCCGGGACGCGATTGAACGGAGACCGCGCCGCCGTGGTCCTTCAGGATGCCTCCGACGATGGCGAGGCCGAGGCCGGTGCCCTTCTCGCCGGTCTTGGTGGTGAAGAAGGGTTCGAAGATATGGTCGATGACCGAGTCGGGGATGCCGACGCCCTCGTCGATGACCTCGATGCGGGCGGTGTCGTCCTCGCGTGCAAGGGCGAGGGTGATCGTGCCGCCGTCGGGCATGGCATCGCGGGCGTTGGTGATGAGGTTGATGACCGCGCGCTGGAGCTGGATGCGGTCACAGGACACTGTGAGCGGTGCTGGGCCTTCGATGATGGCCTCGAGGTTGATGTTCGGGGCGAGCAGGGGGCGCGCTGCGTCGATGGCTTCGCCCACGATGTCGCGGAGTTCGCCCGGGCGCTTGGGCGCGGAGAAGCCGCGGCTGAAGGTGAGCAGGGAGCGGACGAGGCCGTCGGCCTGAGAGGCTGCGGCGGTGACCTGCCCGATGGTGTTGGCGGCGGGGTGTTCCTCGGGGAGCTGCTCGTGCGCGAGGCTCGTGTAGCCGGCGACGGCGGTGATCATGTTGTTGAGATCGTGGGCGACGGTGGCGACGAACTTGCCGACGACGGCGAGTTGCTCGGTGCGGCGGAGTTCTTCTTCGAGGCGGACGTGTTCGGTGATGTCGGCGGCGGCGAGTTCGACGGCGTCGGCGGCTCCGGAGCGGATGGCGCTCAGGACGCAGATGACGGGGCGTGCGCCGGGGGCGTCAAAGACGATGTGGTCCGAGGAGTGCGCGCCGCCGCGGGCGCGGGCGGATTCGAGCAGCCGGGCGACCGTGGCGCGCGAGTCTGGTTCGAGCAGGTCGTCGAGGCGCGGGCCGGGCTGGTCGTCGTGATCGGCGCGGTTGTCGGCGGGCGCGGGGAGATTGCACATCGAGCGTGCCAGGCGGTTGGCCCAGTAGACGGTGTTCTCTCCCGCGGGGCCGCGGCGGACGGTGAAGACGGCGACGGGGAGGGATTCGAGGCGGGCGCGGTAGGCTTCCTGCCTGCGGAGGATGCGGTTGTGGAGTGTGACGACGCGGCGGTGGTGTCGGCGGAGGAGTTCAAAGAGGAGCGCGCCGGTGAGGAGGACGTAGGCGAGGCCTTTGTAGGTCTGCGCGGCGGCGAGCTGCTGGGGCGAGACGAAGAGTTCGACGATGCGGTCGGAGAGGAGGATCCAGGCGATCGCCGCGGCGAGATAAACGATGGCGATATGGTGCGGCGCGCGGGGCGGCGCATCGGCCGGGGCACTGCGGGCGTTGCCGCGCATGGCGTGGTTCCCGACAAGGGGTGGGCGGCCCGTCGTACACACGAGCGGGGCGCGCGACCGACGGGGCGCAGCATACCGGGGCAATCGCCGGGGTGCTAGTCCAGTCCGACCAGGCGGTTGCCGACCTCGACGGCCTGGCGGAGGCCCTGTGCGTAGCCATCGGCGCCGATGTCGCGCCAGAGGTCGGGCAGGCCGGCGAACGCGCCGCCGCCGACGATGATGCGGAACGGCTTGTCGGTGGTGGTGCGGCGGATCGAGACGATCGCATCTTCGAGTCGGCGCAGCTGCGTGTGCATCGTGGCCGAGAGTCCGATGAGGTCGGCGTTGAAGTGCTGGGCGGAGACGGCGATATCCTCGGCCGGGACGCTCGCGCCAAGGTAGATAGAGCGCCAGCCGTCCATTTCGAAATAGTCGGAGATCATGCGCAGGCCGATGTCGTGCGTATTGCCGTCGACGGTGCCGGCGACGAAGACGCGGCCGTTGGAGAGACGCGGCCGGAGGTGGCGGTAGAGCTGGGAGATGACGAGCTGGGTGGTTGCGGTTGCGAAGTGTTCTTCGCCGACGGTGGCTTCGTTGAGGTGCCACAAACGGCCCAGTTCGCGCTGGACGGGCAAGAGGACCTGCTCGTAGGCGTCGCACACTTCGAGTTTGCCGGACTCGACCTGGTCGAGGATGATCCCGCTCGCGCGACGGCGGTCGCCTTCGAGCAGCGCGAGCAGGTATGACGCGGCGAGGCGGCCGTGGGGGGTCCTGGTCGAGATGTCGCTGGGCGGATCGGGTTCGTCGGCCGCGATGCGCTGGAGCGCGGCGTCGAAGAACGGCGCAACGAGATCGCGGTCGGGTTCGGGAACCTCCGGCATCGTCGCATCGCGGAGGGCTTCGAGCCCGGCGCGGACGTCGCCGATCGGGACGTTGCGGGCCCGGTGGGCTACGACGGTCCACGCCAACTGGTCGGCGAACATCTCGGGCCGGCCGGTGGCGACGGCGATGGAGAGATCGCCGAGGCGGCCCACGAAGCTCGCCCGCCATTTCTGGAGCGGGAGGGGGCGGTAGCGGTCGGCGAGGTCGGGCTCGGCGGCGAGGAGGGCGCGGGCGGCGCGGAGGGCGATCTCATCGGCGGCGCCGGTGAGGAGTTCGGCGGTGAACTGCCGCTGGGCATCATCGAGCGGGCTGGAGATCTGGTCGGTCATACGCGGGATGGGGCCATCAGGGACCCTTGAAAGGATAGCGCGGCGGACGGGAACTGTTCGCCGCGGATGTGTTCGCGGGGGGGCGGGG
>JBDZUZ010000074.1:0-19233 GCA_040255445.1 Planctomycetaceae bacterium | reverse complement strand
CGGCGAGGTGCGCCAGGAGATGTCCTCGAAGCTCGACGGGCTCTCCGACCTGCTCACGAAGGTGCGGATGCCCCCCCCGGCCGACGCGAAGAAGAGCGACATGCAGGTCGTCGAGCTCTGGGCCGCTGATTCCGCCCCCGGGCGGATCCCGCCGCGGCTCCGCGGCATCAGACGGGCTCCGAGCGGGGCTCGAAGACCGACCGAACCGCCGCGGTCGCGCGGTGGTAAGGTGGGAAGAACCCCGGCCACGCGGCGTCACGCCGCGGGAGTTGCTGCCATTCTGACCGCGATCATCGTCACCTCCGCGTTGGTAGTCGTCATCGGCGTGCCCTTCACGCTGTGGTGGTGGCGCATCGCGGACCAGTGGGCCGATGCCGAGCACCGCCGCTTCAAGGCCCCGGTGGATGATCGCGAGCGCGTGATCGTCAGCGTGATCGTCAGCGGGGCCAGCGACGAGGTCGGCGACGGGGGCAGCGACGGCCGCGGCGATCGCGAAGACGAACCAAGGCCGGCCGCGGGGAGCGCAACATGAACTCGATCGGCGTGTTCGGCATCGCGTTCGCGGCGGTGGTGGTCGGCGTCGCGCTCGCCGTCGCCATCCTGGTGAAAGTGCTGCAACGGAAGGACGGCCGGTAACCCATGGCGGAAGATGCAGCCACGCCGCGTACGGACCAGAATCGCACTCGCCTCGCGGGCGCGATCGAACTGCCCGCGCTCGAGCAGGGCGAGTCCGACTGGCAGACGCGGCTCGCAACGGTCGTCGAACTCATGCGCGACATGAGCACCCACAGCGACCCGCAGGCGATGGTCAAGGCCTACGCCGCTCGCATCCGCGCGCTGTTCCCCGCCGACGGCATGGTCTCGGTCTCGCGCCGCGGCATGCCCGAAGGCTCCTACCGCATCACCCGCAGCTCACGCTTCAAAGAAGACCTCAACCCATGGCGCGACCGCGCACGGCTCCCGGTGATGAAGGGCGGCCTCCTGGGCGAACTGCTCGCCGGCTCCGAACCCCGGATCATCGACGACTTCTGCGCTTCCCCCGACGACCCGGCGTTCGAATATCTCGACGGGTTCCGCTCGCTGGCCGCGATGCCGCACTACGACAACGGCGAAGCGCTGAACATGATCGTGCAGTTCCGCACCGAGCCGGGCGGCTTCAACCACGAACGCTTCCCCGAGGCATTCTGGATCAGCTCGCTCTTCGGGCGCGCCACCAACAACCTGGTGCTGTCGAGCGACCTCAAGGCGGCGTACGAGACGATCGACCGCGAGCTCAAGGTCGTCGCGGATCTGCAGCGCTCGCTCCTGCCGCGTGAGCTCCCGAAGATCCCCAACGTGATGCTCGCCGCGTCGTACGAGACATCGCGCCACGCCGGCGGCGACTACTACGACTTCTTCGAGCTCGCCGACGGCAAGTGGGGCATCTTCGTCGCCGATGTCGCCGGTCACGGCACGCCCGCGGCCGTCCTGATGGCGATTGTCCACGCCATCGCGCACCTCATGCCCGGCGACCCCGAGCCGCCCGGCGAGGTGCTCAACTTCGTCAACCGCGAACTTGTCCGTCGCTACACCAGCGAGAATGTCAGCTTCGTCACCGCGTTCTACGGTGTGTTCGACCCGGCCCGCGGCCGGCTCGTCTACGCGAACGCCGGCCACCCGCCGCCCCTGGTCCGCCGCGGCGGCACGACCAGGGTCGAGCCGGTCGACGGCAAGCACGCCGGCCTGGTGATGGGCATCGACGACAGCGTGACCTACGGCCAGGGCGAGATCACGCTCGACGCGGGCGATACGCTCGTGATCTTTACCGACGGGATCACCGAGACCCGCAACAAGCAGGGCGAGCTCTACGGCGAGAAGCGCCTGGCCGAGGCGCTGGCCCAGTGCCGCGTGAGCGCGGAGTGCACGGTGCACGGCATCATCGACAGCGTGAACGAGTTCGGCGGCAACGAAGCGCTCGCCGACGACCGCACGCTGATGGTGATGCACGTCGACTAAGCGCCCGCAACCGGCGTGCGCACAGAAAGGGGCCCCGGTGCGGGGCCCCTGGTTTGCGAGCGAAGTTGTCAAGCCAGAGTCAATCGCGCCGCCGCCGCAGCGCCACCAGCCCGCCGACCGCCAGGAGCGCCACCGGACCGGGCGCCGGCACAAAGTTGCCTTGGAGATCGACGATGCGCTGGGTGCCATCCGGCGCGGTCGCCAGACAGAAGATCCGGCTGCCGTCGTCGGAGATGTGCTGCGTGCTCCGGAGGATCCAGCCCGCCGGGAGCAGCCCCGCCGCGCTGTACATCTCGTGCAGGTTGTAGACGATGCCCGTATCGAGTTCGGTGAGGAATGCGCGGTTGCCCAGGCCGCCGGTGAAGGTCATCTGCCCGCCCGCGAGCGTGCCGGTGTAGTTCATCGCGAGGACCGAACCGACGACCGAGCCGGGGAGCAGCGGGACGGCGTGCGGCACGCCGTTGTCCCACCAGTACGGGAGCGTCGCGGGGCCGATGCTCGCGGTTCCGCCGGCGCGGGACCCATCCGCCGAGATCGCTCCGCCGACATTGCCCGGGCTGATCGAGCCCGCCCCCGCCGGCATCTGGTACGGAACGATCGCATCTGTCTCGTAGTTCCACATGTACGCGTTGGTGTCGTTGCCGGGGATGTGTCCCAGCACCGTCATGATCGGCGCATCGGAGGCGATGCCGCGGTACGCGCCCGCGAAAGCGCCGATGTTCACGGCGAGGAACGCCGAGTTCGCCGTGCGGAACGTCGAGCCGAAGACGATGGAGGTCGGCGTCGGGAACGCGAAGTGCGTGCCGTTCGAGTTCACGTTGTACGCCGGGCTCGTGACGAACGTGCTCGGCGGGAGCGTAATGGCGGTTGAGTTGATCACATTCCCAACGGCGTTGGCGATATCCCAGCGGCGTGGCGCGCTGCCGAAGGTGCCGCCGCCGACGGTCTGGCCGTTGCGCGACAGGCTGTAGGGGCTCCCACCGCCGGCGAGGGTGTAATCCTGCCCGGGCGTGCGGAAGACGGCGGTGCCCAGATTGGTAACGCCGATGAACGTCTGGCCGCTGCCCGCGATATCGATCACCGATGTGAAGTACTGGCCCGAGGGCAGACCGCCCAGGGGGCCGAAGGCGATCGGGCTGTAGGCCTGACCGCTCGCCGATGCGGCCGCCGCACCGATCACACCCGCCGCGGCGACCAGGCCGCGGCACAGCTTCGAACGAATCGACATGTTTCTCTCTCCTGTTGTGGCGGCGAGCGCCGCCGTCTCTCTCAAGGCGGAGAGTGTACGAGTTCGCCGCCTGTGTACAAGTCGGAACGCACTGCCGGAGCGAGATTTATGGTGTCCCCCGGGGCTTATCGGAAGCAGAGCACATAGGGTCGGAGACAAGAAAATTCTGTACGTTGCGCGAGGTTGCGTATTGCCCGGACGACAGCCCCCGCAGGCCGCCGGCGTACGCTGGATCCGTGCCTCGCTACAAGCTCATCATCGCCTACGACGGGACCGACTTCTGCGGGTGGCAGAAGCAGGAGCCGCGCGATCCGGCCTCGCTGCCGGCCGGGTCGTCGCCGGGGGCGGCGCTCAATCAGAAGCTGGTGGTGGGGCGGACCCGCAACGAGGGCGAGGACTTCGACCGCCTGCAGCTGCGCACAGTGCAGCATGTCGTGGAGGAAGCGGTGGTCGCGGTGGTGCGCGAGCCGGTGACTCTCGTCGGCGCAAGCCGGACGGATTCGGGTGTGCACGCGCGGGGGCAGGTCGCGGCGTTCTCGTGCGAGCCGCGCAATGAAGGCGAGCTCGGCGCGGCGACAGAAGGTGCCACGGGCAGCGCGGCGACGAGTGAAGATATTGACGGTCCCGATGCGAGGGGTGACCGAGGCCCCGCCGCAACGCCAGAAGCCGCCGCTCAGGTCGACACCGGAGCGGACACCGACACGAAGCAGAAGCCCCGCACCGGCTGGCCCCTCGCCCGCGGCCCGCAGCGGCTGCTCCGCGCCATCAACGGCCGCCTCCCCGACGATGTCCAGGTGCTTGCCTGCGAGGCGGTCCCGCACGACTTCGACCCGATCAAGGGCGTCGAGTCCAAGGGCTACTCGTACACGCTGCACGTCGCCCCGCCGCCGCCGATCGGCGATGGGCTGCGGCCGCTCTTCGACCGCCGCTACGTGCAGCACATCTGGGCGGATCTGAATGTCGAGGCCATGGCCGCGGCGGCGCAGCGTCTCGTCGGCGAGCACGACTTCGCCGCCTTCGCCGCCGCGGGCCACGGCCGGCTCTCAACGGTGCGCACGATCCACGCGCTGAGCGTGACGGAACTGCCGCCCGTCGCCGAGGGCCGCCGCGTGCGCATCGATGTCAGCGGCAGCGGCTTCCTGTGGAACATGGTCCGCATCATCGCGGGCACGCTGGTGGAGGTCGGCAAGGGGAGGATGTCCGCGGCGGACATCGACAAGGCGCTCACCAGCGGCGACCGCCGCGATGCGGGGCCGACATTGCCACCGACGGGGTTGTGCCTGGAGTGGATCCGGTACGGCTGACTCCGCTGTAGCAAGATGCAACCTCTGGTAGGATGCGTTGCGGAGAACCGCCATGGCCCGCCGCCGCGTTGTACGTCGCATCGCCGGTTGCCTGCTGCTGCTTGTCGCAGCAGCGCTGCTGTGCTCGGTGGTGCTCACGTGGCGACGCGGGCTCGAGATTCGATGGCGACGCTGCACGGATCCCGCCGCCAACTGGGTCGACGACATCTGGGAGTTGCAACTCCGCCGTGGCTGGCTTGCGGCCCATCGGCGCGGCCCTTCGTTGCTCGATAGTCTTGAGCCGGGGTCGCCGTTCCTGACAGAGGGAACAGGCCTGTTTGTCGAGCAGCGTGGCGATGTTCGCACGATGAACCGCTGGCAATGGGCGTCTCTGGGTCGGGCGCCCGATGAACCCGACTACCGATTCTCGTTCGTGGTGTCGCTGTGGCCGGCTGTCGCGCTCTCTGCCGGCATCGGCGTGTGGATGCTGGCTCGCGGTTCGCGACGACGGCAACGCGGGCACTGCTCCGGGTGCGGGCATGAACTGCTCGTTTGGCAGCAGACCTGCCCGGAGTGCGGAGCGGACCGTTGATGCAGCAAATCCAGATCCACCTTGCGCGATGGCTGCGCCGCGTGAGCATCTTCGCGTGCATCGGGCTCTTGTGCTGCTTTATCTTGAGCTACGTCGCCCCGTGCCGCGTCGACGTGATTCTGTCGAGCGGGTCGTTGCACGCATTCACGATCTCGGATGGCGCGATTGGATACGAACGTCCCATCTTCTCTGTACGCTCCGTTTCCCGGTGGGCTCTCCGTGTGCCGGGCGGTCCGGAGCTTCGAGTCGGCGCCATACGCGCCACAGCACCGGGTCCGGCTGTCCCCGCTCTCACCGGAATCCCGGTTGTTCAGCCGGTCCGCAAGTCAATCCCGCTCGCTCTCGCGGTCGCTGTCCCGCTAATGTGCCTGATGCTGACGCTGCGGATGACGCGGCGCAAGAGCACCGCAGCATGCCAGACCTGCGGCTACGACTGCGCCGGCCTCGCCTCGATCTGCCCGGAATGCGGCGAGTCTCGCACCGAGTCAATCACGGCACCGCCAGCCACTTCCGCAGCGACTCGTCATTCAGAATCGTGACCACCTCCGCCGCCGCCGCGTGCTGCCCCGGCCACAGGAAGAACTCCCGCGCCTTCGCCGCATCCACCCATCGGTGCGCATCGTGGTCCGCATCCAGCCGCGGCTCCCACTCCGCCACCACTTCAACAACAAACCGCGGGCTCAGCACAATCGCATCGATCGCCGCGACGAAGTACGGGTGTACCTGCTCGAGCGCCCACATCCCCAAGCACGCGGCATCGCCGCGCATCAGCCCAGTCTCTTCCGCGAGCTCACGCAGCGCGGTCGTCACCGCCGTCTCGCCCCGCTCGATATGCCCCATCACCGGCTGCCATGTCCCCTTGAGCGGATCATCGGCCCGGTGGAGTTGCAGCAGTTCGATGGTCTGGCTCTGCGATGCGCCGCCCGCCCGCCGCGCGATATAGACATCGATGATGTCCGTCCTCACCCGCGGCCCGCCCGCGGCATCGCGGCGGTAGCCGTCGCCGCTCTCGCCCAGGACGGTCATAGCGTCCTCCCCGCATTGCCGCGGATGTGACCGAGCGATGAGGGCTCAATGATCTCCGCCGCGTGCGCCGCGTCTGGCGCACCTCCCCCATGCTCGCCACCGCCGCCGCCGCCAACCGCATCCAGGAACACCCGCGCCTTCTGCAGCGTCTCCTCCCACTCCGCCCGCGGCACACTATCCGCCACGATCCCCGCGCCGGCGCCATAGTCCATCACCGCATCATCGAACGCCCCGGGAACGCCCGCCGCGCTGCGCCCCGAGATCGCCGCGGTCCGAATCGCGATGTTGAACGATGCGTGCCCGAAGTCGCTCACATACCCGATTGCGCCGCAATACGGCCCCCGCCGCGACTCCTCGAGCTCATCGATGATCTGCATCGCCCGGATCTTGGGCGCCCCCGTCACCGATCCGCCCGGGAACATCGCCCGCAGCGCGGCCCACACATCCACCGCTCCATCACCGCCCGCCGCGAGCACACCCTCGACCGTCGCCGTCGCCTGCAGCAACTGCCCCCCGTGGTGTGCCTCGATCTCCCGCGGCGTCGACACCCGCACCGAGCCCAACTCGCACACGCGGCCCAGGTCGTTGCGCAAGAGGTCGACGATCATGTTGAGCTCGGCGTTTTCCTTGATGTTCGCGTGCAGCTCATCCGCCGCGCCCGGCCCCGCCGCCCGCGTGCCCTTCATCGGCCGCGTCCAGATCCACGACGACTGCCGGGCGCTGCCGTCTCCCGCCGCCACGGCGACCGGCTCCACCGCCATCAACAACTCCGGACTCGCGCTCACCAGCGCCCGCGCACCATCTCCCTCGCCCCACTCCAGATACGCCCCGTACCACGCCCCCGCCCCGCCCAGCATGCGCAGCGCAAACGCCCGTGCATCGCCCGCGAACCGCGCGGACAGCCGGTGCGTCAGATTCACCTGGTACACATCGCCCGCGCGGATGTACTCGAGCGCCCGCGACACCGCCCGTTCGTACCGCGCTCGCGATGCGGAGCTCAGTCCCTCCTCATCAAGCACAGCGCGGAAGTCACTCATCCGCGGCGTCGCTTCGAGCCACGGCGGATCACCCACCCGCGACCAGTCGCCCGTCGCCGCGTCATGCACCCACGCATCCTCGCACCGCATCCACACCGCCCGCGGCCACGCCCGGTCCGCCCGCGCCGATCGATCCGAGCCGCCCCGCTCGACCGCGGGCTCGATGTCGCGGCCCGCGTCGTACGCGAGACACCCGATCCACCCGCCGGCAAAGGACCCGCCCGCAAAGGACCCGCCCGCAAAGGGGAGACCCCCGGCAGCGCCGGCATGGCCGGCCTCCGACACGCCATCGGGCGTCCACGCCCCCTCGGCAACCACCGTCCGCCCCGGCCTGGCCAGAATCGACCAGCGGGCCCGGGCCGCCTCCCCGCCGCCGGAGATGAGCGCTGACAGCCGCTCGCCGCGTGGCCAGCGGGCCATCACCGCCAGCGGCGGCTCGCCGCGGGCGGGACTGCCGGCGTTCTCGGGGTTCTGAGCGGGGTCCTGGGGCACGGCGGATGGTACGGGTGCGGCGAAGTGGCCTGTCCGGCGGCGGCGGGGGAGCGACGCGAACGCCACCGCCGCGGGAACACAGCGTTCCAGCCACATCCGGGACACCGCACAACGCAAAAACCACAGGGCCCTTGTCCTAGAATCTCGCCCTCTGTTCGAACCCCCGTCGGCACGGCCGGGCGCTGACACGCACACAACCCAAACATGCTGGCCACACTGCTGGCCCGACGGGGATCCGGCCGTTCCCCGCCGCTGCCGCCAGAGCCTCCGCTCCCCGCGGAGGCCCGCTGGCGGCTCCGCTCCGCGGCCACTGACTCCCGCATTCCCGCCGCGATTCAACGATTGAAAGGTTTTCCAAAATGGCCAAGTCGGCAAAGTCCTCTTCCGTGAAGCACGCCGCCAAGACCGCGACCAAGAGCACCAAGAAGACGGTGAAGAAGGTCGCGAAGAAAACCGTGCTGGGCGTCGCGATGCCCACCTCGCCCACCATGCGGGCCAAGCCCGGCAAGATGGTGTACTACTTCGGCGCCAAGTCGAAGACCGAAGGCACCGCCGCGATGAAGGTGCTGCTGGGCGGCAAGGGCGCCAACCTCGCCGACATGACCTCGATCGGCCTGCCCGTCCCCCCGGGCTTCACAATCACCACCGACACCTGCGCTGCGTATTACAAGGCCGGCCAGCGTCTGCCGCACGGCCTCATGAACGAGGTCCACAAGAACATCGCCCAGCTCGAGAAGGAGACGGGCAAGAAGTTCGGCAGCAACGACAACCCGCTGCTCGTCTCGGTCCGCTCGGGCGCGGCCGTCTCGATGCCGGGCATGATGGACACGATCCTCAACCTCGGCCTGACCGACGCCGCCGTCGTGGGCCTGGCCAACGCCACCGGCAACGCCCGCTTCGCCTACGACAGCTACCGCCGCCTCATCAACATGTTCGGCGACGTCGTGATGGGCGTTGACCACGAGCTGTTCGAAGAAGCCTTCAACAAGATCAAGAGCAAGTACGATGCGAAGCTCGACACCGATGTGCCCGAGCAGGGCATGATCGAGCTGTGCGAGGCGTACAAGGCCGTTTACCAGCGCATCGTCGGCGAGGTCTTCCCGCAGAACCCCTTCAAGCAGCTCGAGCTCGCCATCGAGGCGGTCTTCAAGAGCTGGAACGGCGAGCGGGCGGTCTCCTACCGCCGCATCGCGGGCATCCAGGGTCTCAACGGCACCGCCGTGAACATCCAGACGATGGTCTACGGCAACATGGGCCAGGATTCGGGCACGGGCGTCGCGTTCACCCGCAACCCCGCGACCGGCGAGAACACCTTCTACGGCGAGTTCCTCATCAATGCCCAGGGCGAGGACGTCGTCGCCGGCATCCGCACGCCCCAGAGCGTCGACGAGATGCCCAAGTGGAACAAGAAGGTCTACCAGCAGCTCCTCGACATCAAAACCAAGCTCGAGAAGCACTACAAGGACATGCAGGACATCGAGTTCACCATCGAACGCGGCCACCTGTACATGCTGCAGACCCGCACCGGCAAGCGCGCCGGCGCCGGCGCTGTCCGCATCGCCTGCGACATGGTGAAGGAGAAGGTGATCGACGAGAAGACCGCGCTGATGCGGATCCCCGCCGCCGACCTCACCCAGCTCCTGCTCCCCAGCTTCGATCCCTCCGCCAAGAAGGGCGCGGACATCCTGACCCACGGCATCCCTGCCTCGCCGGGCGCGGCGTTCGGCAAGCTCGCCTTCACGGCCCACGAGGCCGTGGAGCGGACGCAGAACGGCGAGAAGGTGCTGCTGGTCCGCACCGAGACCAGCCCCGAGGACGTCGAGGGCATGCACTCGGCCTCGGGCATCCTCACCAGCACCGGCGGCCGCACCAGCCACGCGGCGGTCGTCGCCTGCGGCTGGGGCAAGTGCTGCGTCGTCGGCGCGGGTGAACTCCGCATCGACAGCAAGAAGGGCACCCTCACCGTCAACGGCCGCACCTTCGGCCGCGACGATGTGATCTCCATCGACGGCACCACCGGCGAAGTCATCGCCGGCCAGCTCAAGACGATGGAGCCCAAGATGTCGGGCGACTTCGCCCAGATCATGAAGTGGGCCGACAAGTACCGCAAGATCGGCGTCCGCACCAACGCCGACACCCCCAACGACGCCCAGCGCGCCCGCGATTTCGGCGCCGAGGGCATCGGCCTCTGCCGAACCGAGCACATGTTCTTCGAGGGCGACCGCATCCGCGCCATGCGCGAGATGATCCTCGCCGAGAAGAAGGAAGCCCGCGAGAAGGCCCTCGCCAAGCTCCTCCCCTTCCAGCGCGATGACTTCGCCGGCCTCTTCAAGGCCATGAAGGGCCTGCCCGTCACCATCCGCCTCATCGACCCGCCGCTCCACGAGTTCGTCCCCCACGAGGAGAAGCAGCAGAAGGAGCTCGCCGACATCCTGGGGGTCTCCCTCGACAAGGTGCAGTCGCGCGTGCAGGCCCTGCACGAGGCCAACCCCATGCTCGGCCACCGCGGCTGCCGCCTCTGCGTCACCTACCCCGAGATCCTCGAGATGCAGGTCCGCGCCATCGTCGAGGCCGCGATCGACTGCCACCGCAGCAACATCAAGTGCTTCCCGGAGATCATGATCCCGCTGGTGGGCACCAAGAAGGAGCTCGCCGTCCTCCGCGCCAAGGTCGAGGAGACGATCACCACCGTCAAGAACGAGCAGGAGTTCAAGCCGCGGCTGGACATCAAGATCGGCACGATGATCGAGATCCCCCGCGCAGCGCTCACCGCCAACGAGATCGCTGAGTCCGCCGACTTCTTCTCCTTCGGCACCAACGACCTCACGCAGATGACCTTCGGCTACTCGCGTGACGACATCGGCACGTTCCTCCCCGAGTACCTCTCGAAGGAGATCCTGCCGCACGACCCCTTCCAGAGCCTCGACACCACCGGCGTCGGCCAGCTGGTCGACATCGGCATCAAGAAGGGCCGCGGCACCAAGTCCGATCTCAAGATCGGCATCTGCGGCGAGCACGGCGGCGACCCCAAGTCCGTGCACTTCTGCCACAAGGTCGGCATGGACTACGTCTCCTGCTCGCCCTTCCGCGTGCCGATCGCGCGTCTGGCCGCGGCCCAGGCCGCGATCATGGACGAGCAGAAGAAGTAAGACCGGCGGCCGCGCCAGGCGGCCGGACGGATGACAGCAACACAGACGGGCGGCGCTCACGCGAGCGCCGCCCGTTTTCATTCCCGAGTTCGCGTTGGTCGGACCAGCACCGCCCGTTCAGCCATCGTTCTGCTGATACGGCCGCTTCTCACTCTCACGCCGCTCCCGCTCTTCACGCTCGCGTTCCTCCCGCTCCCGTTCCTCCCGCTCGCGGCGTTCGCGTTCCTTCTTCTGCTCCTCGGTCTCGGTGGTGCGGCCCTCGGTATCGGCCCGGCCCTCGGAATCCGGCTGCATCTTCTTAGGCGTGATCGGCACCGACTCGCCGCGGCCGGTGTCGCAGCCGGTCAGCCCGCCCAGACCGATGGCCAGCGTGCTCACGACGAGAGCGCCGATCCTCCAACCGCCAGCCCGGCGCGCCCATCGCGCGCCATCTCGCATCATGCTCGTGCTCATGTGTGTCCCTCCACGATTGCGCGGGCGCACACACCGCCGGATGATGGTTATCCGCGTCCGCCCTTCCGGCCGTCCATCTTTTGGTCGTCCAGCTTCTGACCGTCCAGCTTCTGGCCGCCGCTCCTCTGGCCCCCTGTCCTTGATCCACGTATCCGGGTCCCGGATCGGGAGTCGTCCGCGGGTGACCGGCCGCCCTCGGGCAGCCACAGTTCGTGCTGCGGATCCAGCGCCGATGCGGCCTCATCGGCGATCGCGTTGTGCCGCGTCTCGCCCAGCGCGTGCTGCGCCGCGGCCTCCGCCTCCGCAAGAAATGTGTCGTCGTCGCCGTCGCTCTTCAGGTTGAGCTCTTCGCGCAGCCGGTGCGTCGCCTCGACCGCCCACACCGCCGACACAGCCCGCTCCAGCCGCGCCAGCACCAGCGACATCAGCGCGTAGGTCCGCGACAGCCCGCGCATCTCGCGGATGCTGAACCGCAGCGCAGCGCTCCGCACCAGCCGCTCCAGCGTTTCGGTCCCGATCCGCCCCAGCCGGACATCGCACTCCGACCGGTTCCGCAGCGCAGCGCCGATCCGCTGCACATCCTCGCACTCCTCGAAGACCGGCAGCGACGCATCGAGCAATGGCACGGCCTCGCCATGCCGCCCGTGCCGCAGCAGCAGCGCGGCGATGTTCAGCCGCACCCGCGCGGCTCCGATCGCATCGCCGAGGTCCTCGTAGAGCGACAGCGCCCGCCGGTGGTACGCCAGCCCCGCATCCAGCCCCGCATCGACCTGCGTGCTTGTCTCGTACAAGCTGCCCAGGTTGCTGCACACCGCGGCGGTGACCGGCTTGTCCGCCAGCGCCTCGGCCAGCCGCAGCGCCTCGTTGTACGATCGCCGCGCTGAATCGGTCTGCCCGAGCCGCGCTGCGAGCATCCCCGCCGCGTTGTGCGCGTACGCCAGGAGCCCGCCGTACTCCGGCCCGCCGATGCCCGCGTGCTTCGCAGCGCGGATCACCCGCTCGATCTTCTGGCGACCCTCCGTCAGATTCCCGCGGATGTACCAGTACCGGTGCGCCCCGTACACGATCCGCAGCGCATCGCCGGTGCAGCTCCGGTCCGCCGCCGCCTCGTCGAGCGCGGCGTTGATGTTCCCTTCCTCCGCCGCCAGCCGCGCCAGCCAGTCCGACCCGGCCGCGCTCCCGGGGTGCACATCCGTCACCAGCGCTGCGACCCACGCCGTCAACGCCCGCGCCGACCGCCGCCTATCGGCCTCGGCCTTCTTAAGCCGCCGCGCTGCAAACCCGCGGATCGTCGCCAGCATGCGGTACCGGTCTGTCTTGGCGTCGTGCGTGATCATCGAGTGATCCGTCAGCGTCGCCATCAGCGCGATGATTGGTTCGCCCTCGATCGAGCCCCCAACCCCACCGCCAATCCCACCGCCAATCACACCACCGCCCGTATCAAGCCCGGCCCCGCTCCCCGCCTCGTCACCGCAGATCGCCTCCGCCGCCTCCAGCGTCCAGCCGCCCCCGAAGATCGCCAGCCGCTCCAGCAGCCGCTGCTGCGCGGCGGTCAACTGGTCATAGCTCCACCGCGTCAGCTCCTCGAGGTTCCGCTGCCGCCGCGCAGCGCCCACATCTTCATTCTGGAGTGACAGCAGCAGCGACTCGATCCGCGCCGAGAGCGGCCGCAGCCCCAGCCCCCGCACCCGCGCCGACACCAGCTCGATCGCCAGCGCATGCCCATCGAGCATCCGGCAGATCATCGCGGCGTACGGCGTGTCCTCATCGCTCAGTTCGAACCCCGGATCGCGCAGCCGCGCGCGATCGATCAGCAGCCGCACCGCCGCCGCGGCCCGCACCTGGTCCGGCGTCGCGTCCGCCTCCGGCGTCTCCAGCGGCTGCACCTCGAAGCACTGCTCCCCGGCGATGTGCAGCGGCACGCGGCTGGTCGCCAGGATCCGAAGCTCGGCCCCCGCCGTCAGCAGCCGCCGCGCCAGCATCCCGCACCGCTCCGACACATGCTCGCAGTTGTCCAGCACCAGCAGAGCCCGCCGCCCGCTGAGCGTCTCGACGAGCTCATCATCGAGTGAACGCCCCGCCGCCTCCGCGACATCCACCGCCGCCGCGATCGCCGCGGCGACCCGCGACTCGTCCGCCACGGCGTCCAGCTCGACGACATACACGCCGTCGACAAACGAGCCAACGCTCTCCGCCGCGGCCTGCAGCGCCAGCCGGCTCTTGCCCACGCCCCCAGCGCCCGTCAGCGTCACCAGCCGGTGCCGACCCAGAAGACCCCGCACCGCGCGGGCCTCTTCATCCCGCCCGATCAGCGTGGTCAGCGGGATCGGCAGCGTCGTGCCCGATGCAGGCTGCAGCGTCGTCGCCGAACCATTCGCCGACAGCCCGCAGATCGCCCGCAGCTCGTCGGCGATCACATCCATCCCGACCCGTGCTGCGGCCGTCTTCTCCAGACACCGCCGCAGCAGTTGCAGCATCCGCGCGCTCGCCCCGCCGAGCGCAGCCCACTCCGGGTCGCGCATCAGCGTCGCCGCCATCCGGTCCTGCGCCGTGTCGCCCGGGAACGCCGGCGCCCCCGCCAGACACTCGTAGAGCACACATCCCAGCGCGAACACATCCGTCGCCGGGCCCACCGCCGCGCCCCGCGCCTGCTCGGGGCTCATGTACCCGGGCGTCCCCATCACCTGCATGTCCGCGGTCAGCAGCGGGTCGACCCGCGTCGCCATCGTCGGTCCCGTATCGCGATACACCACCTTCGCCAGCCCGAAGTCCAGCACGCACGCCGACCCATCCGGCCGAACCATGATGTTGCCCGGCTTGAGATCCCGATGCACCACATCGCGGCCGTGCGCATACCGCATCGCCGCGGCGATGTCGCAGAACAGCCGCGCTGCATCCATCTCCGCCAGACGGCCGCGCATGAGCCGCTGCGCCAGCGTCTCACCCTCGACGAAGTCGATCACCAGGAACGGCGTGCCGTCCTCGGTCTCCTCGAGATCACGCAGCCACGCGATGTGCCCGTGCTCGAGGTCGGCCTGCACCTTCCCCTCGCGCTCCAGCCGGGCGCGGCGGTCCGGGTTCTTCGCGTGCTGCTCGGAGATCAGCTTGATCGCCACCGGCCGGCCGAAGCGGTCCTCGCTCCGATAGACCTTCCCCATCCCGCCCTCGCCGAGCTCGGCGAGGATCGGGTAGCGGCCGATGTACCTGGGCGTCACCCCGGGCGCCGGCGCCGAACCCGACGCCACACGTCCCGATTTCTCCGCAGGTTGCATCACGGCAAACCCCCCCGGGGGTGAACACCCGTTGGTGGAGCGTATGTCATTCGGTCCGCCGGGGCGGTCCGACTGGTTCCATATCGGTCCGCGCCACAGCGCTACCGGTAGAACCGATCACGCGTTGCGGCCGCCGCCCGCGATGCGCCGAGTTTTCGTTAAACTGCCGTGATGATCACCAGCACGCACGCGTACACGGCGACCGCCCTCCTCATCACCGCACTCGCCCTCGCGCCCGCTCCCGCGGCGGCGGCCCCACATTCCGGCAGCGCACAGCCCGCCAACGAAGCCCCCAACACGATCGCGCCCCAGCAGCCCGCGGCCGAGAGCGACTTCTTCGAGCCCGGCACGCTCAAGGCCATCGCCGGCGGCCTCCGCTTCACTGAAGGGCCCCTCTGGGATCCAGCCCGAAACCGGCTGATCTTCTCCGATATCGCCGCCGACGCCATCTACACCCTCACCCCGCCGGGCGAAGGCGCCGAGCTCGCGATCCCGGAGATCCTCCGCCAGCCAGCGGAGCGCGCCAACGGCAACGCCTTCACTAAGGACGGCCGCATCGTCAACGCCGACCACAACGGCCGCATCACGATCGCCGCGGCGGACGACATGGCGAGCGCCACCGTCATCGCCAGCAAGTGGGACGGCAAGCGTCTCAACAGCCCCAACGACATCGTCGTTCACCCCGACGGCTCGCTCTGGTTCACCGACCCCACCTTCGGCATCCGCCCGCAGGAGCGTGAGATCCCTTTCACCGGCATCTTCCGCCTGACCAAGGCCGCTGATAAGGACGAGTGGACGATCGAGGTCGCGACCCAGGAGATGCAGCTCCCCAACGGCCTGGCCTTCTCCCCCGACTTCAAGACGCTCTACGCCGCCGAATTCCGCGAGAACGAGATCCACGCCTTCGATGTCAACGCCGCGGCGACCAAGCCCGAGGACCTGCTCACCAATAAGCGCCTCATCGCGAAGATGGAAGACCCCGCCCGCGGCCGCGCCGATGGGCTCAAGGTCGATGTCAACGGCAACATCTACACCACCGGCCCCGGCGGCCTCTGGGTCTTCTCGCCTGAAGGCAAGGAACTCGCGCGCCTCGCCGTCCCCGGCGCTTCAAACCTCTGCTTCGGCGGCGCGGACAACAAGACCATCTTCATCACCGCCGGCCCCGCCGTCTTCAGCGTCCGCGCCAAACACGCCGGCTTCCTCCCCGACTGGACACCCCAGGCGAAGTGAGATCCTGATGTCGGCCGTGCCACAGTCTGGCTGCTCTGAGCCAGACTGTGGTTTGTGCGAACGACCTCGCAGCGTGCCGAGCATCACGCTCCCCCCGACTCAACCCATCCTCACAACCTTCCCCTTCGCCTCCGACATCGACGCCTTCATCCTCGCCATCGCCCCTGCCCGCCCCTCAAACACCGGCCGCAACGCCTTCGGCCCCTTCTGCAGGGTCAACTTCGGCCCCGCGATGATCACCTCGCCGTGCTTCTTCTTCGCATCGTGCCCGATGTGATCGACCCGCAGCCCCCGCATCCGACCGATGACCGCTGCGATCTCGTCGACGAGCCCGTCCCACTCTTCCGCACCAATGCCTGGACACTCGACAAAGCAGTCCCACTCGCCCGGCCGCTTCCCCATCCACTCCCAGTACACCTGTCCGCGCGGGTGATCCGTCAGCTCCGGGAAAGCCGTTCCCGACCGCAATGAACGCTCCCACCGCGGGTGCCGCTCGCGATACGTCCCCAGCCCGCGCTGCCAGCACACCCGCTCGATCAGGAACATGCTCGCCTCGAAGAGATCTTCAGCAAACGCAGCCCGCGACATCCGCACCGCGCGCCACTGCGCCAGGCTCACCATCACCTCAACATCAAGCCCCTTCCGCCCGCGCTCGATCGTGTAGCTGAACCCCGGCCGAAGGTCCGATGCTTTCGTCCGCACCACCGGATCGACAAACGCCCGACCGATGCCGACCTTGTACTTCCGATTGAGCGCGGCGACCGTCTTCCCGATCCGCGGCTCGAGCTCGCGGTAGAGATCGCTTCGCTCATCCTCGAAGCGCGTTGCGAAGATCGAGTGCAGAAACACCTCGACCGAACCCGCCCGCCGCGTCGCCATACTGACCCCCGTGCCACAGTCTGGCTGCTCTGAGCCAGACTGTGGTGCATCACCCGCTGCCGATCTTGCAGCTGCTGCGCCCAACCCACAGTCTCGTCGCAAAGCCGACGAGACTGTGGCACTTACTCCTTCTCCACAACCTCCCCCAACCCCTCCCCAATCGCCCCGCGCAACTCCTCCCCCGAACTCCCCGCACGCGCCCCCTGAATCCGCGTCACCACCCGCCCCGCCGGATCCACCACCACCGTACACGGGTACACCTGCGCGCCAAACGCCTGCGCCACCGCATCACCCCGCGCCACCGCCGGCAGCGTGATCTCGTGCTCGCGCACATACTCCGCCGCGGCCCCGTCCGACTTCTCCCGCACCGCCGCGATCAGGAACACCACGCCCCGCTCCCCGTACTCCTCCGCCGCACGCCGCAACTCCCGGTGCCACGCCGGCGCCGGCACGCACCAGCTCCCGTAGAAGTCGATCACCAGCACCTTGCCGCGCACCGATTCCAGCGAGATCGTCTCGCCCCCGATCGTCGTGACCTCGAACATCGGCGCATCTTCAACCACGGGCGCGGGCGGGGTGGGGGGCACGGCCGCCTCCGCGTTCGCCGCGGCGATCTTCGCCTCCTCCGATGGATCCATCCCGTCGCCCGTGCCCGGCTGCTTCACCACACTCCCCTCGTTCGCCGGCCGCGCGGCCGGCGTCGGGCGCACCGGCGGCGGCGGCGGACGATCCTCCGCGTACCCCTCCGGCACCGACACCGACAGCTGCTCCGCCGAGAACGGCTCCGACCCGATCGGGAACACCGCCACATCCAGCAGATCCAGCCGCATGTGCCCGTTCAGAATCGAGCTCTCGATCAGCCGATCCACCCGCCGCGGCAGGCTGTCGGACACGCCGATCGCCCAGCGCTGCTTCTTGTTCCCCGCCATCTCGACGAGCATCACATCGCACTCGACGCCGTTGATCGTCTCGCGTCCCTCGATCACAAACCGCTCGGCGTTGAGCTGATCCCGCAGCGGCACCGGCTGCAGCATGTCATCGAATTTCGAGCCCGTGCCGATCTGAAACGCCGGCCCCGTCCGCGTCGTCACGTTGCTCTCGTGCACCTTCCGCGCTTCGTGATCGACCCACTCGACCGACCGCTGCTTCCACGAAACATCGAATTCGCGCGGCTCCTTGTTCTTCCCCTGTGAGCCCGACCCCGTTGCCCGGATCAGCCATACACCCGCGCGCGTCCCGGCGGGCACGCGCCGCCCCCGCACCAGCGCCCGCGTGAACGGGTTCGTGTTCTCCAGCAGCCCGCCCTCGGCCGACGACACCGCGGTGTACGAGATCCCGCCCGCCGCCCGCATCGCCTCCGATGCCCGCCGCATGATCGCGCGCCCCGCCTGCGTCTGCGGATCCTCCGCGGCCGGCTCTGGCTCCGCGGGCTTCACCAGCGGTTCGGGCGCGAGCACGCCGCCCTCTTCCGCGGGGTCGTTCGGATCCACCAGCTGCGCCCGCGCGGCCGCGCTCATCGACACCGCCGCCACCCCCGCACACATCCACATCCGCACACACATCCGCTTCCCCAGACGCATCACGCCGCCTCCCCGTCTTCACGAAGCATCTCTTCAAGCGCCGCACCCGGATCATCCTGCCGCATCAGGTGCTCACCCACCAGCACGATCTTCACACCCACATCCTTCAGCCGCTTCAGATCCGCCGCGGTCCGAATCCCCGATTCACTCACCAGCGTGGTGCGGTCCTCGACCAGCGGCGCAAGCCGCAGCGTGTGGTTCAGGTCGACCTTCATCGTCCGCAGGTCCCGGTTGTTGATCCCAATCAATTGATACGCCGGGTGCGGGAAGCCCTGGTGCGGACGCAGCTTCTTCAGCACCTCGTCCATATCGTGCGCCTCCAGCAGCGTGGTCAGCCCCAATCGCTGCGACAGGATCAGCAGATCCAGCAGCTCGCCCTCGGTCAGACACTCCGCGATCAGCAGCACCGCATCCGCCCCCGCCGCGCGGCTCTCCCACAGCTGCCACGGGTCGATGATGAAGTCCTTCCGCAAGACCGGCAGCGGCACCCGGTCCTTGATCCGCTGGATGAACGACAGGTCCCCGCCGAAGAACGGCCCATCGGTCAGACACGAGATCGCGCTCGCCCCCGCGCGGTAATACTTCTCCGCGATGTCCTCCGGCGAAAAACCCGCGCCCTCGTACTCCGGCCGGATCAGCCCCGCCGAAGGACTCTTGCGCTTCACCTCCGCGATCACCGCCGTCCGCCCCGCCGCGGCGGTCCTCGTCACCGCCCGGAAGAAGTTCCTGGGCGGCTCCGCCTGCGCCACCGCCGCTTCGAGCTCGGCAAAGGTCATCGACTCCCGCAGCCGCGCCACCTCCTCCTGCTTCTTCAGGATGATCTCCCGGAGCACCGGTGGCGGATCGGGCCGATCGCCGGAAGGCGCGGGCGAGGGCGGATTCGGGGGCGGCGGATTGGAGGGGGGCGGATCGGAGGGGGGCGTCGACGTGGGCGTAGTGCCGCTTCTCGGTCTGGTACTCCACGTGGGAGATGTTGATGGTGATGCCGCGCTGACGCTCCTCAGGCGCATTGTCGAT
>JBDZUZ010000237.1:0-3546 GCA_040255445.1 Planctomycetaceae bacterium | reverse complement strand
GCGCGAGGCTGCCGGGGGTGGGGACGGTGAAGCCGAACCAGGTCACCGTGCCGGCGGCGTGCGTGCCGCTGACCGTGGTGCTGTTGGCGTTGAGGACGTAGTCGCCGGCGGCGGCGCCGCTGCTGACGTTCCAGAAGGGGGCGAACGTCGTGTTGAAGCCGCCCATCGCCAGGTAGTACTGGCCGTCGGCGAGCGTCTCGAGGAGCTGGCTCTGGAGACCGGTGCCCGCATCGTCGTTGTTGGCGAGCAGAGCGCCGGCCGCGTCGTAGAGGCCCAGCTCGGTGTCGAAGGTCGAACCGAAGGTGTTGAGGTCAACGTCCGAGGCGAGCACGCCCAGGTCGATGAAGCTGGACGGGGGCGAGGGCGGGACGAACGCGTCGAAGGTCATCGAGATCGAGTCCCAGACGGCGTCAACGCTGGCGCCGCCGTCATTGAAGCTCTCGTAGAAGCGGAAGGTGAAGGTCTGACCCTGCGGGTTGAAGGGAGCGCCGGTGATGCCACTGAGCGTCTGCGTGCGGGGGCCGACGGCGGCCTGGCCGGTCCAGACCGCGCCGACGGTGGAGGGCTGGATGTCGGGCGAAGCGCTGCTGCCGTTGGACGGGGTGAGGACCTGGACGCGGGCCTCGCTGAGCCAGCTGCCGATGCCGCCGGTGGTGATCAGACCGCTGGTGGTCACCGAACCGCCCCACAGGAAGCTGTTGGTGAAGGTGTGGGTCAGGTCGACGAAGCCAGTCGTGCGGGTGCCGTTGGACGTCACGTTCGTGAACGTCACCGTCTCCTGAGCGGAGGCCGCGGCGGCCAGACCAGCAACAGCCAGAACCGAAAGAACCTTCGAAATCTTCATCTGTCTCTCCTTTTCTTCTCTTTGGAACACACTCAACGCAACCGGCCGCAAAGCGTGCGGAAACAACCGCCGCGGCCCACGAGAACCGCCGCTGCAAACACACAGCGGCCGGATACGGATCGAGATTCAGACTTGGCGAGGTCGTCGGATCTGGACTGGCGGCCCGATGCACACACCTCGCATCGGACGCTTTGCGGGACACGCGGCGGAACACCCTGCCGCGACCGACCCTGCACCACAAGACCCGGCTCTCTCTCAAACTCCCACTGCGGCCGGAATCGGCCGGTGGTCCTGCGACCACATGGGAACCTTAACGGGGAAATCGGAAACCCGCAACGGGCAAATCCGCGATTCTGAGCAATCGAGGCCGATTCTGGCTGATAACCACCGGTTCGGCACCCCGCGTCCGGGGCATCTTGCCCAACTCCACGGGGTGTGTCGTCCGAAGCACGGCCGATAACTCTCTCTCGCCGGGGGCGCCGCCGCGAGCGGGGCCGGGCGCGGTTCCTTCGCCGAGTGAAATTTTCTTGAACCGGGGGAGATTTCGGTATTGCTGAATTCTCGGGAGCGCGGGATTATCGAGACGTGCCCTTGAACGGGTGAGTGGGAGAGAGCAAGACACCTCCCTCAACCGGTGACCGGCATAGAACGCAACCCGCGGGCCGATGCGATCACTCCGCCGCATCGGTGTTTCGCCGCGTGTCGCTTCCCCCGTGGCGGGGCTCTTTTCGTGCAAGGTGCGGGGTGATTGAGTTCAGAGGGAGCAGTAGAGATGAAGAAGCTTCTTGCAGTGGTGGCGGTTGCCGGTCTGGCGGGCCTCGCGCACGGTCAGATCTGGAACGAGTCCGGCGACGCCGGCGATCTGGGCGGCGGTCAGGGCACGGGCGCGGGCGCGCTCTCCCAGATCATCGGCAACCTCGCCGCCAACGACGTGGACATGTACACCATCCGCGTCGATGACTGGTCGCTGTTCCTCGCGAGCGCGACGGATGTCAGCGGCCTGGGCTCTCCCGAGAGCGACACCCAGATGTTCCTGTTCGCGGCGAACGGCACCGGCATCGCGATGAACGATGACGCCGTGGGCGGCGGCCTGCGTTCGGAGTTCGAGAACGGCAACGCGATCTACTCGGGCCGCACCAACGGCGAGATCGTGTGGATCGCGATCTCCGGGTACAACCAGGATCCCACGTCCGGCGGCCAGACGATCTGGGCGAACTCGCCCTTCAACGTCACCCGCGCGCCCGACGGCGTGAACCCGGCCGGTGCGGTTGACGGCTGGACGGGAACCAACACGACCGGCGGCGATTACCGCATCACCCTCCGCGGTGTGTCGGCTGTGCCGGCTCCGGGCGCTCTCGCCCTGCTGGGCCTGGGCGGTCTGGTCGTCGGCCGTCGTCGCCGCTGATCATCGGACAGCATCATCTGAATAGCGGGGCCCGGCCGGGGACGGCCGGGCCCTGCTATTTTGGGTCTGATAACTCGCATCTGGGGTGGGGGAAAGCCTTTACACAACAGCCCGCGATCCGGTGAATTACCTACGCCCTCGAGAAGGCATTGCAAACCCCCGGGTCGGAGGTACGCTCTTCTGCGTCGATTCGCCGGTGCGGCCAAGGCGTTGCCGAGTTTCACTGACCCCTCGCAACGCCGGGGACCGCCCGAAGAGTCGGACAACGCCGCCGCGTTTGGAGACCCCGGCGCGGCGACGGTGTGCCTCCGTGGCCGGTGTGCGGCGGGCGGCACAGAGAACGGGGTCTCAACAAAGAGAGATCAAGATGCTTCGGTCTGTCGTTCTCGTCGGCGCCCTCGCGGGCTTCGCGGCGTCCGCGCACGCGCAGTTCCAGATCACCCCGGGCGGCGCCAACGCCGGCAACGGGTACTTCCGCAACGCGGCCATCGGCACATCGGCCACGGGCAGCGGCCCTTCGGGCGCCGACTTCCGCAACACGACCTCGACTGGAACGGACCAACTGTTCCAGATGTGGTGGTGGTACCGCGGCGCGGGCGATACCCGCGAGTTTGCCTTCGCCAACCAGGCGGTGGCCGGCGGCCCGACGGGCGCGGGCACGCTGGTGGGCAACACCACGAACACGCTGTCGGTCGGCGGGTACGACTTCTCGGTGACCAACGGCACCGCGAACTACTCGTTCCGCTCGATCCAGCGGTACGAGATCTTCGACGGCGGCACGGGCCCGCAGGTCGTGGTCACGAATGAGATCACGAACACGGGCTCGGGCGTCGCTGATCTGTCGCTCTTCCTGTACGGCGACTTCGATGTCAACGCGACCGCGGGCACCGATACCTGGAGCTACAGCGGCAACCAGTTCACGATCACCGATGGCCCGAGCACGGTGAACTGGGCGGGCTACGGGACGAGCGCGTACCAGGCGACGACCTTCTCGACGCTCCGCACCAATCTGTCGAATACGGCGATCAACAACTTCGACAACACGATCGGCGCGGGCGCGGGCGACTACACGGGCGGGTTCCAGTGGAACCTGGTCCTGCAGCCGGGCCAGAGCGCGACGCTGGTGAGCGGCATCGGCGTGAACGCGCCGGCGATCCCGGCCCCGGGCGCGCTCGCGCTGCTGGCTCTTGGCGGCCTGGCGATCGCGAAGCGTCGCCGCTGAGTTGCCGCGGGACGCGCAGTTCGATCGGGATAGGGGGGAGCCTTGCGGCTCCTCCCCTCCCACACCACCGTGCGT
>JBDZUZ010000236.1:0-3548 GCA_040255445.1 Planctomycetaceae bacterium | reverse complement strand
GGCGGCGCGAGAGGAGCGCTCTGCGCCGCCGCTCCAGCGCGGCCGCCTCAGCATCGCCCTCGAACCGCGCTTCGAGCGCGGCGTCGCACTCGATCAGAGTCGCATCATCACGCACGCCGCTGAGCATCCGCGCGGCGTCGCGGAAGCGGGCGTTCCCGCGGCTGTAGCCATCGAAGCATGGCCGAACCAGGCGCATCAGCCCGCGGACCTTCTTGCAGCGTTTTCGGACATCATGCACCGCATCATCGAGATCGGCGCGATCGCGTTCAGCGCGATCGATCGACCGCAGGGCTTTCTCGGTCTGCTCGCGAGCGATGCGCCGGAACGCCCGCTCCACCCGGCCGGGTTCATCGAACCTGTATCCCACAGCGTGGCCTCCACCAATCGCGCAGCGCGGCGTTCCACCCCGGCGCTATCCCTCCGCACCGGCGCCAGCCTACACGGGGTACGCTCGATCGCAAAGACAGGATCAGCGGGCCGGTCGAATGAGTACCGGTTTGGTTGGGAACACGTCGGATCCCGATCATCTCGGACAGCCCGGTCCGGGATCGGACGCTTCAGCCGCGGACGATGGTGACGATCTCGTCGGCGGGCCCGAGATGCCAGCTCGCTTGGGGATCGGGGTTGAGGACCGGTTTCGCGATGCCGGCCGTTGCCGCGCCCCCGGAAGCGGCGCCGCCAGCTCCTTCACTTGAAGCCACTCCCGGCACCACGCCCAGCGCGATCTCACCCCGGGCCCACGCCGCCTCCTGCACGCGCCGGAAGGTGACCTCGCCGGCAAGACCCTCGTACGCGGCGACCGGCTTGAAGGTGATCTCCGGCCCGACCGCGCGGAAGAGCGCATCGAAGACCGCGCGGAGTTCGCGGCGCAGCGCGATCTGCGCCAGCATGTGGCTGAGGATCACGGGGCTGATCATCACCTCGCCGGGGCGGCCGGCGAGCAGGTCGAAGTTCTCGGGCTCGAGGAGCTCCACGAGGATCCCGGGGCGGCGGTCGCGGTCCTTGAAGAGCTGCTGGAGGAGCAGATACCCCTGGAGCGTGCGGGCATCGGCGTCCTCCTCTGAGCCGACAGTATCGCTTCCGACCAGCACCACGCGATCGTACGACCATGGCTCGATAGCGCGGAGCTCGGCGAGGTGGTTGTAATCAGCCTCGATGAAGCGCCGCTCGATGTTGCCAGGGTCCTCGCGGTAGCGCTCGCACTGCTTGGCACGCAGCTGCTTGTCGATGATCGAGGCGTTGTCGATGACGAAACGCTCACCGGTGTAGGACGCGAACTCGGCGAGGAGCGATGGGACCTTGCTGTTCCACCCCAGCACGAGGACACGCATCGGCCGGGCATCGGGCGCGGCGGCGGCGCCCGGAGTGCCGATGCGACCGGATGCGGGCGCGGCCGCCGGCTCGGCCGCGGCGTAGGAGCGGGCCAGCACGACGAGCCGATCGCCGGCCTGGATACGCATCGTGGGAGCCGGGTTCAGGAGCGCAGTGAAGGAAGCGCCGTGCACGCGGACGAGCCCGAGCAGGATCGATCCGCGGAACGCCGTCACCGCCTCATCGAAGGTCTTGCCCTCCAGCGCACCCGCGCTGCGGATGTAGATCTCGCTGCCGTCGGAGTACGTCATCAGCTCGGTGTAGACGTGCGACAGGCCGGGGTGACGCACGTTCTGCGCGATGAGGCGGCTGATGGTGGCATCGCTGGCGACGATCTCGATCGGGCCGGGGTAGGCCTGCCGCGCGATGGGAATCTTGCGGGCATCGCGGACCTCGGCGACGGCGAGCGGGAGTTCGCTCCCCGAGCGCGCCAGCGGGTGGTTGCCCAGGGAGAGCAGCGCCTTGATCGTCCGCGAATCGACGGCCTCGATGCGCCCACCCTCGGCATCCTGCGCCGGCACCAGCACCGCCGCGGCGTTGAGGAAGTCGACGCGTTCGAGGTGGTCAGGCCGCAGGCTCGAGCCCGAGCGGAGCGTGACCTGCCGCGGCTGCCAGTGTTCGGCGACGCGGTCCTTGAGCTCCTGCACGACCTCGTGACCGATCTCATCGGCGAGAACAGCGATTCGCAGTCGCTTGGCCCCCCGCAGTTCGAGAAAGCGGCGGATGCGGCCCTCGGAGCGCAGCAGTTCCGCCACCAGCGTCGCTGTGCGTCCGGCCCATCCGATGATCACGATGTGGTTCCGCGCGGCGATGGGCGTGACGCCGCTCTCGAGCCGGCGTGTGGTCCGCAGCAGCCAGCTTGTCAGGATCGCGATCAGCAGGCCCAGGAAGACGACATACCCGAGCACGGTCAGGATCGTCGAAACGATCCGCCGCAGCACGCCCTCATCATCGCCCAGGTAGCCCGGGTCGGTCAACCGCAGGAACGCCCACCACACAGCATCGCCGGGCGAATCGAATCCGCCGGCGAAGACCATGACGAGGGTGCCGCCCACCAGCGAGATCAGCGCGAGCACGATCGCGACCAGCAGGAGCTGGTAATGCGGGCCGCGGATCATCAACTGCTCGAGCCAGAACCGGAGCCACTCGATCGGACGGGGGTCACGCATGCAGCACAGCCTACCGCACGCGGGCGATACGGACTTTTCCCGTGCCCCGCGGCGGCCGGCGCAGTAGGTTCGGGGGATCGCGGCGGCCAGGGGGGCCGCCGGATCGCGGAGCCGCGCGGGCGGAGCACTCGCCCGCGCACAGGAGGGAACATCATGATGCGCACGCTCTTCGCTGTGACCGCCACTGGTCTGCTGCTGTGCGGATGCCAGACCACCCGGTTCACGCACAGGGATCGCGACACCGTCTGGGAAACCACGCCAGGCGCGAGCACGCGGGAGCGACACGCCCCCGAATCGCGCGGCGGCCGGCTCCACATCGGCAAACAGGAGAACGACATCCACGGCAACGAGGACGGGTTCTCGACCTCGAAAGGGATCAAGACCATCAACTGCGGCGATGGTTCGAGCTGCGAGCTCGAGTTCAGCATCAGCGGGACGTCATCAGGCCCCGCGCCCGACGGCGAGCAACTGGAGATCTCATTCCTCGACCGCAACGGCGTGCCGATTCGCATCACCAGCGCCCGCACTACAGGACCGGGAGACTACCGCAGCAGCAACCGCCAGAAGGTCGAATACCCCCGGCAGTTGACCAACCCGCTGAAGGTGACGCTCCCGAGTTGCGGCCAGATCAACATCGAGGTCACGGTCTCGGAGGGCCCCACAGCCGCGCTCCAGTCATCGTGGACGGTCATGCTGAACCGGACCCGCTGCCGTTGAGCGGGCGCTGAGATCCCATCGAACGGGCCCATCCGACAGCCTCTTTCCACTTTGTGTTGCCATCCTGTCACAGACTCTCCCCGCCTCTCATCCGACGGGGCGTGATGTCGACCGCGACCGGCCGGCCGCGGCGGGATCACCAGATCCGCCCCTACGACGAAGGAGAGTCCCGATGCCCCGTTCCACCCGAGTCCGCACCAAGGCCGCCACGACTACCGCCGCGATCGCGCTGCTAGCCGGGATCGTCGCGGCCTCGGCCCCCGCGCTGAGCACCAGCGGCCCGGCCGCGGC
>JBDZUZ010000073.1:0-19513 GCA_040255445.1 Planctomycetaceae bacterium | reverse complement strand
GTGAGGGGGCGAGGGGGGAAAGGGGGTGAGTTGTTGGGCCGGGGATCAGGGGTTCTGTTTTTTGGCTTTGATGCGGGCTTCGATCTTCTGGATCAGAGATTGCAGCATCCGGTCGAGTTCTCGCAGGAGAGATACGACGCGGGTGTCCTCGGGCATCAGGTTCATGCCGATCGCCAGTTCGTGCTGAGTTGCCAGTTCCGCGAGCGAGCCGCGTGCGATCCGGAGGAAGCGGAGGTACTCGACCGAGGTCTGCCGCGCGTAGCCCTCCGCGATATTCGATGGGACCGATACGACTGCCCGGCGCATCTGCGATGTCAGTCCGAACCGCTCTGCCGGCGGCATCTTCGCTGTCTGGGTATACACCGCACGCGCCAACTCCATGCCGCGTTGCCACACCATCAGATCCCGATATGTCCGCACAACTCCCATCAGAGCACTCCTCGTGAATACGTGGCCGACAACCTACCACGCCACCCGCATCTTGAGTAAACGCCCGGCAACCCTTGCCCCCTCGATCCCTTACCCCTTCCCCACACTCTGTCCCTTTGTCCCTTTGTCCCTCTGTCCCTCCCCCAAGCCGGCCCTCGTCGACGAGGCGCATGCACTTACTTATCACCGTCAACATCCCCAACCCCAGCACATCCACCTTCAACATGCCCGCGGCGTCGATGTCGTCTTTGTCCCATTCGATCACGGTGCGGTCGGGCATCGCGGCGTTCTCGACGGGGACGAGTTCGCAGAGGGGTGAGCGCGTGATGACGAATCCGCCGACGTGCTGGGAGAGGTGGCGGGGAAAGCCGAGGATGTCGGTGACGAGTTTCGCGAGCCAGCGCATGGTGGGATCGGCCGCGTTCAGGCCCATCTGTGTGAGGCGGGTCTCGTCGATGCCGCCGTCGTCCCACCAGTCCATGTCCTTGGCGAGGCGGTCGACCAGATCGAGCGAGAGGCCCAGGGCCTTGCCGACATCGCGGACCGCGCTGCGGCGGCGGTAGGTGATGACCTCGGCGGTCAGCGCGGCCCGCTCGCGGCCGTACTTGCGGTAGATGTACTGGATGACCTCTTCGCGGCGCTCGTGCTCGAAGTCGATGTCGATGTCGGGCGGTTCGTTGCGTTCCTTGCTGATGAATCTCTCGAAGAGGACATCGATGCGGTTGGGGTCGACGGCGGTGACGCCCAGCGCGAAGCAGACGGCGGAGTTCGCCGCGGCGCCACGGCCCTGGCAGAGGATCGGCGTCCAGCCCGCGGCGACGGGGCAGGCCGATGCGACATCGCCCGCGCCCTCGGTGCCGGTGCGGGCGTAGCGGACCAGGTCGTGTACGGTGAGGAAGTAGGGGGCGTAGCGGAGCTCGGCGATGAGGTTGAGCTCGTAGTCGATCTGGCGGCGGACCTTGTCGGGGATCGCGTTGTGGTAGATGCGCGCAGCGCCTTTCCAGGCAAGGTCGGTCAGGTGCTGCTGCGCGGTTTGGCCTTCGGGGACGACTTCTTCGGGGTACTCGTAGCGAAGGGCATCGAGCGAGAAGCCTTTGACGCGGTCGGCGATCTGGACGGTGCGGTTGATCGCGGCGGGGAGGCACCGCTGCGTGAAGAGCCGGGCCATTTCTTCGGGCGGCTTGAGGTGACGCTCGCCGTTGGCGGCGAGGCGGTAGCCGGCCTCGGCGAGTGTGCAGCCCTCGCGGATGCAGGCGAGCACATCGTGCAGCATGCGGCGGTCGGCTTCGTGGTAGTGCGCATCGTTCGTCGCGACGAGGGGGATGGCGCGGGCAGCGCTGACCGCCGCGGCGATCGAGGCGCGGCCGTGATCATCCGCGCTGTAGCCCAGGCGCAGGGCGAGGGAGAGACGGTCGTCGTTGAAGAGGGGCTGGAGCCGCGCGGCCGCGGCATCGACATCGGCGTGTGTGGCATCGTCATCGGGGAGGAGGACGGCGAGGAGGCCGGCGGCGTGCTGTTCGAGGTCGGCGAAGAAGAGTTCGCACTCGCCCTTTACGGTGCGGCGTTTGCCGGTGGTGAGCAGGCGGCAGAGGCGGCGGTAGGCATCCATGTCGGTCGGATAGAGGCAGACCGAGCAGCGGGGGAGATCACGCGGCCGGATGCGCGAGCCGAGGATGAACTGCAGGTTCGACTCCTTCGCCGCGACATGGGCGCGGACCACGCCCGCGACGGTGTGCAGGTCGGTGACGGCGATAGCGCGGTAGCCGAGCTGGCCGGCGTGGGTGATGAACTCCTCGGGGTGGCTCGCGCCGGTGAGGAAGGTGTAGTTGGTGGTGACGCAGAGTTCGGCGTACGCGGCGGCGGGTCCGATGAAGCTGTCGGAGTCGTGATGTCCACTGTCGCCCGGCGCGTGCGCACCGCTCCGGCCTGCAAGCATGTCGCGGAACGGATGCGGCTTGAGCTTGTCGAACTCGCGCTCGGGCATCAGCACCACTCCCCGTGGACGAACCACGATGTGGTGCCGGCCTGGCGGCAGACCCAGAGCCAGCGGCCTTCGTCGGTCTGGACGGCGAAGTAGTCGCGGTCGGGCGGCGGGGGTGGTGTGGCCGCTGGAGTCTTCCTCTTTGGAGCGTTCTTCTTGTGTGGCGGTTCGTCGTCGGTCGGCACATGCCGCGGCGTCCACCGCCACCACTCAGCGCCGATGCGTTCAGGGCCGATGCACTGCGTGACGGTCCAGCGCTGGCCGCGCCAGCCCAGGCTGATCAGCGGCCCATCGGGCGTGACGGCCATGACATCGGCGGGCTCGGGCTTGGGGAAGAGCAGGCTGGGGCGATCGCCGACGATGCCTGATGCGCCAGCCGGCGTGGTGGCGACCACGCGCCGACGCCCTTCCATCACCGACCGCTCGCGGACCACGCGCTCGGGCAGGTGCGATTCCACCGGCTCGCGCCACACCACCTGGTCCGCGCCGAGCCTTCCCACCAGCGTGTCGATGAGTTCACCGAAGGCGGTGGCGTTGTGCTCGCGGTCTTCTTCGCCGCCGAGCGCATCACTGGCGGACTGGCGGTGCCGCAGCCGGCCGGTGCGTGTCGCGGTCATGACCACGCCCTCGACACCGTCGGCCGCGACCTGACCGAGATCGACCTTCTCGAGCTGCGAGCGGACGAGCGACCAGAGGTGGTCGGGCGACCTGCTGGGGTGGCTGAGCGAGACGACCAGCCGCGTCGGCTCGGTCCGCGGCCGCATCAGTGAGATATCGAGCCGGCGCACGCCGCGTTCCTGTGTAGCCAGGTCCGCGGCGAGTGTTGAAAGCACACGCCATGTTGCTTCCTCGATCGAGTCCCAGCGATCGGTGGGCCCCTCGAAGATCATCTCGCGGACGATCGGGGGGCGCGGGCGGACGGGCTCGATGCGTTCGCCGATCTCGCCGAGCGCCTGGTGCAGACGGCGGACGAGCAGCGGGTCGAAGCGAGTGGCGAGGGAATGGCGGGGGAGTCGTAAGAGATGCTCGACGCGGACGATGCCGATTTCGGCGAGGCCGCGGAGTGTGTCGGGGTCGAGGCGGATGGCGCCGGTGGGAAGTTTTTCGATCGCCTCGCGTTCGCGGCCGGGGGCGACGAGGCCGACATCGTGCTCGCCGTAGCGGGAGACGGCCCACGCCGCGCCGAAGTGCGCGGCGGAGGCGATGCGGGCGAGGAAGCCGAGTTTGCGGAGGTGGCCGGCGATGGCGCGGAGCGTGCGTTTCTCGCCTTTGTGCAGGCGCTGGGTGCCGGTGATGTCGAGCATCAGGCCGGTGGTGAGCGGGTTTGCGGAGTCTTCGGGGGCCGCGAGGGGTGTGAAGCGGAGGGCCCAGCAGGCGAGCGCGTGCAGGGCCTCGCTGTCGCGGTCGGGGCGGTGGGGCTCGGTGTGGAGCGCGATGTTCGCGGGCAGGAGCGAGCGGGCGTGGGCGAGGTCCATGCCGGGGGTGATGCCCGCAGCGCGGGCGAGCGCGCAGCAACGCTCGACGAGCTCGCGCGAAGCGACCGCGCGGGTCAGCACGATCGCGGTACGCGGTTCCTTGCTATCTTCCTGCCCGGCCTGTTCAGGCGATCGCCACCCGCGATCGCGCTGCATCCGCCGCCGCACCAGATCGGTCGCGAACGTCGGGAGCCAGATGCAGACCACCCGTCGCATCAGACTGCTCCACCGTCCACACGCGTTGCGCGTGGATACCTGGCTGCACTCCCTTGCAGCGCAACAGCTCGACGGTCCATCGTCTCGTCGGGATGGGTGAATGGCTCCACGCGACGCTCCACCGCGTCGCGCAGGCCGACAGTTCCCCCCGCTCCCAGGGCGGCCGCGCCAGGAAGCAGAGCCCGCCGCTCGCTTCCGCCGCGAGCTGCAGGCGGCGCGTCGAGCCCAGGTCCAGGCCCGAGCCATCGGCGATCACGGCGCTCACACCACAACAACGCAGCGCCAGATCCACCGCCCACAACCGGTCCGCGCTGGTGCGCGCCCGCACGAACAGACACGCATCCACCTCCGCGCCACCTGATGCACCAAGCGCTCGCCGCAACGCCACCGCGTACGGCCAGACCGCTTCACCCACCCACACCACGCGCTGCCCGCGGCTCGCGCTGCTCGCCAACCCGAGCAGCAGGCTCAGCGGCGGGGACCAGGAGCGTGGGGTGCTCGGGCGGGCTCTCCCTCCGGTGCCCGCCCGTGTTCCCGCTCCTGGCCCCCCACCTGGCCCCCCACCTGGCAGCCCACCGCTCCGCCTCCGCCGCGCCGGCTCTCTCCCCAGATCCCGGCGCGGCGGATCCCGCCGCTGCGCACCAACTCCCTGAGCCCCCGGCTCTCCACCGATCAGATCTACTTCAGCACGATCAGCCGCCCGCTCCACCCCGATCCACTCGTGCACCGCACCGCGCCGCAGCCCGCCCCCGGGCAGCACGGCATCGATCCCACCGATCCCGGTCGGGACGGTCTGGCCGGTTCCCCGCGGCCGGTCGTGTCCGGCATCGCGGCGGGCTTCTTCCACGCCCTGGAGCACCGCCGCGGCTTTCGCCCGCCGGGCCGCGGCATCCAAAGAGCCGCGGTCGGAGGCGCCTTCGCCGGGGCTTGTCCAGAACCCGTCCATGGCGTTAGGATAATGGCCGCCCGAGCAGCGTCAAGCTGATTTGTCCAGTTTTTGTAAGGTCGATCGCCGGTATAGGTTAAGTCATTGGGCCGCCTAGGGATGCACCCCTCCCCACGGTCGATCCCCACCGGCCACCCCGAAAGGAGCCCTCCGTGCCGTATGTCAATGTCCGCATCACCGACGACGGTGTGACCAGGGAGCAGAAGGCGACGATCGTCGCCGAGATCACCGACACGCTCAGCCGCGTGCTGGGGAAGAAGCCCGAGCACACGCACATCGTGATCGACGAGATCAAGACGGACAACTGGGGCTTCGCGGGGATGCTGACCAGCGAGTACCGGCGGAACACAAAGAGCTAGGTGGGCAGGGCGCCTGACCGATCGCCGCGGGGCGGTACCCTCCCCGCGAGATGTCTCACGTTCTCGCCCCCATCCTCACGCCCGTCCTCGCCCTCTCCGAGCCCGGCGCCACCTCCGCGCTGCTGCTCATCTTCGGGCTGCTGCTGGCCTTCAGTATCATCTTCGGCCGCTATGTCGAGCGGTCGGGTGTGCCGGTGGCGCTGCTCTTCCTCGGCCTGGGGATGCTCGCCGGCAGCGAGGGGATCGGCGGCGTCGCCTTCGACAACTACGGCTTCGCGTTCCGTGTCGGCACGATGGCGCTGGTGCTGATCCTCTTTGACGGCGGCCTCAACACCAAGCTGCGCGCTGTGCGACAGGCCGTGGCGCCGGCGACGGTGCTCGCGACGATCGGTGTCGCCCTCACGGCCGGGCTCGTCGCGCTGGCCGGACGCTGGCTCGGGCTGACCTGGGGCGAAGCGCTGCTGCTGGGCGCGGTCGTGTCATCGACAGACGCGGCGACGGTCTTCGCGGTGCTGCGCGGCGGACGGCTGCGATTGCGGCCGCGGCTGGGGACGACGCTCGAGGTCGAATCGGGCGCCAACGACCCGATGGCGGTGATCCTGACGATGGCGATCGTGGGCGCGATCGTCGGGAGCGAGCCGCTGAGCTGGATGCTGCTGGTCGATGTCCCGGTGCAACTGGCGATCGGGCTCGGGATCGGCATCGGGATGGGGTACGCGGCCCGCTGGCTGCTCGCGAAGGTGCGGCTCTCGGCGGGCGGGCTGTACCCGGTGCTCACGCTGTCGGTCGCTTTCAGCAGTTTCGGGCTGGCGCAGGTGCTGGGCGGGAGCGGGTTTCTCGCGGTGTATGTCGCCGCGCTGGTGCTCGGCAACGGGCCGGTGCCGTACCGCAATGGCCTGACGCGGATCCACGATGCCATCGCCTGGCTGAGCCAGATCGCGATGTTCCTGATGCTCGGGCTGCTGGTGTTCCCATCGCAGCTCTTCCCGGTGGCGGGCATCGGGCTGGCGATCGCGCTCTTCCTGGCCTTTGTGGCACGGCCGCTGGCGGTGCTACTCTGTCTCGCGCCCTTCCGCTTCCCGCCGAAGGAAATCGGCTACATGGGCTGGGTGGGGCTGCGGGGCGCGGTGCCGATCATCTTGGCGACCTTCCCGGTGCTCGGCGGCGTGCCGGAGGCCGAGAAGATCTTCCACATCGTCTTCTTCGTGGTGGTGATCAACGCGCTGATCCCGGGCGCGACGATCCGCTGGGTGACGCGGAAGCTCGGGCTGATCGTCCCCGAAAAACCGCTGCCTTCCGCGGCGATCGAACTGCACAGCACGCGGATGCTCAACGGCGAGCTGCTCTCCTTCTACATCGATCCATCGCTCGCGGTGGCGGGGGCCTCTTTGGCCCACATCACCTTTCCTGCGGGCGCCTCGATCGTCCTGCTGATCCGCGGCGAGGAACTGATCGCAGCGCGCGGGAACACGGTGCTCAATCCCGGCGATCACGTGTATGTCTTCTGCCGCGGCGAGGACCGGCCGTTCATCGAGCTGCTGTTCGGCAGGCCGCTGGAAGATGGGGCGGCGTGACGGCGGCTCGATGGCGAGGGGAGTCGCGGCAAGCGTGAAGCGATCGCGTGCAAAAAAAAACCGACGCCGCGCCCACACAGTGACGCGGCGTCGTCTCCCTTTGTGCCTCTGTGCCTTCGTGCCTTTGTGCCTCTGATCTCGCGCAAGGTGTGCAGAGGCCGACGACTTACTCCACCTTCAACCCCGCGATGTACTCGCTCAGCTTCCGCCGGGCCTCATTGAGCTCCTCCTGCTTCTGCTTGATGCTCGTCGCGATCTGCTCGACGCGGGTCTCCTGCTCGGTCAGCTTGGTCATGTAGCGGCGGTAGAGGTCGCTGTTGCGGTCGATCGTCTGCATGTTCTGGCGGATGCGGTCCTGATCACGGCTGATCTCGCTGCGCTCGCTCTCGAGCCGCTGGATCTCGCGTTCGATATCGCGGACGGTTTGCTGCATACCGGCCGCCTTGCGGACCGCCTCGACCACCGCATCCGACGCCTTGCCCTGCCGGGCGTACGCCAGCAGCGTGTCGATATTCATATCGAGCACACCCACACGCGAGAAGTCAGTCACCCGCTGCAGGATCTCGACCGCGTTCTCCTTGCCCGAAGCAACCTCGACCTCGAAGCGGTAGAGCTGATCGTTCACTTCCAGCGGCTTCGCGGGCTCGACAAGATCCCACCCGCCCAGCCGCGGCTGCTCGACGATGATCGTGCGGCCGCGGCTCTTATCCTTGTTGTTGAAGGTGTGCTTGATGCGGTTCTCCCGCTGCAGCCGCATTTCGACCATGCCATCCACAATCCGCACCTTCTGCACGGTCTGCGTCTGCCCGCCCTCCTGGCGGTGCTCGACATCGAGGTCGACGCTATACGCGAGCAGCCGCGTCTCCCCCGCGCTCATGTGCGCGATCTGCGCATCGCCGGCGTACGAGTCGCCGTCGAAGACCGCGATCGGGCCGGGCATGAGCTGGAGGCTCTGCGAGTTGGTGAGGCGCACGCCGCGCATCGGGTGCTCCTGCCCCTCGCTCGCGGTGTAGATGCTGACACGCTTGGCCTCGACGCCCGAGCTGATGATCGGAATCATCGCCGACCGCTGCCGTTCGACCGTGACGGGATGATCAAGCCGGTACTGGAAGACCTCGCCCACATCGACGCCGGTCGCCGCCGCGGCCTGGGCCATCTGCAGCGCAGCGCCCAGCGCGACCGAGGCATCGGCCTCCGCAGCCCGCCGGTCGAACATCAACGACTCCGCCGGCGCCGCCGCCGGCGCTGCGGGCCGGCCGGGTGACCGTCCGCGGGACTTGGCTTCGGCACGCTCATTCTCAGCAAATGGACTCTGCCCCGCGCCCCCGCCCTCATCGGCGGCCCACTGGTACAGCCGCGGCGTCACACCCGCGATCGTCGGCACCGCGACCTCGGGCCGCTTCATATAGAGCGGCTCGTAGAGATCCATCGTGAAGCTGACCGGCCGCCCCGAGACCAGGCTCAGGCGCACATCCGTCCAGTCTTCATCGGTCGTGTTCTCGACGATCGCCCATCCCTGCAGGATCGTGTCGTCCTTCGCTTCATCAGGAAGCACGAGCCGGTAGCTCGTCTTCCACACCGGCGACTCCTGCACATACGCAACCACGATCTCGCGCTGCCCATCGCCCTCGAGCATCAGCTCGACATCCTTCTCGCGATCAGCGCGATGCTCGGCGAGGGCTTCAAGGGCCCGCGTCAACTCGGCCTTCACGCGTTCATCGAGGATCTCGATGTCGTTCGCGGTGGAAAGGTCAATCGTGCGGATGCTCGTGCCCGTCGAGAGCTGCACGACAGGGACCGTGATCACCGTGTCGCCCGCAGCCTTCTGCCGCGATTCGACACCGAGAATCACGCCCGTCACTTTGCCATCGGCCGTGTCCACCGCGATCCGCGTGCCGCGGAGCCGCGACAGCAGCACATCCAGGCTGGGCTGATCGGAGACATCGACCGCGAAGCTCGACAGCCGGCGCGAAAGCGGGTCCTTCGACCCATAGCTCACCGCATCGACACGTCCACCGGCGAGATCCAGCACCACCATCGACTTGAGCACATCGTTGATCTGATCGACATTGAAACGCAGCCGCACCCGCGAATCGTCCGTCACCAGGCCCCGCCGCTGGAAACTCGCGACGCCGGAGCGGTACAAGGTGATCTCGCGGATGGGCAGCACGTCACGCTTCGCTTCCGCCGCGGCGGTTTCGCGCCCAGCCGCGGCGTTCTCATTCCGGGCGTTCTGAGCCAGCGCGGCGGGCATGCCGATCGACATGCCGGCGATGGTGGTGAGCAGTGCGATGGTGGTGGTCAGTCGGCGGGCGGACATGGGGTGCTTCTCCCTTGCTGTATCGGGTTCGATCCTGCAAACGACTCTACCGACAGACTCGGCCCGCCGCGGCGTGTTCCTCGGGAACAGGCCCGCCGTGACACGCGTGTGACACGGGCCTGACACGGGCGACCGGGCCGCCGGCCCCCTCATTCCCACACCCCCACGCACCCCGCACACCCCGACACACACCAACCGCCGCACCCTCGCCCCCTACACTCGGCCGATGCCTCCGTTGCCAGTCCTCGCCGACACCCGCGATCCATCCACCATCGACCCGCGCCGCTTCTCGTCGCCATCGATCCGGCTCACCGAATCGCAACGCGCAGCAATCGCCCGCGACCTCGCCAACCACATCGAGGGCGAAGTCCGCTTCGATGTCCACAACCGGATGCTCTACGCGACCGATGCCTCGCTCTATCAGGTCGAGCCGCTCGGCGTCGTCATCCCCGCCTCCGTCGACGATGCCGCCCGCATCGTCCGCTTCTGTGCGCAGCGCGGCCTCCCCATCCTGCCCCGCGGCGGGGGCACCAGCCTCGCCGGGCAATGCACCAACCGCGCGGTCGTGATCGACTTCTCCAACCGCTGCAACCGCCACGAAGCCGTCGATATCGCGCAACGCCGCGTGCGCGTCGAGCCCGGCATCACCGTCGACGACCTCAACGACTCCATCGCCTCCACCGGCCTCTTCTTCGCCGCCGACCCCGCCACCAGCCGGCACGCCAACATCGGCGGCTGCATCGGCAACAACGCCGCGGGGGCGCGATCGATCCGCTACGGCCGCACCAGCGAGAACCTGCTCGCCGTCGATGTCGCCCTCGCCGATGGCCGCCGCGTGCGCCTCGATGAAGGCGCGTGGTCGCGCGACCCCGTCGCCCGCGAGCTCACCGAAAAAGTCGTCGATGTCGTCCGCCGCTACGAGCCGCTGATCCGCGAGCGATTCCCCAAGACCCTCCGCCGCAACGCGGGCTACGGCCTCGACATGATCCTCCAGCAGCTCGATGCCGCCGCCGCGGCGGGCCGCGATCCCTCAGACCTCTCGACCATCAACCTCGCCAAGCTGATCGCCGGCAGCGAGGGAACGCTCGCCGTCACCCTCGGCGCCGAACTCAAGCTCGAACCCAAGCCCAGGGTCAAGGGCCTGGCGGTGCTCGGCTTCTCCGATCTGGATGAATCGATCGCCGCGGTGCTGCCGATCCTCACGACCAACCCCACCGCGGTCGAATTGCTCGACGACACCGTGATCGACCTGGCGCGGGCCAACAACGAGTACAAGCAGTACGTCGAGCTGATGCCCCAGCCCAACCAGGGCACGCTCAAGGCGGTGCTCTACGTCGAGTACTTCGGCGCAGCCCCCGCCGAGATCGAGGCCGGCTTCGCCAAGCTGCGCGCGGTCACCCCCGACATCGCCGCGCTCTACCTGACCGATACCGGCGAAATGCTCAACGCCTGGAAACTCCGCAAGGCCGGCGAGCCGCTGCTCCACGGTGTGCCCGGCAACCGCAAGCCGATCACCTTCATCGAAGACAACGCGATCCCCGTCGAGCGCCTGAGCGAGTTCGTCAAGCGCCTCCGCCAGATCGTCGCCGACCACGGCACCATCGCCGCCTTCTACGCCCACGCGAGCGTCGGCGTGCTCCATGTCCGCCCCCTCGTCGACATCCACGACCCCGAAGACCGCGCCATCATGCGCTCGATCTCGACCAAAACCGCCGACCTCGCCAAGGAACTCGGCGGCGTGATGTCCGGCGAGCACGGCGACGGCCGCGTCCGCTCACCCTTCCTCGAGCGCTACTTCGGCCCCGAGCTCATGACCGCCTTCCGCGAGATCAAGGCGATCTTCGACCCGCACAACCTGCTCAACCCGGGCAACATCGTCGAGCCGCGGCCGATCGAGACCATGACGCAGCTCCTCCGCGTCATGCCCGCCAGCCCGCCCTCGCCCCCAACCCACGACCGCCTCGCCACCGTCCCCGACTCCATCGACACCTACTTCGACTACACCGATCAGCACGGCTTCGACTCTGCCGTCGAGATGTGCAACGGCGCCGGCGTCTGCCGCAAGAAGCAGGGGGGCACCATGTGCCCCAGCTACATGGCCACGCTCGATGAACGACACGCCACCCGCGGCCGCGGCAACGCCCTCCGCCTCGCCATCACCGGCCAGCTCGGCGCCCTCCGCTCCGATGGCTCCCGCGAGACCGGCCCCAACTTCGACGACCCCGGCACCATCGAAACCCTCAACCTCTGCCTCTCCTGCAAGGCCTGCAAGACCGAGTGCCCCAGCAACGTCGACATCGCCCGCCTCAAAGCCGAGTACACCGCCCAGCGCTACGCGGCGAAGGGCACACCGCTGCAGGCCAGGATCTTCGGCGCCGTGCGCCTGCTCAACCGCCTGGGTTCCATCACGCCGGCCCTCGCGAACTGGATCAACCGCACACCCCCGGCGCGGGCCTTCGTCGAGCGCATCCTCGGGCTCGACCCGCGCCGATCGCTCCCGCCCTTCGCCCGCTCGCTGGCCTCACAATGGAAGCGCGAGCCCGAACGCGGCGGGCCCCGCGTCGTCCTCTTCGGCGACTGCTTCACGATGTTCAACGAGCCCGGCATCGGCCTGGCCACCCGCCGCGTCTACGAGGCCTTCGGCTACACCGTCGACCTCGCCGATGCCGGCTGCTGTGGCCGGGCCAAGATCTCGACCGGGCTCCTCCCCCAGGCGATCGAAGAGGTCGACAGCACCCTGACCCGCCTCTCCGCGATCATCGACGACCCGACCGTCGAGGCGATCCTCGTCGCCGAGCCCTCCTGCCTCTCGGCGATGAAGGACGACTGGCTCACGCTCAAGCTCAAGACGCCGATGGAGCTGCGCCGCCGGCTCGCGGCCAAGGCGTTCCTCCCCGAGCAGTTCCTCGACCTCCGCTGGGACCAGCACCCCCGCCGGCCGCGGTTCCAAACCCCGCCCGCGGCCCCCTCGCCGGTCATGCTCCACGGCCACTGCCACCAGAAAGCCCTCTGGGGCGCGGCCAGCAGCGCGGCCGTCCTGCACCGAATCTTCGGCAAAGACGCCATCAAAGTGCTCGACACCGGCTGCTGCGGCATGGCCGGCTCCTTCGGCTACACCGCCGACCGCTACAACCTCTCCATGCAGATCGGTGAACTCACGCTCTTCCCCGCCGTGCGCGCTGCGGCGACCGGCACCCCCGTCCTGGCCCCCGGCACCTCCTGCCGCCACCAGATCCACGATGGAACAGGGCGGCGGGCGGAGCATCCCGTGGAGCTGCTGGCGAGGATGTTGGAGGGGTGAGGCCCGGCGCGCCCGGGTCACCCGCCGTCTACCGAGGGAGCGAATCGGACCCCCAGGAGCGTACTTGTACCACTCTGGAGGGGGGCGGCGGGCTTGCGTGGGTACGGGGGAGCCCGTACATTGAACAGGTGGTGATGTGCGGGAGCGGGGTGCCAACCGGGCTGGACCTCGGCGGCCGATGGGATGCTGAAAGAGCGCCGCTACTACCTGCAGAACAGGTGTGCGGATGTGAACGCCATCATCGACTCGATTATGAGTGAGACAAAATCCTAAAGTGTCTGTCAGAGGCAGGTAAATGATGAAGCGACTAAAATGCATCCGTGTCCTGGCCATGGGGATCTGTCTTGGTGGCAGCCTCGTTGGTTGCGTCTCGGAGGAGAGTAATCGTGCAGTGATTTTGCAGAACTCATGCGACAAGCCACTAGAGGTCGTCTTGGTTTTCGGGGTGCGGCCGGGGCCGAGCCTCACCGGAGTCATTCGTGGCGAGGGTGGAATCTACCTGCTGATGCCGCCGGACGGCAAAGCAAGACTAAACCCTAGTGACACAAACCTTCCGCTGTCCGATCTGTTCTCTGGTCACATACTGATGCTAAAAGACGATGGATCTGAATGGACCAGCTTCATAATAAGCCATCCGTCGCGGCAGTTGCATCCGGATGCTCTAATCCACGCGACAATTACTTGCAATGAAAATCGTTTCAGTCTTGGGGCGACTGATGGTGGAGATCGCGTTTTGGAGGTTAGGCTTATCAGCAAGTCTGACGGAGATGTATGGAATGCGGTAGAGTCGTGGCGGGAGCGGTTGGAAAGATAAAAGATGAAGTAGTGCGTGGCTGAGGCGGGCCCTTCGCTCCCCCAAGAGCCGTTCCGGGACCGTCGCCGGGAACGTGATCCAGTCGAAGTTCACTGTATCGATCGGCGGCCCGGTGTGCCGGGGCCACCCGCCGCGGGAGCGATTCGGACCCCAAAGAGCGGTACCTGTACCACGCGGCGGGCTTGCGTGGGCAGGGGGGGAGCTCGTACATTGACCAGGTGGTGATGCGGGACCGGGATGCCAACTCGGGCTGGACCTCGGCGGCCGATGGGACGCTGGAGGAGCGGCGGCGGGTGGCCCGGCCACGCTCGCTCCTTGACGTTGGAACTTCAAAGTCCCGTGGTGCGGGGTCGAGGCTTCACGAGTCCCCGTGTTTGGGCGTCCGATCAGCCGTGACCGTCGCACCCGTCGAATCCCACACAAGGCCATCTGTGTAGACCCAGCGAGCGGACTTCCAGTGTCCATCTTGAATAAGAAAATGCCCTACGTACTTGAGCTTGTCAAGATTATTAAGTCCATCCGCGAGCTCAGGAGGACCAACGGCCCCAATTGCTATGGCGGGTGGCCCGCCCACGCCCCCTCCGTGACGTTGGTCCTTCAAAGTTCCGTGCCACGGGGTCGAGGCTTTGCGAGTCCCCGTGGTTGGGTGCCCGCTCAACCGTGACTGTCGCACCCGGCCACTCACTCCGGTGCACGCTCGATATGACAAGATCACCTCCCGATCGACCGTGACCATCACACCCCAGCCCTTCGCTCCCCAAAGAGCCGCTCCGGGAACGGCCCCGGGAACGTGAACCGGTCGAAGATCACTGTATCGATCGGCGGCCCAGCGTGCCCCTGACCGGCGTATCACCCGGCAGATGACCACCGCCGCGGCCGGGAGCCCAAAGCACGGGGACTCGCAAAGCCTCGCCCCCGTCCCCCGAAACGCTTGAACTAGTCGCGGATCGGAGGCGGCCCCGCGTGCCCGGGCCACCAGCCACGGCGGCGGGCATGCGGTGCCATCTTCGAAGGAGGCGGTCAATTCTGAGCACGGTCGCCAACCGAGCGTGGTCCATGGCGGCACGCGCACCCGACCGTAGTCCCTGAAACAAATCGAGTGTAGCTCTACAGCACACATCGAATGCTCTTCTTGCATTATCCCAATAATTCTCGCCGATTTGAATCAAATGCGACACGGAGACCAATCGGCCGGAAGTCGGAAGATAGTCGCGGAACTAGAAATTTATTGATTAAATTTTCCAGATGGCACATTCGTGGATCTTCTTGGACACTCGATCCGATTGAATCGGGAATTTTCACTGGTCGATTCCGTCAATATTTATGCACATTCGACCGCATTCCGGGCAACGAACAACTCCCTCAATCGAATATCCACAATTTAGGCACAGGTCCGATCGCCGGACATGTCGCATATATAACAATTGCAGAAAGTACAGGATTGCCGCGATCGGAAAGTTGATTATCAATAGATTGATCACAAGGCCGGACCAAAAGAAACTAAATTTTTCATCCACTCCGTTTCGAGGAATTCTGTCCAGTTTTATAAAATAAAGTAACGGAGCCTTGGCCACTATGCCGGCATAAATCCCAGGACCGCGCTCTCTAACTTGCAGTTGCCAGCATTTATTCATAAGATCTGATTCAGGAACCTCATCAACAATTGCAGAGGCCCAACTCAGGGGCAATGGTTGCAACAGAATAGAACGCGACAACCTGCTGTCGTCAGTTTTCACTAGCCAAAGGGAACCATCCGGTGTTGAGATCGCGCCTGATACCGAATATCGGGATGGCGGGGCGGAACGGTAGAAATCTGCCACCTGAACACCAGCAATTATGCCGAGTATCGCAACCGCACAACCAAGTCCGCCGATCACCGATCGACGAAGTAAGCGTAGGTGAATCATGAGTATAAGCTCACTACTCGAATGAGATGCCACCACCTATCGGTGGCGGAGGACTGCTGGGCGGACACGGGGAGATCGGCCAATCGCCGGCGCAGCCGCATGCGTCGAATGTAATCTTACAACCATTTGGCGCAATGTAGGTACAGACTGTGGCGACACAGTTGTCCTGTGAAAAGGAACGGCCGGTACATTGATAACAAAACTTTAGCTCCGATATCTCTTCGCCGTTGCAGACTGTCGTTCTCTTTCCGTAGTTCAGTTCTCCGCAATCGCGAGGAGTGCGGGGGGACCGGCTATGTGCAATCTCAATGAGACACAATAGGTTTGCGGGCGGAATAACTGGGTCATCAACGCCTGCGTCAACATCGCTATTTAACCCACAATCAGTACAACAGGGTGCGGCGCCGCAGCAAGCCAGGCATACGCCCCCAGCCTTGGAAGCCAGGCCATTTGGATCCAGCCAATGTATAGGTGACTGACGACAATAAGTATATAAATTCATCCCATCGACATACCCGAGGGGATCTCTGCGTGTCCACCTACCCATCTCCGGGTTGTAGACGCGGTGCCTGACGTGGTTGAGGCTGGTGGCCGGGTCCCACTGATATCCCGCGTACCCGATGCGGTTGCCGACGCTCTCTTCGCTCAGCACCCCACGACCGCCCACCTTCCCGGTGTTGGCCGTGTACCAGTCGCCGAAGACCGTCAGGTCGTCGCCGTCGACGCCGCCCGATTCATCCAGGTCCGCCGACGGGCTCCCGGCGCCCCAGTCGCTGATGTATGCGCTCTGGTCCGCCGAATCGACGTCCCCGTCCCGGTCGTAGTCGCCGGGGATCAGGGCGTACGGCACGCCATAGGCGGAATACTTGATCCACTCGACGATGTCACCGGTCGAGTCGATGATCGCGCTCACATCCGCACGCCAGTTCTGCAGGTAGTAGCGCCGCTCCTCCAGCGTCCCATCGGCTGCCGAGGTCCAGCCCGAATTGGCATCCCGGTCCCGCATCACCACCTGGTCAATGTACGAACTCCCCCCCTGCCCACGCAAGCCCGCCGCGTGGTACAGGTACCGCTCCTTGGGGTCCGAATCGGTCCCCCGGTAGACCGCCACGACCCGCCACCGCTCATCGTGGGCGAAGTAGTAGGTTTTATCGGACCCATCCACCGACCCGTCCGGGCCGCCGCCCATCGAGTCGTCGTTGTCATACTTCCAGCTGATCCGGTACCCCAGCCCGTTGTACCGATACTCGGCCACCAGCGCCTGGTTGTCCGTGCGCTTGACCTTCCGCAGCCGACCCCAGACATCGTACTCGTACTCGTAGGTGGTCCCGTCGTCGGTCATGTTCCCCACAGGGTCGTGGGCCAGAGTGAAGTTGTTCCCCGTCGTGCCGGCGTTGCTGTCCTGGTCGCGCGTCAGCCACTCGTTGGCCACGTTGAAGGTGCCGGTGTCGTCGAGCTCACCCGTCCCCGTGTACGCCCCATCGCCATCGAGGTCGAGCTTCCGCCGCTCCCAGTTCCCCGTCTGGCTCAGGCTCGTCCACAGCTCCTCACGCGTCCGGTCCCCGGTCCCGATGGCGCCCGTGGCCAGGTGGCCCTCCCGGGCGCTGGTCAGGCGGTTGAGATTGTCCATTGTGTACGCGGCGTCGAAAAGGCCCTTGCCCGTCACGCTGTGCCGCGCATCATCGACGCTCGTGATGTTGCTGTTGCGGTCGTAGGCGATCTCCGCCGTGTAGCGGTTTGGGCCCGTCCAGTGGCTCTTGATCACCCGGTTGAACCGGTCCCAGCCCGCACGGTCACTGGCGCACGACCACGCTGCTCAGCGCCATCCGGTTGAAGGGTGTGATGCGCGGCGCAACGCTGCTCTTCGACGGATCGATCAATGCAGCGACCTTCGAGGCCTACACCGAGTTGTGCTTAGCGCCCTCTCTACGGCCGGGCGATGCGGTCGTCTTGGACAACCTGGCAGCGTACATGTCACCGGGGGTCGAAACGTGCGATGGAGGCCGCGGATGCGACGGTCTGGTGGCTGCCGCCGTACTCGCCCGACCTGAACCCGATCGAGAAGCTCTGGAGCAAGATCAAGACGTGGCTTCGGCGGGCCGCCGCGGAGACGCTGAATGGTCTCGCGCAAGCCGCCGGAGATGCCTTCGGGACCATCGCTCCGGACGAGTGCGTCAAATACTTCCGTTCATGTGGTCACGGCACGTGATTCCGCAAGCTGCTCTAAGGTCCTCAGAATCCTGCCTCAACACATTTATTGAACCATGGCACTTGACATGCGTAGAACATGTGGACGAAGCAGCTCAAACATCTCGTGATAAGAGCACAACACCAATCCGCTAATGACTGGAAGGGGGCAGACTTTATCCTGTGGAAACACTCGTTTGCCGATGCTACCAAGAGGTTCAGAGAGCTCGCATATACCAGCACCAAAGGCTTCCCGCCTCCAATAAGAGGCCCTCTTCAAGTCCTTCGCCACTAACAATCCATTCCTAAAGCAGGCATAAAGGTTCCATTTGGCGCCAGCGTTTCCAATCCTAGATGCCCGGCGATACAAGTTAACGGGAGAGGAGGCACACCTATCGCTCGGCACTAGCCCTAATTGTCCGATTGCACCCAGCATTAACATCGCTTCAGATGACCCACGCTCCGCCGCACTCTCCATATCATTGATGTGCGCGCGATTCTTTTCCGGCCACATTACACACATCTTATGCAGTGCGACGATCGCCACCGCATCCGGCAATGCCTTTGCCGCATGGATGTGCGCTAAGCCCGTTTCGACACTCTTTTCAACGCCTACCCCAACCAGCATTGCAAGTCCCGCGTGGAAAGCACAAGTTGAGTCGCCACAACTCGCACCTCTTTGAAGCCAGTGGAACCTACGACGCAGATCCGAGTGGGATGCATCTACACCCCCGTACATGTCTGCTACCATCCACGCCGCCTCCGGGATACCATCATCAACGCATTCAGAAAAATACCTTATTGCAGCACGCCGATTATAAAAGTCAGACGTGCGACTCGAGAGCACTACACCAAGAACAAACTTCTCCATCGCGGACTTATTCCTGACTCTTCTGAGTGATTCGATTGCTGCTGCGGCGGACTGCCGCGACCCTCTTCCACTTTCGTACTCCTTGAATGCCTTCCACACTGTAAAATGGTTCAATGTGACCTCACCCTCCGAGCACGGGATCCCAACGGGCCGGCATCTGAAGATCCTCTGACTCCCTGTTCGTCCCTTTGGTTCACGCAAACCGACATCTCCCACGATCAGCATTTGCCTCCGTTGATCATTTCTTGCCTGGATCTCCGGATCGGCGGGTGGCCCGCCCACGCCCCCTCCGTGACGTTGGTCCTTCAAAGTTCCGTGCCACGGGGTCGAGGCTTTGCGAGTCCCCGTGGTTGGGTGCCCGCTCAACCGTGACTGTCGCACCCGGCCACTCACTCCGGTGCACGCTCGATATGACAAGATCACCTCCCGATCGACCGTGACCATCACACCCCAGCCCTTCGCTCCCCAAAGAGCCGCTCCGGGAACGGCCCCGGGAACGTGAACCGGTCGAAGATCACTGTATCGATCGCCGGCCCAGCGTGCCTGGGCCACCCGCCGCGTGAGGAGCTCTGGACGAGCCTGAGCCAGACGGGCAACTGGGAGCGTCGGAAGCTCGACCTGGATGGCGATGGGGCGTACACGGGGACGGGTGAGGCGGGTGGCCCAGCCACGCCCCCTCCTTGACGTAGGTACTTCAAAGTTCCGTGCCACGGGGTCGAGGCTTTGCGAGTCCCCGTGGGTGGGCGTCCGATCAATCGTGACCTTCGCGCCCCGTCTGTCGCCCCCGTTCCAAGCCGCCCGCAACCGAGCCAGGCACGCGGTCGCCCGGTAAGCCAACACAGCAGACCCCGCCGCGGAGCATACCCGAGCCTCCGCAGCCCCGGGCGAGGCCCGATTCCGATGCCTTGCGTACCCCCACGCTCCGCGTGGGGCGGATGTGCAACCCACCCGCCCACAACGCCTTACACCACCCCGCCAGAAAATCCAACCAAAATCCAAAAACGGCACTTGTCAGGGTGCTCCGTCCACTGTACATTCCCCGTACAAATGGTCGCCGAGCCCCACAACCCCGACCTCGCTCCCCCGCCCGACCCCGCGGCGATCCCCCGCCTCCAACCACTCCCGCCCGAAGA
>JBDZUZ010000002.1:0-79963 GCA_040255445.1 Planctomycetaceae bacterium | reverse complement strand
CTGTGAGCCAAGGAGTTGCAACGCTTCATTGTCTTCCTAAGAACCCGCTTGGCCTCCGACTTGGAGCGGGCTCCGAGCTTGGAGAGCGTCTCGGCGACGAAAAGGTCGATCTGGTCGAGGGTCATCCCGTGCCGCAGCCAGGCGGCGAGGGCCCGGTGGGTCTCCACCACGCGCTGGGCGGCGGCGTAGGCGTTGTCGGCCGCGGCGGGGGGCAGTGGGGGGGGTAGAGTGGGCTGGATACGCATGCGGCGGATGTTACGACCGCGGGGGCGTGGTCGGGAGCGGGCTCTCCGGACGAATGTCGTGCACCCTGACACCCGATGGCCGGGGGCGGCGAAGTGACTGCTGTGCTGAGACTGCGGACTACCGATGATCGAGGCCGTGTGACCCGGACCCACTTCATCTGGGTGCCGCCGCTGGTGCGGCGTGATGGGACCGCGGGGGAGCGGATCGAGATCGGGCCGGCGGCCGTCGCGATCCTCGGGTGGCTGTGGGATGTGCTGTGGCGGGGGCCGGCGGGGCGGGTCGCGTTGGTGATCCTGGTGCTGTGCGGGCTGGTTTACGCGGTGTTCCGGGTGGGGCCCTTTGCGCTGGCCGTGACGCTCTTCAGCCCGATCAGTTCGTCGATCATCCTGGTGAGCGTCACGGTGGGGCTGTCGATCCTGGCGTGCGCCCGTCGGGAGCTATACCGCGTGCAGCGGCAGATGATCGCGATCGGGCTGTGCCCGTCGTGCACCTATGCGCTGGCGGAACTGGAGGAAGAGGCGGACGGGTATGTGACCTGCCCGGAGTGCGGCGCGGGGTGGGACCGCGAGCCGCCGCGGGGGGCGGAAGTCGTCGTCGTGCGGGCGGCGGCGGTGGAGCGGTCGACTCAGTCGGGCCAGCGAACGACCGAGCCGCCGGCGATCACGCCTTCGACCGGCGAGCCGCCGAGCTCGAACGCGAGCGATCGTTCATCGGACGAGGCGAGCATGATGACATCGGCGCGTTGACCCGGGGCGATCGTGCCGCGGTCGGTCATGCGGAGCACCCACGCGGCGTTGACGGTCGCGGCGGTGATCGCTTCGGCGGGGGTCAGGCCGCATTTGCGGACGGCGAGCGCGATTGCGAGGGGTATCGAGACGCTGGGGGCCGAGCCGGGGTTGCAGTTGGTGGCGAGTGCGGGGATGCCGCCGGCATCGATGAATTTGCGGCCGGGGGCATAGCGGTCGTCCAGGTGGAGCCCGCAGATGGGGAGCATGACGCCGGCGGTGTCGGATGCAGCGAGGGCGTCCAGATCGGCGGGGGTCGAGGCCTCGAGATGATCGACGGAGCGGAAGTTGTGCCGCGCTGCCCACGGCGTCATACCCAGGCTGTTGAACTGGTCTGCGTGCACGCGGCAAGAGTGACCGGCCTTTGCGGCAGCTTCGAAGAGTCGCTGACACGCGGCGAGGTCCCACGCGCCCTTCTCGCAGTAGGCGTCGATGGCGATGCCGGGAAAGGCCTTCGAGACCTCCGGCAGCGTGTCGTTGATCGTGGTGTTGATGAGGTTGGGCTGCTCGGGGTCGAGGGCGTGTCCGAGGAGTGCGGTGGCGCGGAGCGTGCCGCGGAAGGCGGGGGCCGCCGCGCGAGCGGCTTCGAGCATCTTGAGCTCGTCGGCTGTGGTGATTCCGTAGCCGGACTTGACCTCGATGGTGGTGGCGCCCGCGGCGAGCATTCGGTCGAGGCGGGTGATGAGCGATCGGGTGAGGTCGTCCTGCGATGCTGCGCGGACGGCACGAACGGTCGACATGATGCCGCCGCCCTTGGCGAGGATCGCGAGGTAGGTAGCGCCGGCGAGACGCTCTTCCCACTCGGCGATGCGGTCGCCGGCCCAGCAGGCGTGCGTGTGGCAGTCGACAAAGCCCGGCATGATGACGCGGCCGGCGGCGTCGAGGGTGCGGTCGGCGCGGGCCTCGATGTGCTCAGCGCAGTCGATGATCTCGTGGCGATCGATCAGAACATCGGCGCGGGGCATGACCGCGAGTTCGCGAAGGTCCTTGCCGCGGCGGGGGCGCGGGCCCGCGGCGAGGGTGACGACGCGGGCGTTCTTGATCAGGAGCGTCATCGCGTGGTTCCGGATGGGGGGCTTGAGGTCACATCGCCGGGTCTGGCTCGCTCCTGCGGCCGTTCGGACCAGCCGCGGAGGAAGGAGAGGAAGAGGTGCGCTGCGACACGGGCGGTGCGGCCCTGATCGTCATGCTTTGGGCTGAGTTCCATGATGTCGAAGCAACGGACGGATGTCGACTGGCCCGCGGCGTGGGCCCACGCCGCGCCGCGTTCGACGGTCCAGCCGCAGGGGTTGAGTGCGCTCACACCCGGCGCGTGCGCGGCGTCGAGCACATCCATGTCGAAGCTGGCGAAGCAGGGATTGCGGGGGATCGCCGCGCGGGAGGGCGTGACCCAGACATCGGCGAGGATGCCACCGTGCTGCAGGAACCAGTTGGTGTGTTCCTTGGCGTTCACAAGCGGATTGAAGCCGTGGATGGTGAGCCGCTTCACGCCGCAGGTTTCGATCAGGCGGCGGAAGGGCATGCCCGAGCCGGCTTCCGCGCGGACATCCAGATGCGGGTCGAAGTAGATACCTTCGAGCGGGCCCAACGCGTTGATCACGCCGCGGACCAGAGCGAAGGTGAGATCGTGGCCGCCGCCGATACCGACGACGGTCATGCCTTCCTTCGCGAGCGTCTCCGCGGCCTCGCTCACACGGCTGTGCGTTTCGGCAAGTGCATCGGCGTCGCTGCCGGATGCCGGTGTCACATCGCCGGCGTCAAAGACCCGCGGCCAGTCGAAGCCCGCAGGCTCGGCGACGCCGTACTTCGCGAGCGCAGCGCGGAACGCGGCGGGGCCTTCGCCAGCTCCCGGGCGGCCGTTATTGAGCTTCACGCCGAGGTCATCGGGCAGGCCGAGGATCGCCACGCGGCAGCCGACCGGCACCGCGTGGATGAGCGAAGCGAATCGCGTTGACGCGATAGGCGAAGGCCACGACGGCGGTGAGCAGTGGGGGATCTGTGCCACACCACCACGGTAGCGGATTGCGGCCGCGTCGGACGACGGTTGGCGCCGATCGCGAACCGCTACCAGTCGCGGAGCGGGATCTTGACGCCGGTCTCATCGGCGCACCGGCGGGCATCGGCGTAGCCCGCATCGGCGTGACGGAAGACGCCCATGGCCGGGTCGTTGGTCAGAACCCGCTCGACGCGGCGGGCGGCCTCGGGCGTGCCGTCGGCGACGATCACCTGCCCGGCGTGCTGGCTGAAGCCGATGCCGACGCCGCCGCCGTGGTGGAAGCTCACCCAACTCGCGCCGCTGGCGGTGTTGACCAGGGCGTTGAGGATCGCCCAGTCGGAGATCGCATCCGTCCCATCCTTCATCGCCTCGGTCTCGCGATTGGGGCTCGCAACGCTGCCGCAGTCGAGGTGGTCGCGGCCGATGACAATGGGGGCCTTGACGCGGCCGCTGGCGACGAGCTCGTTGAACATCAGCCCGGCCTTGTGCCGCTCGCCGTAACCGAGCCAGCAGATGCGGGCGGGCAGGCCCTGGAACTCGAAGCGGGGGACGCAATCGTCGTAGCGCTCGTTGAGCAGCGCATCGGGGTTGGCGTGGCAGCCCAGGATCCAGTTGTGCAGCCGCTGGGCGAATGGGCCCGAATCTGCGGGGAAGAGCCGCATGATCTCGCGGTCGGTGATGTAGATGTCGCGCGGGTCGCCCGAGAGCGCGGCCCACCGGAACGGGCCGCGGCCGAGGCAGAACTGCGGGCGGATGTAGGCGGGCACGAAGCCGGGGAACGTGAAGGCGTTCTCCAGGCCGTTGTCGAAGGCCCGCTGGCGGATGTTGTTGCCGTAATCGAAGGTGTCGGCGCCGCGCTTCTGGAGCTCGATCATGGCGGCGACGTGGCGCGTCATGGTGTCGATGCTGAAGCGGGTGTACTCATCGGGGTAGCGGCGGCGATGTGTGTCGGCTTCCGCGGCGGTCATGCCCAGGGGCACATACCCGTGGAGCGGGTCGTGGGCGCTGGTCTGGTCGGTGAGGACATCGGGCGTGATCTCGCGTTCGATCATCCGCTCCAGGAGCTCGACGGCGTTGCAGTCGACGCCGATGCTGACGGCCCGCTTCTCCGCGGCGGCGGTGACCGCGGCGTCGATCGCGGCGTCCATGTCGGTGATGACCTCATCGAGATAGCGGTCGCGCTGGCGACGCAGGAGCGCGGCGGGGTTGACATCGGCGATGAGACATGTGCCGCCGGCGAGGGTGACAGCGAGCGGCTGCGCGCCGCCCATGCCGCCGCAGCCGGCGGTGACGCAGAGGCGGCCGGAGAGATCGCCGCCGAACTTCATTCGGCCGCACTCGGCGAAGGTCTCGTACGTGCCCTGGAGGATGCCCTGCGTCCCGATGTAGATCCATGATCCGGCCGTCATCTGGCCGTACATGATCAGGCCCTTGCGGGCCAGATCATCGAAGTGTTCCTGCGTCGCCCAGTGGGGGACGAGATTGGAATTGGCGATCAGGACACGCGGGGCGTCCTCGTGCGTGCGGATGACGCCGACGGGCTTGCCGGACTGGACGAGCAGCGTCTCATCCGCGGCGAGTTTGCGCAGCGATTCGACGATGGCGTCGAAGGCTTCCCAGGAGCGGGCGGCCTGGCCGCGGCCGCCGTAGACCACGAGCTGCGCCGGGTTCTCGGCGACATCGGGGTCGAGGTTGTTCATGAGCATGCGGAGCGCGGCCTCGGCCTGCCAGGACTTGCAGGACTTCTGCGTGCCGCGGGGAGCGCGGACTTCGCGCGGTTCGCCCTCGCCGCCCTTGGAACGGGTGCGCGGGTCTGCCGTTGCGATGCTGGTCATGAGGGGTCTCCGGAGGGTCGCGTCTGAACCGGGTGCACACGGTTGCCTTCGTGAATCGGTTCCGTGTCGTGTCACGCGTCTTCGTGCAGGGAACACATGCTGGAGCGTTGGGAGGCCGTGAGGGGGAACTCCCCGCCCTTTGCTGAGGCTATCCGCCGCGCGGCGACTGTACAAGCCGTTGCGTGAGCATCGGCAGAATCGTCGGGATAGGTTTGCGGGCGGTGTCTATTCGCCGCGGAGTTCGTGGCGGCGGAGCATCCGTTCGAGCGCTGCGATGTCGCCGGCGGGGGAGCGGTCGTCGGTGAGGCGGGGGACCTCAGCGCGGATGCGAGCGTGGGCGGTCTCGATGGGACCGCCCGATTTGAGCGGGCGGTGCTGCTCGATTCCCTCGGCGGCGCAGAGGAACTCGATGGCGACCACGTGTCGCGTCAAATCGATCACGCGGCGGGCCTTCGCGGCGGAGCGCGGTCCGAAGGAGTTGTAGTCCTCCTGCCCCGCGCTGGTCACGACATTCGCGACGCTCGCCGCGTTGCAGAGGCCGATCGCCTCGTTGCAGCACGCCGCGGCGGTGTACTGCGCGATCATCAGGCCCGAGTTCACGCCCGGATCGACCGCCAGGTAGGGCTTGAGGTGGCTCTCGGCGTCGAAGGCGCTCAGGAGCCAGAAGATGCGACGCTCGGAGATACCGGCGATGTGCGTGATCGCGACGGCGAGGGTGTCGAGCGGGATGGCCAGCGGCATGCCGTGGAAGTTGCCGGCGGAGATGACCTCGAAGTCGTCTCCGGTCGTGAAGACGAGCGGGTTGTCGGTGACGGCGCCGAGTTCGTTGGCCACGCACTGCTTTACATAACTCAGAGCGTCCCAGGCGGCGCCGAGCACCTGCGGCGTGCAGCGCAGCGAGTAGGGGTCCTGAACCCGGGGGTCGTTCTCGACATGCGAGGTCAGGATCGTGCTGCCCGCGAGCGCCTCGCGAAGCCGTCCGGCGATGTGCATCTGGCCGGGCTGGCGGCGGGCCTCGTGGATGCGGGCGTCGAGAAACGCATCGGTGCCGCGGGCGGCGTCCATCGACATCGCCGCGGCGATCACGGCCTGATCGATGAGCTCCTCGGCGTCGTGGCAGGCGAGAGCGCCCTGCGCGGCCATCAGGTGCGTGCCGTTGATGATCGCCAGGCCCTCCTTGGCTTCGAGCTCGATCGCTGTCAGCTTGGCGACATCGAGGGCTTCGCCGCCGTGCATCTTCCGGCCGCCGAAGAACGCGCCGCCCTCGCCCATGAGGACCAGACCGACATGCGCGAGGGGGGCGAGATCGCCGGAAGCGCCGACCGAGCCGAGGCTGGGGACCATCGGCGTGATGCCGGCATTGAGCAGGTCGATGAGGAGATCGGCGACAACGGGTCGGGCGCCCGAAAGGCCGCGGCTGAGCGATGCGGCGAGCAGGAGCATGACGCCGCGGACGATCTCTTCGGAAAGGAGTTCGCCGACGCCCGCGGCGTGGGAGCGGACGAGGTTCCGCTGGAGGTCGCGGAGCTGGTCGGCGCCGACTCGCTTGCGGGCGAGCGAACCAAAGCCGGTGTTGATGCCGTAGTGCGGCTGGCCATCGGTCAGGGCCCGCTCGACCGCGCTGCGGGCGGCGAGCATGCGGTTGCGGGCGTCATCACCGAGCTTGACCCGTCGCGCGTTGCGGGCGACGGCGACGACATCGGCGATGGTGAGGGGCTGGCCGTTGAGGAGAAGGGGGGTTTCCATGCGTGGGGGTAGTGTGGGAGGGGGAGGGGGTGGAGGCAAGGGGGCCGGCGGGTTCCGTGCGAGGCCAGTCAGTAAGACCGACCACAGCAGCACTCTCGTGACGCTTGATACGCCCGACGTTATTGCTGAATCGGGTCGAACCAGTGCAGTGACGCGAAACGTGCAAAATCACGATCACGGCTGACGAATCGGCAGCCGGATTCGATCGCGAGCGCCGCGAGGTACGCATCAGGCACGAGGTTGCCGCGGATGTTCGGCTCACGGCATAGATCGAGGAATAGGCTGAAGTGCCGCGGTCCGGGTTTGATCAGCACACAGTTCGCTGGAGCCGTCAGTGCTTCAACGAACGCGATCGCCTTTGACATCGGCGTGGGCTGCAGGAATATGCGATGGTTCGTGACGATGCGAAGGAAGGAAGCGACCACGTCCGGCGCGATGCCGATCGCTCCCGGAGCGGAGAGTCTCGACTCGAGCCACGCGCGCAGCGCATCATGGTCGGGATGATCGACACGATGGGCCGCGACGAGGATGTTGACGTCTAGAAGGTCCATTCCTGGGCGCATCGCGCTGTTCCGCCGTCAGCGGTCGCGCGGCTCCTGCTGCGAAGGGCGCTCTTCCATCGCCTCGTAGTAGCTCGCATTGGAGCGTGGATCGATGCCGGGCACGAAGCCGGAACCGCCGAACGTCGGAAGCTTGATGCGGCCCTCCGGCTTCTCGGGGGGCTGCTCGTGACGGTTCAGCATTTCCGCGAGCGCATCGTTCACGATGTCGGCCAGGCGACGTCCCGTCTGTGCCGCGAGTGCCTTAGCTCGATCGAGAAGCGGGCCGTGGATGTCGATCGTCGTCCTCATTGAAATCACTGTAGCACTGCTGCATCTGGATGAGAAGGGCTGATGCGATGATGCGGCCGGGGTGTTCCCGATGGCGAGCGACCAATAGGGGCTCCGAAGAGGCCGCGGCTGAGCGAGGCGGCGAGCAGGAGCATCACGCCGCTAGGCTTGCGCGGCACTGGATGGGAGGAGGGCCTAGCTATGCGGTTCGAGGTGTATGTTCCGGTCGACGCGGCGGACGGATCGCGACGATGGTTCCTGCGGACGACCTTCATCCCGGCGTGCGCTGCGGCCCCGTGGACGTGCGACGGGCTGGAGCTTCGGCGGCATCTGGACTGGGAGCACCCGGTGTACAGGACGCCGGTGATCGTGTGTGGACCGATCGCGGACGATCGTGTGGAAGGCTTGCTGGCGACCGGTTTCACGGCGTGTGACCCGCCCCGGAGGCCGGACGATGCGTCTGCATGAGAGGCAGAATCACGGTCCGACCCCCCCTTCCGTGCTCAATCCTGAAGGTCCTATAAGATAGATTATGTTAAACAGAGTGCCTGGGAGACGCCGTGTCGGGCTTGTGAGGCCGGTCGAGGTATCGTGGCATGGCCAGCCGCGATAACCCGGCGGCGGGCGGACCCGGCGGTCTGGAGGGCAGTATGCGACGAATCGTGCCGGCGGCGTTGGCGGGCTTGATCGTGCTGGGCGTGGGCACCGGCGCGGCGACGGCTCAGAGTTCGTCCATGTCGCAGAGCTACGCGGTCGATGATCGCCCCGATTTCACCGCGCGTGATCTGGGTGTGTTCGTCCGGATCCTGCGGCTCGGCGCGGATGAGCAGGCCGCGCTCGATGTGCTGTACGACGGGTACGCCGCGGCGATGTCCCAGGGCGGCGCGAAGGCGAGGGGGGTTGTCGTCGATGCGGTCGAGCGGGCGGAGGTGCTCGACGACCGCGAGGCGCTCGGGGCCGCGAGCAAGGCCGTCGCCGAGTGGCGGGACGAATCCGAGAAGATCCGAGCGCGGTTCCTGGAGGACCTGCGGACGCTGCTGACCCGCGATCAGGAGAGCCGGTGGCCGATCGTCGAACGTGAACTTCGGCGGATGCGGCGGATGGGGGCGGGGCAACTGGCCGGGGAGTCGATCGACCTGATCCGCTGTGTCGAGGATCTGCGGCCCGATGACGCGGCGTCCGCCGCGATCGCCCCCCTGCTCGAGCGTTACGCCGAGGACATCGACCGGGCGATCGTGGCGCGCGATAGGTTCCTCGAAGAGCATCGCGACGGGTTCACGGATCTGGTTCAGAGCGACCCCGCCGCGGCGCAGCGTGTCTGGTCGGATGCGTTCGATCGTCGCAAGGCGCTGGTGACGATCAACGAGCGGTTCAGACGCCTGCTCGCGGCGGAGTTGCCGCCGGCGCTCGCTGCGGATCTGCAACGGCGGGTCCGTGATGCCAGTTTCCCGATGCTCGCCAAGCCGACCAGAGTCGATGAGTATGTCCGCGCTGCAGCGCAGCTTGATTCACTCACGACGGATCAGCGAGCATCGCTGCGGCTCTTGCAGGAGAAGCACGAGGAATCGCGCGATCGGTGGTTCGAGCGGTCCGCGCGGGCGTGGCTCGAGATCGAGCGGCGGAACAAGCCCGAGCAGCTCGCGGTGGCGCTGGGCGAGCGCGATGAGTCCGATCGGCGAGCCAGCTTCACCGGGCGATTGACGGAGGAAGGCGATGCCTTCCGCGAACTGCGGCGGGAGCGGTTCGAGCTGGATCGCGCTACGCGCAACGCGGTCGATGCGGTGCTGACACCGGAACAGCGGGAAGCGATCCCGATCCGTGATTCAACGACGGCCCGGTTCTATGGGTGGGACAACTGGGGGTTGTGACCGCGGCGACCCGTTGCGATTCACGAGCCGGCGGACAGCTCTCGCGAGAACCAGAGCGTGTGCGGGTGCGGGTCGTCGTTGTAGCGGTCGATCGGCTGGAAGCCCATCGCGCGGTAGAGGCCGACGGCCTCGACCATCGTGTCCTCGGTGTCAAGGTTCATGCGGTGGTAGCCCAGGTTGAGGGCTTCCTCAATCAGCCGCATGACCAGGAGCTTGCCGACGCCGCGGCCGCGGTGGGCTGGGCGGACGAACATCCGCTTCATCTCGCAGATGTCGCCCTTGAAAGCCCGCACGGCGATGACGCCGGCGGGGTCACCCGCCGCGTCCCGAGCGATCAGGATGCAGCCGCCCGGCGGGGCGTACTTGCCGGGGAGGGCGGCCATCTCGCCATCGAAGTTCTGGAAGCAGAGCGAGACCGCGATCGAGTCGCGGTACTCGATCATGAGTTGGCGGGCGAGGGCGATGTCCGCGGCGGATTCCGCCCGTGTTGCGCTGTAGCCGGTGGTGGTCTGCATGGCGTGGGCCTCACTCCGACCAAGAAACGGCGTTACCCCCCTACCCGACCGCGATGACTCTTCGCGAACCGCGAGGCATCATCGACGGGATCACCCGGCCACAACACTCACGCACTTCTCCGCGACGTCGCCGAGCTTGACGAGCTCGCCCTTGCCCGCATCGCTACGGAGCTTGAACTCGACCGCGCCCTCGGCCAGCGACTTGTCGCCGATGGTGATGCGGACCGGCAGGCCGACCAGATCGGCATCCTTGAACTTGACGCCGGGCCGCTCATCGCGGTCGTCGACAAGCACATCGATGCCGCGGTGCGACAGGGCGGTGCTGATCTCGAGCGCTGCCGCCTGGTGCTTCGCATCGGTCGGCTTCATCACGGTGATGAGCACGTGGTACGGCGCGATCGCCGCGGGCCACTTGATGCCGTTGTCGTCGTGGCTCATCTCGACGCACGCGGCCATGGTGCGGCTCACGCCGATGCCGTAGCAGCCCATGATGACCGGGTGCTTCTTCTGCGTGGCATCCATGATCTCGAAGCCCATGGCGGTCGAGTACTTGGTGCCCAGCTTGAAGATGTGCCCGACCTCGATGCCGCGGCCGGTGACGAGCTTCTCGCCCTTGGCGCGGGGCGAGGGGTCGCCGGCCATGGCGTTGCGGACATCGGCGACGCGGACCTTGCTCTGATCGGCGAGCACCGCCCCCATCTCCCGCTGCCAGTTGAAGTTGGTGATGTGGTGGTCGTGCTCATCGGCGCCGGTGGCCCAGGGGGTCTTGCCCTGCGCGGCATCCGGATCGACCAGGAGCAGCACTTTACATAACTTGCTCAGGGTCCCGGTCGCGGCGTGCGCCGGCTGGGTGTGCTGGGTCAGGATCGCGCGTGGGCTGACGTAGCCGATCGCGAAACCCGCCGCACGGGCCTCGGCCTCGGGCGCGAGCGTCACGGTGCAGCCGGTCGCGGTCTTGACCTTGCCCTCGTTGGCATCGTGATCGCCGCGGACGACGGCGAGGATGTAGTCGTACTCGGGCTTGGCGCTGGCATCACCGCCGACGACGCCGGTGGTCTTGAACACGATCGTCTTGAGCATCTGCGCGGCGGTCACCTTGAGGTGCCCCGCGACCAGATCGATGCCGGGCATCTGCGGTGTGTGGTGCTTGATCACCTCACCCGCGGGCGCACCCTCCCACGACCAGTGACGCTCGCCGATCTCGCACTTCTCGACATTCGCCGCGTACCCGCTGGCGGGGCACTTGAGGATGGTGTCCTCGCCGCTGGCGCAGTTGACCATGAACTCGTGGCTGGCCGAGCCGCCGATCGGGCCCGAATCCGCCTCGACCGCGCTGAAGTCCAGGCCGCAGCGGTTGAAGATGTTGGTGTACGCGCGGTACATCGCGTCGTAGGCGTCATTGAGCCCGCCCTCACCCTCGACGCTCATGTGGAAGGAGTACGCATCCTTCATGATGAACTCGCGGCAGCGGAGCAGCCCAGCGCGGGGCCGGGCCTCATCGCGGAACTTGGTCTGGATCTGGTAGAGGTTGAGCGGCAGCTGCGTGTAGCTGGCGACCGCGCCCTTCATGAGCTCGGTGATGACTTCCTCGTGCGTCGGCGCGAGGGCGGCCTCGCGGCCGCGGCGGTCGGTCAGGCGGAAGAGGTTGTCGCCGTAATCGACATCGCGCTTGGTGCCGCTGAAGAGCTCGATGGGTTCCATCGCGGGCATGAGCATCTCGCTCGCGCCGGCCGCATCCATCTCCTCGCGGACGATGTCGCTGATCTTGCGGAGCGTGCGCCACGCGAGCGGCAGGTAGTCGTAGATGCCCGCGCCCACCTGGCGGATGAACCCGGCCCGATGGAGCAGGATGTGGCTGGGCGTCTCGGCATCGTTGGGGGCTTCGCGGGTGGTCGGGATAAGGGTCCGCGACCAGCGGTGGACCACGCCCGCGCGGCGGGAGAGGTCGCGGGCGGAAGTGCTCGTTGCGGCGGCGTTCTGATGGCTGGCGGTGGTCATAGGGGCCAACTGTAGGTGGCCCTCGGGGCGGCTTCGGCGGAGGTGCAGCCCCGCAAACCCCGCCCCCGTGCCGCTCAGCCGGCGCGGACGCCCGCACGCTCCAGGGCGGGCATCCAGCGGTCCCGCAATGCCTTGGCGTCCCCGCTTCCGGCCGCCGTACCAGCTTCACCCCCCCACCACCAGATCGTCTCGACCGGCAGGTCCATATCGACGATCAGGTCGGCGATCTGGCGATCGGTCAGATCGACGTAGGGGCAACGGAGCGTGATGCCGGGGCGGCCGTGTCCCCCGTTCGCGCTGCTGACATCCAGAGCGACCAGCCGCGACACCAGCACAGCGCGGTCGGTGCACTCGGCGATGCGGTCGAGATCGAGCGCATCGCCCTCCGCAGCGCTCACGGGCCAGAGGACCTCATCGAAGCCGGCTCGCGCGGCGGCGTAGACCCGGCGGAGCAACTCGATCGATTCTCGCTCCCCATCCCCGCGAAGCCCGCCGGCCTGATCGGCATCGGTCAATGCCGCGGCTTCGAGCACCGCGAGCCCGAGGCGATCGGCCATCGCCCGGCCCGCGGCGGAATGTGCAACCGTCAGGATCGCCCCACCGCCCCGCTCGCGAGCGACACCGCAGGCGACCAGCGACACCGGCCCGCCGTCGGCGAGGACTACCACCCTCCCACCGCTTCCTGTCCCCCGCACAGTGTCCGCGTTCATCGCATCGCTCCGTTCAAGCGTTGGTCATTCGTTGCCGCCCGCGTAGAACGCCGCGGCGTCCTTCGTGAGCTTGATGAGGTCATCCATCCGCACGTACATCATGTGCCCGCTGGGGTAGCGGGTCACGGTGATGTTGCCGCGGAGCGATGGGTCCAGGTGCATCTGGGCGAGGGTGTAGTCGCTGGCGTAGTGCGGCGTCGCGAGGTCGTAGTACCCGTTGCACACCAGCACGCGCAGGCTCGGGTTCTTCGTCATCGCCTGGCGGAGGTTCTCGGCGACGGTCGCGTAGCTGTTGGTGGCGCCCATGTTCCAGGGCTGGACCTTGCCGGTGAGGATCTCGTAGGCCCGGTCGCGGGCTTTCTCTGCGGTGAAGCCGAGTTCCGCGCTCAGGTAGTGATTGACGGCCGCGCTGTAGGGGCCGAGGATGACGCTGTAGCTGGGGTCGTAGCTGGTGGAATCGCCCGCATCGGTGCGGTCGATACCGGTGTAGCGGGAGTCGAGCCGGCCGACGGTAACGCCGCGGTCACGGAGGAGTTCCTTGCAGAACGCCGGCTGCGAGACCTTCAGATCGTGATCGAGCACGAACTCGACATCGAGCCCGCTGAGCGCTGCGTACTGCTCGGCGATCGCCCGCTGGTCGTCGGTGCTCATGCGGTCGCCGCGTTCGAGCGCGTGCAGGTACGGCCCACTCGCAAAGGCCTCCGCCGCGGCGATGACTTCCTCGAGCGTGCGCGACTGCCACGGTTCCTTCAGAGCCTTGTGCTTCCACGCGGTGGCCGCGTACGTCGGGAAGTAGAGCGGGAAGGGCTTGTCGTTGTTGGTCGCCCAGCGGAGGGTCGAGAAATCGAGCACCGGCGAGACCAGCACGATGCCGTTGAGGTACATGCCGTACTGGTCCTGCAGGTAGTTGGCCAGCCCGCCGGCGCGGGTTGTCCCGTAGCTCTCGCCGCAGAGGTACTTGTCGCTGAGCCAGCGGTTGTTCCGCGTTGTGTAGAGTCGGATGAACTCGCCCACAGCGCGAATGTCTTCATCCAGGCCATGAAACTGCTTGGCGTTCTGGTCCTCCAGCGGCCGGCTGTAACCGGTGGTGACCGGGTCGATGAACACAAGATCCGTGAAAGCGAGCCAGGAGTGCTCGTTGTCCGCGAGCTTGGCGGGCGGGGGCAGCGGCTCGCCGTCATCGCCGAAGACCACGCGGCGGGGGCCGAGCGCGCCCATGTGCAGCCAGACCGATGAGGAACCGGGGCCGCCGTTGAAGGTGAAAGTGATCGGCCGCGGCGGCTGGTCCGGACTGGCCGCCTGGTCCTTCGTGTACGCGATGTAGAAGACCTCCGCCGCGGGCTCGCCTTCCTTCACCGCGATGGGCATAAAGCCGGTCGTGGCGGTGTAGGTCATCGGTGCATCGCCGATCGTGGCAGTAAACGAGCGAGAGACGAGATCCGCGCCGTCCGGACTCGCTGCGGCCGCGCTCTCGGCGGGTTGCGCCTTTGAGTCTGGGGCCAACAGCACGACGGCCAGCATCGGGAGAAGGGCGAGCAGGGCCGGCGCTGCCGCGCCACGGTGTGCACGGAGAGTCTGCATGACGGGGATTTGTACCCGATAGGGCCGCCATACGCACGGCTGGCCCTCTCTCCGCCCGGGCCGGTCATGCTCTCAGTGCGCTTGTCCGAGGCCCCTCCGGGGTCGGCCGTCCGGGGTCCCTATCGTTCCACCACCACGCAGACGGCAAGGCGCGGGCGAGGGACACATGACCGAGCAGAACACAGCGGCGATCTCCGAGCAGGCAGCACCCCAGACCGCAGCGCGAGCGGGCCTCGTGACGGGTGTGCTGGGCGGGGGCGTGCGGGTGTGTGTGCGGGGGCTGGGGCACTATCTGCCCGCCGCGGAACTGACCAACGACGACCTTTCGCGGATGGTCGATACCAGCGATGACTGGATCGTGCCGCGAACCGGAATCCGGTCGCGGCGGGTGGCGGCCCCCGAACAGGCCACCAGCGATCTGGCCGTGGCGGCGGGCCGGGCCGCGCTCGAAGATGCCGGGCTCGACCCGGCCTCTATCGACCTGCTGGTCGTGGCGACAGCGACGCCCGACACACCCGTGCCCAGCTGCGCCTGCCGCGTGCAGCCCAAACTGGGCCTGGCGAACGCAGCCGGGATGGACCTCTCCGCGGCGTGCGCGGGCTTCGTGTTCGCAACCCATACCGCCAGCGCGATGATCCGCGCGGGGATGCACCGCCGGGCCCTCGTGATCGGCGCGGAAATCCTGACGCGGATCACCGATTACACGGACCGGCAGAGCTGCATCCTCTTTGGCGACGGCGCGGGTGCTGTGGTCCTCACGGCGGAGGATGATGAGTCGGAAGCGGCGGCTCACCCCGCGGCCGCGGATCTGCGCTTGATCTATTCGAGGATCCGCACCAACGGTGACGATGCAGGCCTGATCGAGGTCGCCGCGGGCGGCAGCCGCTTGCCCGCGAGTGCAGCGACGGTGAGCGCGCACCAGCACTATCTCACGCTGCGCGGCGCGGAGGTCTTCAAGAAGGCCGTCAAGTCCATGGCCGATGCCGCCCGCGAAGCGCTCGACGAGCTGGGCCTGGAGATCAGCGACCTGCGCTGGATCTTCCCGCACCAGGCGAACGCGCGGATCATCCAGGCGGTGTCAAGCCAGCTCGGCGCTGCTCCGGAACAGGTGATCGAGGACATCGCGATGGTGGGCAACACCTCCGCGGCCTCGCTCCCGCTGGCAATGAGCCGCACGATCCGCCGCGACACAGCGCGGGCGAAGGATCGGATCATGCTGCTGACCTTCGGCGCCGGGACCACCTGGGGCTGTCAGGTCTTCGAGCGGACCTGAGCCACGCCGTCCGCGTCGGTCGCTTCCTCGGCGAGCGCGGGCGAAGTCCGCGCGAAGGTCACCGCGGCCACCGCGAGCCCCGCCGCGGCGAGCATGGCGCTCACGAAGAACGGCGCTCCCGGGAGCGGCTCGGCCAGCGGGCGGTGTTCGCCGATGAAATAACCGAACACGGTGCCGCCCAGGATGGGACCCACCACACCCGCGACACTCACGAGGCTGGTGATGCCGCCCTGGATCTCGCCCTGCTCATCCGCGCCGACCGTGCGTGAGATCAGCCCCTGGCCGGCTGGCTGGCCGATCGCGCCGAGCGATCCGATCACAATGACCGCGTAAAGCACCCACCCTGCGGTGGCCGCGCCGTAACCGATGTACGCGAGCACAGCGATCGCGAACCCGATGAGCATGGCGCGTCGCTCACCGAGCATGGGGATCACACGCCGCGCCAGGCCCCCCTGCACCGCCGCGGCACACAGCCCCACGACCATGAGCGAGAGCCCGACATCGCGCGAGGACCAGTCGTAGCGGTACTTGGTGTAGAGGACCCAGGTCGCGTGCAGGCCGTATTGCGCGAGGTTGAGCAGGAAGATCGCCCAGGCGAGCCCGAAGACGATCGGGTACCGGCGGAGTCCGAGCAGCGACCCGGCCGGGTTGGCCCGCTTCCAGTTGAAAGTCTTTCTGCGTTTTTCCGGTGGTAGAGACTCGGGGAGCACGAAGCAGCCGTAGAGCCAGTTGATGAGCGTCAGCACGCCGGCCACGATGAAGGGAATCCGGATCCCGTACTCCCCCAGGATGCCGCCCATGGCGGGTCCGATGACGAAGCCCAGCCCGAAGGCGGCGCCGATCATGCCGAATCCGGCCGCCCGCTTCTCGGGGGGGGTGACATCGGCGATGTACCCCGCCGCGGCGGTGATGTTCGCGCCCGACAGGCCATTGATGGCGCGGGCGATGAAGAGCCACGCGAGGTTCGGGGCAATGGCCAATGCTAGGTAATCAAGCCCGGATCCCAGCAGCGAGATGAGGATCACCGGCCGCCGCCCGTAGCGGTCCGAGAGACTGCCCAGGAGCGGCGCGAAGAGGAACTGCATCGCGGCGTATGTCGCGCCCAGCAACCCGACGAGCGGCCCGGCCGTCGCCTCGTTCCCGCCGCTGAGTTGTTCAACCAGGCGCGGCGCCACCGGGATGATCAGCCCCAGCCCGAGCACATCGAGCACGAGCGTGATGAATATGAAGCGGACCGCGGGTTTCGGGGGGTGGAGCGGGGCCAAGGGTAATCAGCGTATCGGCCGGGGCCCGGTCGAGCGATCTGGCTCAATCGGGTAGACTGCCTTTGGCCGACCCCTCCGCCCTGTATGCGATGAAGGTCTTCTTTCGTCATCTCGCCCTGACGCTCGCCCCGGTTCTGGCGGCGGGCGTCCTCGCCGTCGGGCTCATGGGGCTGCAGCGTCGCGAAGCGCTGCTCGAGCGGGCTCAGGAGACGGCGAGATACGAACTCTCGGTCGCCGCGCACCTCTTTGAATCGTTCCTTGACAAGCATCGGACGATCAGTCAGGCGATCGCCTCGTCGCCCGTCGCGATGATTGCCGACCGGGATCCGCTCCTCGACTACCTGCGACGCGAGGAAGCCAGGCTGAGTGAGACCGTTGAGGGGCTGTACTGGAACCAGGTCGACGGAGTCGTGTTCCGCACCAACGGCTCCACATTCAACGTCTCGGACCGGGACTACTTCGACGCCTTGCAGACGGGGGCATCGGAGACGACAGGGGTCCTGACCAGCCGCGCCTCGGGCGAGGAGATCGTCCTCCTGCTGACGCCGGTGCGTGGGAGCAACGGCGCCCCGCTCGGTGCCATCGGGCTCACGCTCCGCGTCAGCACGCTCCTGGGTGAGGCGCGGCGGGCAGCGCCGCCTGGCGTGACGCCGGCGATCGTCGACCCGGCGGGTGTCGTGATCACCCCCGATGACTCGAGGCTCGCCGACGTGCTTGATGCCTCGATCCGATTCGCGGATGGACAGGCGATCCGGAGCCCGGACGATTCGGGCCCGAGCTACGCCTTTTCGAGCGAGCTGCCGGCCCTGGGCTGGTCGCTGGTGCATGTCTACCCGGAAGATCGCCTGCTCCAGGAGGTCCGCTCGGTCGGTGCTTCGCTGGCGCTGGTGCTGATCAGCGCGGGACTCGCGGGCGTACTGGTCGCGGTGATCGCGACCATCGGGATCTCGCGGCCGCTGGCCGAGCTGGTCTCGGCGATCCGACGCTACGGCGAAGGCGACCGCGCGATCCGCACCACGCTGCCGCGCCGCGGTGAGTTCAGGGGGATCGCGCAGGCGTTCAACACCATGGCCGACACGATCGAGCAGCGCGAGCAGATCGCGGCCGCGGCTGTCCGGGCGCGCGATCGCGATCGGGCCATGCTCGATGCGCTTCTGGCGAACACCACCGCCGTCGTCTACGTCAAGGACAAGCAAGGCCGCTACTTGATGGTGAACGACGGGCACGTCCAGATGCTGGATTCCGAGAGATCCAAGATCATCGGGCGCACGGACCGTGACCTCTTCGAACCGGCCATCGCCGCGGCCCTCGAACGCAACGACGCCGACGCAATGGCACAGGGTGTTCCTGTTCAGTTCGAAGAACGAGTGACGATCCGCGGCCGCGAGCGGGCGTTTCTCTCAACCAAGTTCCCGGTGCGCGATGCGCATGGGGAAGTCATCGGTCTGGGCGTCGTCTCGACAGACATGACCGCTCGCGACCGGGCCGAGCGAGCTCTCCGCGACTCCGAACGGGTGTACCGCACGGTGACGGACTTCGTACCGGCGGGGATCTTTCAGGCCGACCACGAGGGTCGGTGTATCTTCGTGAACAAGCGCTGGTGCGAGCTCGCGGCGCTCTCTCCCGATGATGCGATGGGCGACGGCTGGCGACGGGCGGTCGATCCGGCGGACCGGGCCCGCATCGCCGCCGAGTGGGAACGATGCGCCCGCGATGAGTGCGATTTCCGTTCCGAGTACCGATTCCGGCAGCCCGATGGAACCCAGATCGATGTCGAGGGCTCGGCGACCGCGATCCGCGATGCGGACGGGCGGGTCACGGGGTACTTCGGCGTCGTCATCGACATCACCGAGCCCAAGCGCCTCCGGCAGGAGGTCGAGCATGCTCACCGCATGGAGAGCATCGGCCGGCTCGCCGGGGGCATCGCGCACGACTTCAACAACCTGACGACCGCGATTCTTGGATATACAGATCTGGCACGATCCGAAGTGAAGCAGGGGCGTGATCCGGCGGCGTCGCTCGGGGCGATCGGGATTGCGGCCGGTCGAGCGGCGGAGCTAACCGCGCAATTACTCGCCTTTGCACGCAGGCGGATCGCCGAGCGCCGCCCCTTCTCGCTCTCAGACCTCTTGACCGAGCTGCGAACACTCGCCGGGCGACTTCTCCCGGAGAACATCGAATTCGTCGTCGACGCCGAGGATGGACTGTGGCCGGTGCTCGCTGATCCGGCCCAGATCCAGCAGGTGCTGATGAACCTCGTGGTCAACGCCCGTGATGCCATGCCCGAGGGCGGCCGGCTCGAGGTCGTGGCCAGAAACGCGCCGGGGAACATGACGGAACGCGGCGGCGACTTCGTGCGCATCGATGTCTCGGACACCGGTGTCGGCGTGCCGGCGGGGATGCACGACCGCATCTTCGAGCCCTTCGTGACGACCAAGGCGCCCGGCGCCGGGACCGGGCTGGGTCTCTCCACAGCGCACGGGATCGTGACGCAGGCCGGGGGGAAAATCCTGCTCGAGAGCGACGAGGGCGAGGGCGCGCGGTTCACGGTGCTGCTCCCGCGTTCGGAGGAGCCGGTGACAAAGACAACGCGGCCACGTCCGGGGAATGGTTCTCGCGGCGAGGAGTGCGTGCTGCTCGTTGAGGACGATGAGCGTGTGCTGGATGTCACCAGAGCCGGGCTTCGGCTCCTGGGCTACCGAGTGACGGCCTTTGCGCGACCGCTCGCCGCCCTGGAGGCCTTCCGCGCGGATCCCGAAGCGTTCGACCTGATGGTCACGGACATGATGATGCCCGAGATGACGGGTGACCGGCTCGCCCGCGAGGTCCGGGCCATCCGCCGCGGGTTCCCGATCGTGCTCACTTCGGGCTACACCGAGGTGGATCCATCAGAGATCCGTAACGCGCGCACGCGGTACATGCAGAAGCCGTACACGCCCGAGGAGCTCGCGGCGAAGATGCGGGAAACACTCGACGACGGCGAAGCGTGACAGTCGCCGGCAGCGGTTGACCGGGGCGCCATGAACGACAAGGGCCCGGCGCTGGATCGCGCCGGGCCCTCGTGTTTGCGGTTGAGAGATCGCAGAAGCGCTCAGCGGCCGCTGACGACCTTGGCGGGGAACTTGGCCTTCTCGAGCGCCGAGATCAGCGCGGGGGGCTTGACGGCGTTGGGCGAGGCGAGCGTGATGTACGCGCGGTCCTCATCGAGGTCGACGCGGGCGTCGGTCACACCGTCGATCGCCATCAGGGTCTTCTTGACCTTGGCCTGGCACATCGAGCAGGTCATGTTGGAGACCGCGAGCACGATCTGCGGCTGGGCGGGGTCCGCCGCGGCCTGCGCATCGTTCGCCTTCGCGCCGTCGGCCTTGGCGTTCTCGAGCATGCCGAGCTGCCACATGAGGAACATGCGCTGGTCGGCCACTTCGCGGATGCGCAGGTTGAGCGGCTTGCCCTGTCCGTGTCCGGCTTCGCGGTCGACCCAGAGGAGCACGGGCTTCTTCGCGGGGTCGCTGGCGGTCGCGGCCTGGAGCGCCGCCGCCATCTTGCGGGCGTGGAGCGGGTGCACGCGCGTGTCGTTCTCGCCGGCGGTGATCATGATGCCGGGGTACTTGGTGCCGGACTTGATGTTGTGGTACGGCGAGTACTTGTAGATGTAGGAGAACTGCTCGGCGACCTCGGCGGAGCCGTACTCGGGCACCCAGTATCGCGCCATCAGGAAGTTCTGGTAGCGGATCATGTCGAGCAGCGGCACGCCGATGATGACCGCGCCGAAGAGGTCGGGCCGCTGCGTGACCGCCGCGCCCGTCAGGAGGCCGCCGTTGGAGCCGCCGGCGATCGCCAGGCGGGCCGGCTTGGTGTACCCCGTCGAGACCAGGTGCTCAGCGGCGGTGATGAAGTCGTCGAAGACGTTCTGCTTGTTCTCCAGCTTGCCGGAGTTGTGCCACGCCTGACCGTACTCGCCGCCGCCGCGGAGGTTGGCGACGACATACACCCCGCCGGCGTCGAGCCACTGGAAGAGCGAGGCGCTGAAGGAGGGTGTCAGGCTGATGTTGAACCCGCCGTAGCCGTAGAGCAGCGTCGGGTTATCGCCGTTGAGTTCGAGCCCCTTGCGGTGCACGATGAACATGCTGACCTTGGTGCCGTCGCGGGAGGTGTACCACTCCTGCTTGACCGTGACGCTCTCGGGGTTCACGGGGACATCGGGCCGCTCCCAGAGCTGGGGCTGAGCGTTGGGGTTGGCGAGATCGACCCGGAAGATCGATGTCGGGTAGTTGAAGCTGGTGAACGAGAGGAAAGCCTCGGTGCGGTCCTCGTTGGTTGAGACGCCGGCCGAGCCGATGCCCGGGAGCTTGAGCTGACCCTTCTTCGTACCATCGAAACCGACGAGCTCGATCGTGCTCGATGCGTTGACGAGGTAGTCAACCGCGATGACGCCGTCCGCCGCGGAGATGCCCTGGATCACCGCGTCCTCGCGGTGCGGCACCAGCTCGCGCCAGTTGGCGCGATCGGGCTTGGCCAGATCGACGGCCACGACGCGGCCGTTGGGCGCTTCGAAGGTGGTCTCCATGTAGAGGACGCCGTCGATCACCGGGCCGAAGCTCTGGGCCTGCTCGCCGACGAGGATCTCGCGCCGTTTCGCATCACCGGTGGCGAGGAAGTCTGAGGTCTTCACGGCCCACAGGTCGTTGTTGCGGGTGTCGGTGTAATAGGCGAGGAGGATCCACTCGCCGTCCTCGGAGAGAGCGCCGTACGGGCCGTAGGTCGTCGCGAGCTTCGCGTTTTCCTCCACCGTGAACTGGCGGAAGACCTGGGCATCGGCGGACTGGTCCTGGCCGAGCTTATGGAACATCACCTGCCCGCTGTAGGGGTTCTTGATGTCCGCGAGATTGCGGTACATGAACGTCTTGCCATCGGGCATCCAGTCGCAGCCGCCGACCTTGCCGGTGATGACGTCGGTCAGGTGCTCGCCGGTGTCGACATCGATGATGCGGAGCGTCGAGTTCTCATCGCCGGCGACATAGGTGCCGTAGGCGAGCAGCTTGCCGTCGTGGCTGGGGCTGGTCCAGGAGATGGTGGTCAGGCCGCTGGGGTCGATCTTCGCGGGATCGAGCAGCAGCTTCGGCTCGCCGTCGTGCCCGATCCGCATGTAGACGCTGGCCTGGTTCTGCGTGCCCTCGCGCTTGGAGTAGAAGTATCGATCGCCGCGCATGCGAGGCGAGCTGACCGAGCCCACCTCCATCAGCGGACGCAGCGCTTCCTCGACGGCCTTACGGCCGGGCAGGTTGTCGAGCGTGTTCCGCGTGTACGCGTTCTGCGCATCGGTCCACTGCGCAACCTCGGAGGTCATCGCACCCATCTGCTTGGGATCACTGTTGTCGCCCTCGAGCCAGCGGTACGGGTCGACGATCGTGACGCCGTGGACGGTGTCCTTGACGTTGTCGGTGCGGCTGGGCGGGGGTGTGCCCGGGCCCGCGGCGAGGGCGAGCCCCGCGGTCATGCCTGCAGTCATGGTGATCCAGGACGCCATCAGGAGCTGATTGACTCGCATGCTGTGAATCTCCGATCGGACAGAGGGAGCCCCGTGCCGGCCGCCGGCGTGGGCGACGGGCGGGCTCAAAGGATAGGGATGCGGGCGGACGCGGCTTCCGGCGGGCTCAGCGGCCCGGGCTCCGGACTCCCTACTGCACGAGCCCCTTGGTCAGACGCATGAATGCCGTCTCCAGGTTCACCGGCTCTTCGGTGAACTTGGTGATGCGGTAGCCCTGGTTGACGAGGATGTTGGGGATGTCGCTGAAGGACGCCCCGCCGGCTTCCTCGAAGCTCAGGTGCAAGATGCGCTTGTCCGACCCGCCGGCGGGCGTGTCGTCGGGCGCGATCGCGATCTTCTTGACGCCGGGGATCTTCGTGAGCGCCTGCGCGGCCTGCTCGGTCTTCTCGCTGACCCCGATGTGCAGGACGTGCCCGACCTTGGCGCGGCGGACGATCTCGGCGACCGTGCCGCTGAAGAGGAGCTGGCCGCGTTCGATGATGCCCACGACATTACAGAGTTCGGCGAGCTCGGGCAGGATGTGGCTGGAGATCAGGATGGTCTTGCCCATCCGCCGCAGCTCCTTGAGGAGCTCGCGCATCTCGATGCGGGCGCGGGGGTCCAGACCGCTGGCGGGCTCGTCCATCAGCAGGACCTTGGGATCGTGCAGCAGCACGCGGGCGACGCTCAGGCGCTGACGCATACCGCGCGAGAGCGAGTTCACCTCGGCGGTCGACTTGTCCTTGAGATCGGTGAGCTCGAGGACGTCCCCCACCACCTTGCGCCGCTGCTGGCCGTGGATGTTGTACGCCGCGGCGAAGAACTCGAGGTACTCGGTGACGACCATGTCCTCGTACTGACCGAGTTCGTCGGGCACGTAGCCGATCATCGGGCGGATCAGGCGGTTCTGATAACCGATCGTGTACCCGGCGACGTTGGCCTGCCCGCTGCTGGGCTTGAGCAGGGTGGCGAGGATCTTGATCGTCGTCGTCTTCCCGGCGCCGTTGGGGCCGATGAAGCCGAAGCAATCACCCTCGTTGATCGTGAGGTTGAGGTTGTTGAGCGCAACGAGTTCGCCGTAGCGCTTGGTGAGGTTGATCGTCTCGATCATCGGCACGGCGGGTGACTTCCTGTGGTGCGGCGTTGTCTTTGGAGAGGCCTTGGGAGCTGTGTCGAGCCTGGGCGTTCGGTTCGCCGCGGCGGTCAGCCGCCGTCGTTGGCGGCGGGCTGCGTGTCCTGCGCGGGCGCTTCAACAACGCTGGCGGGGTAGGCGGGCGGATCGTCCGGGAGGGGGTAGACCCAGCGGACCACGGTCCGCCCGCTGGTGGGAACCCGTTTGCCGTCGAGCGCGAGCGGCACGGGTGATTCCCGCTCGGGTCCAAGGTGCCCCACGATGATCACGCACGGCTGTGTGAACCATCGGCCCAGGTCGTAGGTGTGCGTCGCGGTTCGCAGCGCGGCGTATCGAGCGGTGTCGTCGTTCGCCCCCAGTTCCGGCGCGGGCAGCACCGGGAAGAACGCGAGCGAAGTGAGTTTGTCTTCGCGGTTCGCGCCCTCGGGCCGCTGGCTGATCCCGAAGCCGCCGGTCGCGTAGCGGAACCGGCGGAGGAAGAACTCGGCCGCGGATGATGAGTTGTCGCCGCGCTGGGGCGCCGTCACGAGCGAAAGGTCCAGCGTTTCGCCCGAGGGCCAGCCCTCGATCGGCAGGCTGTACGCGACCGCGACGGTCGGCATCGCATCGGATGCATTGACGACGCGCCGGGGCGATTCGAGCGGGCGCGTGCGCCGCACCACCACGATGTACGCATCGGTGAGCGTGCCCGGCATCTCGTGGATCAGTCGACCCTGCACAACCGAAGCCGCAGCGCCCTCCGCTGAGCTCGTCAGGCGGAGTTGGTCCTCATCGGAGACGGGCCGCGGCATCTTCCAGACCGGGCCATCGCTCCAGTCGACCCGCACCTGTTTGGTCGTCGAGCGCGTCGGGAAGGTGAAGCTGTCGGGCGAGCGGGTGTCGATCACGTAGCCGCGGGCGTCTGGGAAGGTCACGCCCGAAGCCAGATCGGTGCTATACGCCTCCCACGGTGCAACGACACCGGGCAGCCGGTTTGTCAGCCCCGCTTCCGCAAGGACCGGGTCACCGACCGAGATCGTCGCGGAGCCGTCCCAGGGAACCATGACGCTCGCCCACATCCGCGCCCGCTGGTACGGCTGGCCGTATGTGTGGTCGAGCAATGTGAGGTGCGTCGCCTCGACCTTCGCCGGCCGGAGCATGGTCGCGCCGCCCCACGCGAGGACCGTGAAGACGATCGCCGCGCCCACGAACGCGAGCCACGCGTGGTGCGAGAGCTTCCGCATCTTGAGCAGCGCGTACCCGACCGGGCCCGCGATCAGCCAGTACAAGCCGAAGACCACGAAGCCCAGCAGGACCGCCGCCGCGGATCGCCCGGTCCGCGCGATGATCGATGCGATCTCGTTGTCGTAGACCGTGGCGTTGCGGCTCGCGGCGAGGGGAAAACCGCTGTTCGTGTCCTCGGGGAGCGAGAGCGGATTGCGGCGCCCCAGCACGCGGTGCCAGAAGACCTCGGCCTCGAACGCGTCGGCCTGATTGAATGAAGCGGTATTCAAATCGATCCCGACCAGGGTGACAGCGCCGGCGCCAACAAGCCGGCGGGCGACAACGCCCGTGCCATCCGGCGCGGCGAGCACGATCGATGCCTCCGCCGGGAGCGCCCCGGCCGACTTGCTGAACGTGTGCACGGTCGCGTTGGTGGGGAGCGACGTCGTTGCGCGGCGGGTCAGCAGCGGCCGGTAGGCGTTCAGATCCACACCCTCGCGCCGCTCAACGACGACCGCGGGCAGGAGGTCGTACAGGTCGCTGGAAGCGGGGTTCGTCCAGGTCTGGCCGACCGAGGGCAGCACGATCACGAGGTGACCGCCCCGCTCCACCCACTCGCGGACCGCACGCGCCCGGTCGCCGCGGAGTTCGGCGGGATCCCCGGAGCCCCAGACGAGCGTCGACGTGGGAATTAGCCCCATCCAACGGTCGGGCAGGTCCGCGGGCTGAACGCCCAGGACCACCTCGGTCAGCTCATTCCCGATCGGGAGCCACGCGTCCTGCGGGTTGGCCCGCGTGGAATAGGCCCGCAGACCCATCGCCCGGCCGCCCACCACCGTGAACATCGCCTCGGTCGCCGGGAGCACCGACCGGCCGTTGGGCGTGACGATCATGCGGCCCAGGAGGCGACCGGCGGTGTATCCCGTGTCGCCCGCCTCGCCGCCGCCACCGATCTCCGCCTCATGAACGCTGAAGACCATGTCCTGCCCGGGCTCGAAGCCGAAGGGCAGCCGGGCGTACATCCACACCCCCTGCGACACGCCGGGGTTCGCGGTGAGCTCCCGCTGGTACATCGGCCGGTCGCCATCGGGGTCGGACACCGCCAGCCGCACGACGAGCTCGCGCTCCCTGGCCGCGGTATCCATGATCCGGAACCGGATACCCGCCCAGTCCCCGCGGCGGGCCACATTCCCCACGCCGAACGAATCGATCTGGATCTGGACCTCGCTGCTGACATTCTGGGACGCGGGGGCGGTGTCTTGTGCCGCCAGCGCCGGGCCCGGGCCAGGTCCGAAAAGCAGCAGCGTCAATGCCGCCAGGACGGCCGCGAGCCATCTGGAGCGGGGATCGGGTCGGGCACGGACATGGATATCAGGGTTCGGCACGCGCACCGGGGAATCTTACAGACGATCAAGCCGCGCGGTTCAGCGGCCGATGACGCCGGGGGTCATCTGCGTGGCCGGGGACTGGGCGCATGGCATCGCTCGCCGACCAATTCTGGGTCGTGGTATCCGTGCTCGCGGCCGTTTGCTGCGTGGGCGTGCTGCACTGCATCGCCGGCGCGGTCCGCAATGAGACCTACCTCCACGACCTGAAGGTCCGGGTCGCCGCCCTCCGCGCCGAGAAGCTCCGCCGCCTCCGCGAGAGCCAGGACGAACGCGATGCGACCCGCGTGATCCTCGTCGATGAGGAAGAGCCCGAGGTCCGGCAGGCCGCCTGAGATGGCCGCGGGTCGGGGTCAGCCGCGGCTGAGCTCGTCGATGAACATCGCGTGCGAGCGGCAGCCGAGCCGGAAGCAGGCCAGCTCGAACTTCTCATTGGGCGAGTGGACGCGGTCGTCCTCGAGGCCGAAACCCATGAAGATGGTGTCGATGCCCAGCAGCTTCTTGAGCAGCCCGGCCACCGGGATCGATCCGCCGCTCTTGATGAGCTCGGGCCGGCGATTGGCCGCACGCTCCAGGGCCCTTGTCGCGGCCGACAGCAGCGGCGAGTCGGTCGGCACGGTCACTCCGAAGCCGCCGCCGTGGTCGTGGAACTCCCAGCGGCAGCCCGGCGGTGTGCGGCTCTCGAGCCACGCGAAGAACGACTTGGTCACCTTGGCGGGGTCCTGATCCGCAACGAGACGGAAACTGACCTTGGCGAGGGCGGATGCGGGGATCACGGTCTTGGCGCCGTGCCCGGTGTACCCGCCGATGATGCCGTTGATCTCGGCCGTCGGCCGCGCCCACTCGCGCTCGGTCGAGGAAAAACCCTTCTCGCCCACATCGGCCTGCGGCGGCAGACCGATCGACTTAAGACTCTCCGCCGCGTTGATGCCCAGCTTCTTCCACGCCTCACGCTCTTCGGGGCGGAGGTCGCGGACATCGTCATAGAAGCCGGGGATGGTTACGCGGCGGTCGGCGTCCCAAAGCCCCGCGAGGACCTTGACGAGCTCGTTGTTGGGGTTGGGGCAGCGGCCGCCCCACAGGCCCGAGTGCAGGTCCTGGTTCGGGCCGTGCAGCGTCACTTCTGTGTAGGCCAGGCCGCGGACGCCGTACGTGATCGCCGGCCGGTCGCGGCCGAGCATGCCGGTATCGGAGATCAGGCAGACATCGCAGGCCTTCAGGTCCGCCGCATTCTCCTTGACGAATCGCTCGAGGTTGACCGAGCCCGATTCTTCCTCACCCTCGATCAGAACGGTGAAGGGGACACCGTTGGTGGCGTGCCCGGTCGTCTCCTTCCAGGCGCGGAGGGCCTCCACGAACGACGCGACTTGGCCCTTGTCATCGACCGCGCCGCGGGCGACCACTCGCTCGCCGGGGCCGCCCTCAACAGCGGGCCGGACGACCGGCTCGAAGGGTGGGCTGTCCCACAAGTTGACCGGATCGACCGGCTGCACGTCGTAGTGCCCGTAGAAGAGCACCTTCGGACCTGTGTACCCTGGCTTCGCGGCGGACTCGGCCAGGACGATCGGGTGGCCCTTGCCCTTGCCGTCCGCGCCGATGTCGCCGGTCTCCTTGATCTGCACGGTGAGGCCCAGTTCGCGGAGCTGCGCGGCGAGCCAGTCGGCGGCGCGGCGGGTGTCGTCGCGGAACTTCGGGTCCGTCGAGATGCTCGGGATCTTGAGCCAGTCGATCATGCGGCCGACAGCGGCCTTGTCATTGCTGGACAGACGATCGAGCACTTTCTCGACGGACATCGCGGTACCTCCTGCGGACAAAGCAAAGCGGGCTCCATTATTGGAGCCCGCCGGGACGAAGCATACAAGATCGAGAAGCGCGGGGTCGATCAGTTGATCGGCTTGCCGCGCTGCCAGCGCTGCAGCGCCTCGGGGGTCGCATCGGTGCCCGTGAAGATGCCGCCGGAGGGGTAGAAGTAATCGATCCGCTCGTAGGTATCGCGCTGCTTGATGTTGCGGACGCTGCCGTCGAAGAACGCGGCGTTGACCGAGGCGTTGTGGCGGTAGGACAGGAGCTGGTTGGTGCCGTTCGCGCCGCCGCGGACGCGGCCGTACGCTGCAGAGTCGTTGTACCCCGGGCCATCGCAGAAGGACCCGAAGTACCGCGGCGACGGCGAGGTGTCGAAATCGAGGATGCGGGCGACCGGGTCGTAGTACCGAGTGCCGTCCATCGCCATCACCTTGTCCGAGAGCACCGTGCCCACGCGGTCGAGCCGCGGCACATAGTTCTCGGGGAGCGTGACCGGGTCGCGGAACTGCGTCCAGAGCTGAACGGTCGTGTTGAAGTCTCGGAGGAGGATCCGAGTCGCCGTGACCGGCGCCCGCGAGCTGAGCAGGCTGAAGCCGGTGGGCTGCAGGTAGCTGACCTGGCGGTAGCTGATCTCGGACTGCGCCGCCTGGAACTGCGGGTTGTCGGGGGCGACCGGCGAACCGGTATAGATCGTGCGGTTGATCTGGCCGGCCGAAGCGCACTTCCAGTTGTTGAAGATCTCCAGCGTGCGGCGGGCGCGGTTGGGGGAGAGAGCAGCCGCATCGCCCATTGTCGGGCTGATCCAGTCGTAGGTGCTGGTCGGCGTCGTTGAAGAAGTGTCGAACGCCAGGGTGGTCCCGTTGTTCACCATTCCGATGACGCCGGTCGTCGAGTAGGAGGCGAAGTACTCCTTGTTCTCGCCTGCGTAGGTGAGCTGACCGATGCCCAGCTGCCGCACGGTCGACGAGCAGACGATGCCGCGGGCGACCTCGCGGGCCTTGCCCAGCGCGGGGAGGAGCAGGCCGATCAACAGCGCGATGATCGCGATGACGACGAGCAGCTCGATCAGGGTGAACCCGCGACGGATGGTGTTCTTCAGCAGCATGGCTTGATGGCGCTCGGGTCGGGTGCGAGGTTTACCGGGAGGGGAGATCGGTCACTTCGGGCGACGGGGTCGTCACCTTGCCGGTCGAGGGGTCAAAGGTCTTGATGTCCTTCTGGCCGCGGCGGATGTCCTCGATGTACCGGGATGAGATCACCCAGGAGCCCTCGACCTTGGCGACGGGGTAGAGCGTGCTCTTGCCCGTCGCGGGGTTGGTCGCCGGGATCAGGGTGGTGTCCTCGGCGCTGCGGAAGACCTGGCCGGTCTCGACATCGACGAGGAACAGTTCGTTGACGAGCACCGGCTTCTCGCCGGACAACGCGTTCAATGTGATGAGCGCGGCCCCTCCAAGGAGTCCGAGCACGATCGCGGCAATCTGCCAGGGTTTCGCACCAGACACGCTGATCTCCCGCCGGATGATCCGCCGCCCGCGGTGCCTTGGCACTGATAGCCCGGCATGGCGCAACCGACCGATCGATAGAACACTGACTGACCACCGCGCCGCCCACTTCGCGGTTCCGCCCGAATGAACGGACCACGGATGCTAGCCGACTACCTACCGATCCGGCGAGGTGTCGGTTGCGATCCATGTAGGTCCGGCGCAACCGACAGCCTTGTCACAACGGGACTTGCGGAGACGCCGTCGCCGGAATCGCGCCCAATTCCTCCAGCAGGAACCCTGCCGCGGCGTTCCCGCTCCGAACCGCGCCCTCCATCGTCGCAGGCCAGCCCGTATCGAGGTAGTCCCCGGCCAGCACCAGCCGCCGGAATCCGCGCGAAGATTCCATAAATCCGCGCTTGCGGGCGATTTCGGTCGCCGGGGTCGCGGCGAAGGTCGCCCGCTTCTCCATGATCGGCAGGGCGGCGATCGGCTGGACCCCCTCGGTGTCGGGGAAGCAGGCGTGCAGGTCGGCGACCACGGCCTCGACGATCTGGTCACGGGTTTTCCCCAGCCATGCGTCGGCCGCGCTGACGACAGCGTGGACCCGCCGACCCTCCGCATCCTTCCGGAAGAACCAGTGCGTCGGCCGATCGACCAGCACGCAGTGCGGGAGGGGCAGGACAGGGCGGCCGAACTCGAGGTGCACCCCGAGGATGGGGCTGAAGCGCATGCCTGCCAGAAGGTCGGTCCATGGGGCGGCATCGGCCGGGTCGACCACCGCCGCGGCCCGCTCGGGCGGCAGGGCGCAGACCACCGCATCGGCCTCGAGCCGTTCATCGCCGGCGATGACCGTGCCGCCCGCAACTCGGTCTACCCCGACGCCCAGCCGGACAGCCCCACCGGCGTTCTCGATGATCTCGGGGACGCGGTCGTAGAGCCGCACCAGCGGAACACGGGCGAGCCCGAGGACCGCGGCATCCGCCGCGCTCAGGAATCCATCGCGGATCACCTTCAGGGCGGGCCGGGCGGAGACCGCATCGACATCAAGGTTGCACGCCCCGACAATGATCGGCGACCAGAAGCGAGCCACCGCGCGGGCCGGCTGGCGGAGATCCCGAAGGATGTCGCCGAGAGTCCGGTGCGCGACCGACTGCGGATCGATCCGCCGCATCGCAAGGAGCCCGCGCCCGACCGCGGCCTTTTCTGTGAGCGAAAGAAAGCGCGCTGCGAGGAACGAACCCGCGTAGTGTGCCGGCGGGGGAAGCACTCCGGGGCGGATCACCGAGACTCGGCCGCCCGCCTCTACCCAGTACTGCTCGCGGTGCCAGTCGAAGAGACCCTGAACGCCCATGTCCCGCGCGAGCTCCAGGTACTCGGTGCAGCACTTGAGGACCACATGCTGGCAGTTGTCCAGCGGTTCACCGTTGCGGGGATCGACGTGCGAGGTCGCCCGTCCGCCCAGCCGCTGGCGGGTCTCGAGCAACATGACCGCGACGCCGGCCTTGCTCAGCCGGACCGCCGCGGCGATCCCGGCGAGCCCGCCGCCAACGACAATGACCTTGTGAGTCTGACCGCCGGTCACCGCAGCCAGCTCCTGACGACGGCGTCGCCGACGATCGCGAGTTTCTGCGCGGTGGGCACGCGGACCCGCTCCGGCGACACCGCAAGGCAGGGTTGGCGCTCGATCCGATCGAGGATTCCGGCGTAGATCCGCGTCATCACACCCATGGCCGCAGCGCCATCGCGGTGGATCATCCGGTCGAGCGGGGCCGACTGCACCAGCCAGTGCCGGGCGCGGCTGGCGACATCCGCGACCACCGCCGCGCAGCTGGTCGGGTTTGCCCAATCGAGTAACTCATCGATCCCGACCCCGTGCGCCTCGAGCAACTCAGCGGGCAGGTAGACGCGCCGGAAGTCGCGCCAGTCCACCCGCACATCGCGGAGGATGTTGATGAGCTGGAACGCGCGGCCGCGGCAGGTGATCAGCGATTCAGTCTCCGCTTCGCCGGGCGTGTCCGCGCTGCGCAGGCCCCAGATCGCGACACTGCACAGCCCGGCCGTGGAGCCGACACAGTCGCAGTACCAGAGCACCTCGGGCCATGTCCGCATCCGCGGCGAGCGAAGGTCACCGGCAACACCGCTCAAGAGGTCGGTCAGCCAGCGATGCCGGATCGCGTACTCACGCACAGCCCATGCGAGCGCGGGCCAATACCCCTCTTCGGAAGCGCGGCCATCGAGCATCTCGCGCGTCCGCAGCGCAAACACGGCGAGGGCCGACTCGGCATCATCCCGGCCTGAATCGACGATGTCGTCAGCCTCACGCATCCACGCGTACACCGCGTAGATTGCCGACCGCTTGGGCTCGGGGGTCAGGCGCAGGCCGTAATAGAAGTTCCGGGCGCTCGCGCGGGTGATCCGCATCGCTGTGGCGCGGGAGGCGGCCAGACGCCTGGGGTCCGCACGCGGCGGGGGATCCACCGGGAGCGTGGTCATCGCCGTCCCCCCACCGCTTCCCGCAGGATCAGCACGGCCTTGTCGAGGCGGCTCAGCCGCGGACGACGCCAGAGCGTGTCGAACCCGTTGCGCTCGACCTTGTTCAGGATCGCCAGCCCGCCACGCTGAAAGAGCGACACCGCTGGTCGCAGCCAACCATCGAGGAGACCCGGGAGCGGTGCGGCGGACTGCATGAGCTGTCGCGTTCGCTCGACCATGGGCCGCAGCGCCGCGGCGAACCGGTCCCGATGACCGGGATCATCGATCCAGCTCTGCAGCGTTGATCCGCTGATCCCGGTGTCCGCCGCCGGCAGGTAGACGCGGTCGAGTTCCATGAGATCCCGTCGCACATCCTGCCAGAAGTTGGCGAGTTGGAGGGCGGTACACGTGGCATCGCTGTGATGCAGGATCGGACTCGCAGGGTCGGCCGGCAGCTGGTCACCCAGAGCGAGAACAAGCCGCCCGACCGGGTTGGCGCTGCAGCGGCTGTACTCCACGAGCTCCTCCCAGGTGTCGTAGCGGGTCTTGCTCTGGTCCTGCTCAAAGGCAGCGAGAAGGTCTTCGAACGCCGCGACCGGTAGATTCCGCCGCGCAATGGCGGGCGCGAGCGCATCGAATACCGGGTGGCCGGTGGGCTCGCCGCGGGCCGAGGCGGCAAGCAGTAACCGCCACCGCGCGAGTTCCGCGAGGGACGCGGCCCGGGCGACCGGGGAGGAACCACTGTCAGCGATGTCGTCGGCGCCGCGGCAGAAGGCGTACACGGCCGCGACATCATCGCGGCGGTCGCGCGGCACAAAGAAAGAGAGGACGGAGAAGTTCTCGGTCGCCCGCGCGGCCACTCCGCGCGTGTGCCGCGCGGCGGTAATGGAGCGTTCGTTGGCGCGGGCGGCGGCGGGCATCTTCTCCGGAGAGCGTATCATCCGGGCGGGGTTGGATTCCCCGATCCGGGTCGTATGCCGGGACAAGACGTTCGAGCAGCAGTTACTGGCGACTCATGCAGATCATCCTCGTCAATCCGCGTGGTTTCTGCGCCGGCGTCCGCATGGCGATCGATGTCGTCGATCAGGTGCTCGACCTGCACCCGTCCGAGGACATTTACGTCTATCACGAGATCGTGCACAACAAGCACGTGGTGGGACGCTTTGTCGATCGGGGCGTCAGGTTCGTCGAGCGTGTCGAGGATGTCCCGCCCGGAAAGATCGTCGTCTTCTCGGCGCACGGGATCAGCCCGGCGGTGCGGGAGGCGGCCAGGTCCCGCGGTCTCAAGGCGATCGACGCGACCTGCCCGCTGGTGACAAAGGTCCACTCCGAAGCCGTCCGGTACGCGCGGCAGGGCTATCAGATCCTGCTGGTCGGCCACCGCAACCATCAGGAAGTCGTCGGGACCATGGGCGAGGCACCCGATGCGACGCAGGTGGTCGAGAGCCCAGAGGACATCCCTTTCCTTGACATCAAGGACCCCGACCGGCTCGTCTACCTGACGCAGACCACCCTCTCCACCGACGATGCCGGCGTCATCATCGACGCCCTGAAGAAGGCGTTCCCGAACATCAAGGAGCCCCCAAGCAGCGACATCTGCTACGCGACGACCAACCGCCAGCACGCGGTGCGGCAACTGGCCCCGCAGGTCGACATCGTGCTCGTGGTCGGCTCACGAAACTCCTCCAATTCGGTGCGGTTGACCGAGATCGCGATGAACAACGGCGCCCGGGCCCACCTGCTCGACGACGCCTCCGAACTCGACGACCGCTGGTTCAAGACCGGGCAGGAGCGGGTGCTGATCAGCGCCGGCGCCTCAGCGCCCGAGGACCTTGTTGCGGGCCTCTGCCGCGAACTGATCTCCCGCTACGGCGGCACCATCCAGCAGGCATCGATCTTCGAGGAGGACGTCGAGTTCGCCCTGCCCGGTGCGCTCCGCAAAGAGATGAAGGAACGCGGGATCGACCCCGAATCACGCCGCATCCACATCTCGGCGCCTGTCATCACGCAGGATCTGTACGGCGCTGTCCCGCTGACGATCGGCGGGGCGAACCCGGGCTCGAACTAACCGGCTGCAGTTGAGTGTCCGCGGCGATCGCCCGCCCGATCTCCTACCCTTGACCTGTGCCTCCGACCGCACCCACCAACCACTTCTTCGCGATGACGCCCGAATCGCTCGCCGACTGGCTCGCCGAGCGTGGGCTGCAGCGGTTCCGCGCCAAACAACTTCTCGAATGGGTGTACGCCAAGGGTGTCACCGACCCCGCGGCGATGTCGAACCATTCCAAGGCCGACCGCGAGATGCTGACGAGGGAGATGACCTTTCTCTCCGGGGCCACCATCGCGCATCAGGTCGCGACCGATGGCACCCAGAAGCTCCTGATCGAATGGGGGACAGCCGAGGACGCCGCCCCCGCCGAGAGTTCGATCCCCGCCGCCCCGGGCTCGCGCACCGTTCACCTGATGCCGGTCTCGCTGGCCGCGGGCGACCCGACGCGCCAGACCGAGTGCGTGATGATCCCCACCGAGGACCGCGCCACCGCGTGCATCTCCTCCCAGGTGGGCTGCCCGGTCGGCTGCCGGTTCTGCGCTTCGGGCCTGGGCGGGCTCGATGGCAACCTCACCAGCGGGCGGATCGTCGAGCAGGTCTGGCGGCTCTCCCGCCTGCCGGGCCCCGATGGCGCGGCGCGCCGGATCTCGAACGTTGTCTTCATGGGCATGGGCGAGCCGCTCAGTAACTTCGCGAACGTGATCGCCGCGGTCCGGACGCTTGCAGCGCCCTGGGGCATGGGGATCTCCGCCCGCAAGATCACCATCTCGACGGTCGGCCTGCCCAAGGCGATCGAGAAGCTCGCCGAGCAGCTCGAGTTGCCGATCACGCTCGCGCTCTCGCTGCACGCCCCCAACGATGAGCTCCGCCGCCAGCTCATCCCGTGGGCCAGCTACACCACGATCGCCGAACTGCTCGCCGCCTGCGACAAGTGGTTCCAAAAGACCGGCCGCGAGGTCACGCTCGAGTACACGCTGCTCCGCGGTGTCAACGATGAACCTCGCCACGCCGAGGAACTCGCGACCGTCGCCAAGAAGCTGCGGGCCAACATCAACCTGATCCGCTACAACGAGGTCGGCGGCGTGCCCTTCAAGCGGCCGCGGACGGATGATGTGCTGGCCTTCCAGAAGATCCTGACCGACCGCCGCCTCAACGTGCATATCCGCCGCAGCCGCGGCCGCGATATCGCCGCGGCGTGCGGACAGCTCCGGCACGAGACGAGCCCCGATCGCGCCTCACCGGCGGCGGGAGCCTGACGGTGATCGCCGCCGCTCTGTTGCTCGCGGCCGCGGACTCTCGCGCCGAAGGCGACTGGCTCACCCGCTTCCACGCCTTCACGCCGATGCACTTTCTGGCGGTGACCGTGTGTTTCGCGGCGATGGCGGCCGCCTCCGTGCTCGGCCGGCGCTGGCGCGGGACGCCGCGGGAAGAGCGATTCCGTCGTGGATGGGGCATCGCGGTCCTCGCCTACTCGATATTGACCTCGATCTGGTGGGTGCTGCCTGGGAACTGGGATCTTGGCACCAGCCTGCCGCTGCACCTCTGCGATGTGTCGATCTTCATCGCGGCGGGCGCCATGCTGACGAAGCAGCGTGTGCTGCGGAGCCTGCTCTACTTCTGGGGGATCGGTCTCTCGACCCAGGCCTTCGTCACCCCGACGCTCCAGGAGGGCGTCGCGGATTGGCGATTCTGGTTGTTCTGGATCGGTCACGTGATGATCGTCGGCTCCGCCATCTACGACGTAGCCGTGGGTATGTACCGGCCCCGATTCCGAGATCTCGTGGCGAGCATCGCCATCGGGGTGGGTTACATCGCGATGTTGATGGGTATCAACATCGCCTTCGGCCTCAACTATGGGTACGTCGGCGAGACCGACCCCTCGACACGCACCGTCATCCAGTCGCTCGGGCCGTGGCCGTGGCGGGTTGGGGTGATGATCCTGATGGCGGTGGCGGTCTTTACCGTGCTGTGGGCCGTCTGGCCGATATCCCGCCGGCTCACCCGCGCTGAGCCGCCAAACCAGTCTTCGTCCCAGCTTCCGTAGACTCACCGCCCATGCTCTGGCTCTGTCTCTCACTGATCGGCGTGGCCGCCGCGATCTCGCTGCCCCTGACCTGGCTCGTCAGGCAGGTGGGCGTGCGCCTGTCCGCGCTCGATTCGCCCGGCGTCTCCGGGCAGATCAAGCAGGCCCCCCGCCGCGTCCCCAACACCGGCGGCATCGCCATCTTCTTCGCGGTCGCGATGCCGATGCTGGCCGGCCTCGCGCTGATCTGGTTCGCAGAGCCCTGGGTCGTCGGCACGTTCCCGGCCGTCAAGGAATACGCCGCGGGCGTGCGTGAGGAGAGCCGCAGCGCGGTGATCCTGCTGACATCACTGGCCTGGCTGCACGTACTGGGCGTGATCGATGACCGCCGACCGCTGGGGCCGTTCATCAAGCTCCTCTTCATGTCGCTCCCCGCCTTCGCGATCCCGGTGCTGACCGAGACCCGCCTCTTCGAGTTCCTGACTCCACATGTTGGCGGGCCCTGGCTCTCGACGATCCTGACCGCGTTGTGGATTCTCGTCGTCACCAACGCGCTCAACTTCATGGACAACATGGACGGGCTCTGCGGCGGTGTCGGCGCGATTACCTCGGCGTGCTTCCTCGCCGCGGCGTTGATCCAGCAGCAGTGGTTCGTCGCGGCGTGTCTCGCGCTGCTGATCGGCGCGCTGCTGGGGTTCCTCGTCTTCAACTTCCCGCCCGCCAGCATCTTCATGGGTGACGGCGGTTCGATCCTGGTGGGCTATCTGCTGGCGTTCCTGACCGTCCGCACCACCTACTACGACACCGAAACCGGCAACGCGCTCGCCGGCGGGTGGTACGGCGTCTTCATGCCGCTGATCGTCCTGGCCGTGCCGATCTACGACTTCCTGAGCGTGGTCATCATCCGCCTGCGTGCGGGGCGATCGCCTTTTGTTGGCGACCTCAACCACCTGTCGCACCGCCTCGTGCGGCTCGGGCTCACCAAGCAGTCCGCCGTCGCCGTGATCTACGGCTTCACCACGATCACGGGCCTGACGGGTGTGTTCCTCGGCACGCTCGAGCCCTGGCAGGCGCTGCTCGCCGGCGTCCAGACGGTCGTGATGCTGCTGGTGCTCGCGCTCTTTGAGTACAACGCCACCCGCACAACGGACTTCGGTCCATGACCGATGCCGCCCTCCCTCCATCGTCCCGCAGCCGCCTCGCCGACCTCGGGTTCGGCGTGGTCCTCGTGGGCGTTGTTGTCCGCATGACCGCGACCTTCGATCCGATGCCGGCGTGGAGCGGCGATCCGTTCACCTCGGCGGCGCCGATCGTGGGCCTGACCCCCGCGCTCTCGATGCTGCTCGATGCCGCCGTTCTCATCGGCGCATGGCTCGTGCTCGCATCCGCGGCCGGGCGGGGCCGGAGCATCGTCATTGCCAGCGCGGTCGCCGCGGTCGGAGTGGCGCCCGCGCTGTTCCACGCTCTCTCCCGCGACAGCAACACGCTCGACGACACCGTGATCGCGAGCGCCTGGCTGGCGGCGATCGTCGGCGCGGTCGCCGTGTGGGCCGCGTGCCGCGATGAGCAGCGATGGCGGATCGCCGCGGCGGTCCTGCTCGGATCCGTCGGTGTGCTCGCCGCAAAAGGCCTCGTTCAGAACTACATCGATCACCCCGAGACGGTCGCGATGTACCGCCAGAATCGCGATGCGATCCTCGCCGCCAACGGCTGGTCGCCCGACTCTGCGATGGCCCGGGCCTACGAGCGCCGACTGCTCAACGCCGAGGCGACCGGATGGTTCGGCCTGAGCAACGTCTACGCGTCGTTCATGGCCGCCGCGGCGGTGAGCGGCGCCGGGCTGCTCGCCTTCGCGCGGACAAGAAACACGCCGCTGCCGAGGCCCACGCTCCTGCTCGCCGGCGTGCTCGCCGTCGGTGGCATCGCGGGGCTCCTCCTGACCGGCAGCAAGGGCGCGATCGCCGCGGCTGGCCTGGGTCTCGGGCTCGTGATTCTTGCGATCGCGGCGCGGCGACTGAAGGCGGTCGGCGCCGGCAAGGCGGCCGCCGTGATCGTCGCCGCGGCCGTGCTGCTGCCGCTCATGGGCGTCGCCCTGATGGCGTTGCTCCCGGAGGCCAAGGCGAACCTGAGCCTGCTCTTCCGCTGGTTCTACATCGTCGGCGCATCCAGAACGATCGCGATGGAGCCCCTGATCGGCGTCGGGCCCGCCGGCTTCAAAGAGGCGTATCAGATCCTCAAACCGCCGATCTCGCCCGAGGATGTTTCCAGCCCGCACAGCATGGCGTTCGACTGGATCGCGGCGTTCGGCATCTTCGGGGTTGCCTGGGTCGGGCTTGCGATCGCCGCGGCGTCGTTCGCCGCACGCGCCATGCTCACCGCCGACAACGCCGCGCCCGCACACGTCGACGCCCCGACCGCATCCCGCGACATCATCCGCGCGGTCTTCCTGATCACCGCGCTCGGAACCGCTGCCGCGGCGGCCACTGAGATCGCGCTGGCAACCCCCGAGGCATCGCTCGTCCGCGTCGTCGGGCTGCTGGTGTGGGTGCTCGCGGCGGTCGCTGTGGGTCGACGTGACATCCCGATCGGGATCCTGTCGGCCGCGCTCGGAGCCGGCGGCCTCGTCCTCCTGGCGCATGCCCAGATCGAGATGACGCCCGCCAGCGTGACCTCGGCCCTGACGTGGGCGGCGTGGCTGGCCGTGGCGGCTTCGGGAGTCTGGATCGGCCGCGGCACGACGCTCCTCCGCCGCTCGGTGGCGTGGATTGCTCCGTCGGGCGCCCTCGTTCTCGTGCTGCTCGCCCTTCCCGGGGTGCTCGGATGGGAGCGATCACTGCGGGCGGCCGCGGCGGAGGCCGCACCCGTCGCTGCCGCGTCGCAGCGGGCGGGTGTGCTGGCGACCAGCGGCCGATGGTCCGGACCCGAGGGCCGCGAGTTCGCCGAAGCTCTGTCGGCGCAGCTTGGCCGACGCATCTCCCCCACCCCCGTGGAGCTGGAACGAGCGATCGCCGACCTTCGCGCCCGAGGGGTCGAGGCGGCAAGACCCGGGCTCGAGGCGGCGGCAGACCGATTCCCGGTCCACGGACCCACCGCTCGCGCCCTCAGCCGCCTGTACCTGGATCTGGCGTTCGCCGCCGGCGATCCCGCCCGCCGCGATGAGCTTGCCGCCCGCGCGGTCGAGATCGCGACCCAGGCCGCACAGGCCGGGGGTGGTTCGAGCGGCTGGGGGTGGGTCGGCACGCTGCACCGAACCATCATGTCGGTCGATGGGGTCGCCCAGCACTTGGCGGGGGCTATCGACGCCTACGAGCGGGCGGCCGCGGCCGGCCCGTACTCGGTCCTGTACCCGGTTGAGCTGGCGCGGCTGCACGCCCAGGCCGGCCGCCCGGCAGAGGCGGCCAGGTGGGCGACCCGGGCCCTCGAGCTCCAGGAGCTCACCCGGCTCGACCCCCTCGTAGGCCTCAACGACCGCCAGCAGCGGGAGATGCGGGCGTTTACAAACCCTTGATAATCCGTGAGGTAACGACGTCCGGGGAGCACCGCCGCGGGTCTTGATTCGCACCCCGGTGTGGTTAACATTTTCCTCCCCAGCAGAAGGCGGTTACGCCGCGCGGCCCCGGGTCGCGAGGTACCCGTGCCGACTGTTCCGGGGCCCGTCGCGTTCCGCGGCGGACAGAGCCGGCAGACCCATGGACGAGGACGAAGAGATCCCCGAGGGCTGACAGTTCCCGCCGCACGGCGGGCCCGGCATCGCACGCACACGCGTACTCCACCGGCCGAATCGGCCGGTTCACAGTCGACAACCCGATCCCGGCCTTTGCGCCGGGCGGGCCGGCGGGGATGGAACCTCCCGATCGGCCCGGAAGCAGACAGGGACACCGCCGTGCTCGGCGGGCCCGGCGGTTCGAAAGGCGATTTCAGACATGGCAGCAGACCTCACGTACATCCGCAACTTCGGCATCTGCGCCCACATCGACGCGGGCAAGACCACGGTGTCCGAGCGCATCCTCTACTACACCGGCAAGAACTACAAGATGGGCGAGGTGCACGAGGGCACCGCCACGATGGACTTCCTGCAGGAAGAGCAGGAGCGCGGCATCACCATCCAGTCGGCCGCCACCACCTGCCCCTGGATCCACAAGGGCAAGGAGTACAAGCTCAACCTGATCGATACCCCCGGCCACGTCGACTTCACCATCGAAGTCGAGCGGTCGCTGCGCGTCCTTGACGGCGCGGTCGCGGTGTTCGACGGTAAGGAAGGCGTCGAGGCGCAGTCCGAGACGGTGTGGCGTCAGGCCGACCGGTACAAGGTGCCGCGTCTGTGCTTCATCAACAAGATGGACAAGCTCGGCGCCCGCTTCGAGTTCTCCTTCAAGACCATCAAGACCCGCCTGGGCGCCAACGCCATCGCGATCCAGTACCCCATCGGCTCGGGCAACGAGTTCCAGGGCATCATCGACCTGCTCACCATGCGCGCCTTCTTCTTCGAGGGCGACAAGGGCGAGAAGGTGACCGAGAAGGACATCCCCGCCGACATGAAGGAGACGGTGGATCAGTGGCGCCGTGACATGGTCGAGAAGGCCGCCGAGCTCGACGACGCCCTCATGGAGAAGTACCTCAACGACCAGCAGCCCACGGTCGAGGAGCTCAAAGCCGCGCTCCGCAAGGGCGTGATCGAGCGGAAGGCCAACCTGGTCCTCTGCGGCGCTGCGCTGCGGAACATCGGCGTGCAGCGTCTGCTCGACGCCGTCGTCGAGTACCTGCCCAGCCCCAACGAGGTCCCCGAGGTCGAAGGCACCGACCCGCAGGACAAGGAGAAGGCTCTCAAGCGTCCGCACGATCCGGACGCCCCCTTCTCCGCGCTCGTCTTCAAGGTCGTCAGCGACAAGCACGGCGACCTGACCTACATGCGCGTCTATTCGGGCACGCTCGCCAAGGGCACGCGCCTCATCAACCCGGGCAACAACAAGAAGGAAAACGTCAGCCGCATCTACGAGATGCACGCCCAGCACCGCAACGACCTCGAGCAGACCAGCGCCGGCAACATCGTCGCCGTCGTCGGCATCAAGGACTCGTACACCGGTGATACGCTGTGCGATCAGGACGACCCGATCATGCTCGAGCGGATGCACTTCCCCGAGCCGGTGATCTCGATGTCCATCGAGCCCAAGACGCAGGACGACAAGCGCAAGCTGTCCGAGGCGCTCATGGTCATCCGCCGCGAGGACCCCTCCTTCCGCTCCAACTACAACGAGGAGACGGGCGAGACGATCATCGCGGGCATGGGCGAGCTGCACCTGGAGATCATCCGGAACAAGCTCATCCGCGACATGAAGATCAACGTCAATGTCGGCAAGCCCAAGGTCAGCTACCGCGAGGCGATCACCCGCAAGGTGACCGACGTCCGCGGCCTGTTCAAGAAGCAGACCGGCGGTCGCGGTCAGTTCGGTGACTGTGTGATCTCCCTCGAGCCCTACACCGCGGCCCAGGCCGAAGCGGACGAGCTCGACTTCTCCGACAACATCGCCTTCGAGAACGGCATCGTCGGCGGCGTGATCCCCAAGGAATTCATCCCCAGTGTCGAGTACGGCATCCGCCAGACAGCGACCAGCGGCGTGAAGTTCGGCTACCCGCTGATCAACGTCAAGGCGACGCTGACCTACGGCTCGTTCCACGCGGTCGACTCCTCGCAGGTCGCCTTCGAGCAGGCCGGTCGCCTGGCTCTCCTCGAGGCGGCCGAGAAGGCCGGCCCTGTGCTCCTCGAGCCGATCATGAAGGTCGTCGTGACGACGCCCTCGGAGTTCCTCGGCAACGTCACCGGCGATATCGCCTCCCGCCGCGGCATGATCATCGACACCGAAGACCGCGAGCCCGTCAAGCTCGTGACCTGCGAAGTGCCGCTGTCGGAGATGTTCGGCTACACCACCTCGCTCCGCGGCATGTCCCAGGGCCGCGCCAGCTCCACGATGGAGTTCCTCGAGTACCGCCCCATGCCGCGGAACCTCCAGGACGAGATCATGGCGGCTCAGAGCGGCGGAAAGAAGTAAGCCTTCTTCCAGATTCGTGATCCTCACGAGGGCCCGGCCGAGCGCCGGGCCCTTTTCCTTTGGGGGCACCGAATTTCGGTCGGCGTGTATACTCGACGCGACCGGTCACCGCGACACGGTGCATTGCGCCCCGCTCTCCCCTCCTCCGGCGGTCGCATGAACAAAGGCTCCAGCGCCTCGGCGAAATCCAGGCTTCAAATCGCTCCATTTGCAGCCTCCGGCATGGAGGCGTGGCTTATCGGCGCTCTGTTCGTCGGCGCGTATGTCGTCGTCGCGATCGGCGGCCTCGAGTTCGCTCTGCTCTCGCCGCAGGTGACCCCGGTCTGGCTCCCGACCTCGCTGGCCCTCGCGCTGCTGCTGCTCTTTGGTCGCCACCTCTGGCCCGCGGTCTTCGTAGCGGCGACCATCGTGAACATCCGCCAGATCGGGTGGCCGGAGGACCCCGGCATGCTCAAGGTCGCCGGCCTTCTCGGGTCGGCGCTCGTCGTGGGCGGCGGGAACGCGGCGGAAGCCGTGATCGCGGAATGGATCTGCCGCCGCGTCGGCATGCGGCTCTCCCTCGACCGGGTGCGCGATGCGGCGGTGCTGCTGCTTATCGCATCACCGGTTGCGCCGATCATCAGCGCCGTCGCGGGGGCCGGCTCACTCGCGGTCAGCGGCCGGATCCCGGGCGCGGCGTTCTGGGATGTCCTGCAGGTCTGGTATGTCGGCAATCTGATCGGCTTCCTCGTCGGAACGCCGCTGCTGATCTGCTGGGTCGGGCGGCCGTGGCGCCGGGGCGGCAAAGTACACGCCGCGGAGTGGGTGGTGCTGATCGCAGCGCTCGTGGTAGCCATCGGGTTGACGTTCTACAAGCCGTCGGAGGACACGCAGCGGCTTTCGCTCTCGCTGGCGTTCGTCCCGCTCGCGGTCCTCGCGGTGGGCGCGATCCGGCTCGGGCCGCGCGGATCGGCGGTGATGGTCGGGGTCCTCGCCTTCGGCAGCGCGGCGGGAACTATCGCCAAGATGGGCCCGTTCGGGATGGAGTCCGTCCACGACAGCCTGATCGTGCTGTGGGTCTATCTCGGTGTCTCCGCGGTGATGGCGGGATTCCTGGCGAGCATGTCCGCCGAGCGTGAGGCCGCCGCGATGGCCCTCCGGGAAAGCGAACGCCGCCTCCGGCAACTGGCCGATCACGTCGATGCGGTGTACTGGGTGCTCGATGTCCCCAGCGGGCGTGTCGCGTTTGTCAGCGACGCGTTCGAACGCGTCTTCGGGCGCGGCGCGGCGGATCCTCGCGATCGCTCGACATGGCTCGCACAGGTCCATCCCGACGACCGCGCAAAGGTCGGCCCTATCAACGCGGCGACACCGCTGCCGCAAGACCTGACCTACCGCGTCGCCGGCGATGATGGCTCGGTGCGATGGATCCACGAGCGGCTGTTCCCGCTCGAGCAGCAGGCCGCCGCGAACATCCGTGTCGGCGGTGTGGCCTCCGATATCACCGTGCTGGTCGAGGCCGAGGAACAGCGCCGCGCGATGGAAGCGCGGGATGAGCAGTCGAAGAAGCTCGAGAGCCTCGGGGTCATCGCGGGCGGCGTGGCCCACGATTTCAACAACCTTCTCGTCGCGGTAATCGGCAACGCGCGGATGATCATCAACCGCGGCGGGGAGCCGGCGACGACCGAGGCCGCGCACAAGATCGTTCAGACCGCCCAGCACGCCGCCGATCTGACCCGACAGTTGATGACCACCGCGGGCCGCGGCACGCTCCGCCCCGAGAAGACGGATCTCGGAGCGCTTGTCCGCGAGTACACGCCTCTGGTCGTGAGCGGCGATGACCTCGCCCGGATCGTGATCGAGGTGATCGGCGACAAGCCGGTAGTCACGATGATCGATCCGACGCAGGCGCGGCAGGTCGTGCTCAACCTGGTCACCAACGCGATCGAGGCATCGACCGACCCGAGCTCACCGATCTGTATCCGCGTCGGTGCGTGCCGCCTCGATTCCGCGAGCCTCGAGACCTGCGTACCGGCGACGCGGGCCGCGCCGGGCGACTTTGTCTTCATCGAGGTTGCCGACCGCGGCTGCGGCATGTCCGAAGAGACACAGCGGCGGATGTTCGACCCCTTCTACAGTACCAAGTTCGCGGGCCGCGGCCTGGGCATGGCTTCCGTGCTTGGCATCGTGGCATCGCACCACGGCGCGATCCATCTCGCTTCAGCGCCGGATGTCGGCACCAGCATCCGCGTTCTCTTCCCGCTCGACCTTCGGGCCGGCGCGGCGAGCGTTGATGCGGAGCCGCCCCAGGCAGCAGAGACAGAAGCCTCTCCGGGTACTGTTCTCGTCGTGGACGATGAGCCGCTGGTCCGCGATCTCGCCGTGCAGGCGCTGCGGCTGGCGGGGCTAGAGGTGATCTCCGCGCGGGACGGCTCGGCCGCGATCGACCTGATCGATGCGAACGGCGACTCGCTTGGCGTTGTGCTGCTCGACCTCACGATGCCGGGGTTGAGCGGGGCCGACACGCTGCGCGAGATCCGTGCGCGGCGCCCGAAACTGCCGGTCGTCATCACGACCGGGGCTCCGGACCGCGAATTGATCGACAGCCTGACCAGCGATCCGCGGGTCCGCTTCATCGCCAAGCCTTACTCGATCGAAGAGCTGGTCGACTGCATCCGCCGCGAACTCCGCCGAAAGAGCCCCGCCGCGGCGACCTGAGCGGTTACACTGCGAACAGCGCATCCACGAAGGTCGAGGGATCGAAGGGCTGGACGTCCTCGGGTGTCTCCCCCACACCGACGAACTTCACCGGTATCTCGGTGATCTCGCGGATCGCGATCACGATGCCGCCCTTCGCGGTCCCATCGAGCTTGGAGAGAAAGATCCCCGTCACGCCCGCGGCCTTGCCGAACTCTTCGGCCTGACGCATCGCGTTCTGGCCGCTGGTGGCATCGAGCACCAGAAGCACCTCGTGCGGGGCTCCCGGGATCTGCTTGGCGACCACGTTCCGCAGCTTGGTGAGCTGACGCATCAGCGGGTCCTGCGTGTGCAGGCGGCCGGCGGTGTCGAGGATGAGCACATCGACGCCCCGTGCCTTCGCCGCGATGCAGGCGTCGAACGCGACCGCGGCGGGATCACCCCCCTGCTGCCCCTTGACGACCTCGACACCCAGCCGCTCCGACCAGATCTCGAGCTGCCGCACCGCCCCGGCGCGGAACGTATCGCAGGCTCCCAGCAGCACGGACTTCCCGTCGGCCCGCAGCGCTGCACAGAGCTTGGCGATCGAGGTCGTCTTCCCAACCCCGTTCACGCCGGTGACGAGGATCACCGTCGACCCCTCGCCCGACGGAGCAAGCCGCAGGCGGCGATCGGCCTCGGGCCACATCGCCTTGAGCTCCGACTTCATGTAGTCGAGAACCTGATCGCCTGTCTCGAGCTTGCCGGCGCGGAAGTCTTCGCGGATCCGCTCGATCAGTCGCCGGGTCGTCTTCACGCCCACATCGGCCTGCAACAGCCGCGTTTCGAGTTGGCGGATCAGTTCCTCATCGAGCTTCCGCCCGGTCAGCAGCGAGCGGAGCCCGTGCACACCGGTCATGAACGACTGGCGGGTCTTCTCGAGCCCCTGCTTGACCTTGCCCAGGATTGATTTGAAGAGAGCCATCGGCGTGAAGTCGTCCTGTGATCGTTTGAATTGCGGCGCCGTCAGGCTTCCTCAGACTCAGACGGGGGCGTCTGATCTGCGGGCAGTGATTTGAGCACCTTGTCGAGCAGGCCATTGACGAACCCCGGCGACTTCTCCGAGCCGAACTCCTTGGCGAGTTCGACCGCTTCGTTCAGCGCGATCTTGGGCGGGGTGCGGCCCGTCGTCATCTCGAAGTGCGCGAGCCGCAGGATCGCACGATCAACCGCGGGCTGCCGCGCGGCCGGCCACCCGGGCGCCAGACTCTCCATGACGCCGTCCGCGGCGTGCCGAGCCTTGTACGCCTCCACACCGAGGTCGAACGACTTGCGCACCTCGCGCTCGCCGAAGTTGTCGGGCACATCCAGCGTCTCGCGAACGAGGTCGGTATCGAGTTCGCCCCGGGCGTCGATCTGGAACAACACCTGGAACGCGAGCCGACGGATCTGGTGGTTCGTGACGCTCATCGCCGCCCCCCGCTGCTGGCGCGGGCCTTATCGGGTCTGGACTTGCCTACCACAGGTGATCCATCGCCCGAGGAGATGCGGGCAAGCGTCTCGAGTGTCGCGAGCAACGCTTCCATCGCCTCGGCGCCCTTGTTGCCGTGGCGGCCGCCCGCGCGAGCCCGCGCCTGCGCCGCGTTCTCGGTGGTCAGGAGCCCGAACGCGACCGGGATCCCGGTCGCGAGCGTGACCTGCGTCAGCCCGTGAGCAACCGCATCGCAGATGTAGCGGTCGTGCCGCGTCTCGCCGCGGATCACGCACCCGAGGGCGACGATGCCCGCATACCGCCCGGTGCGTGCCGCCGCCGCGCTCAGCGCGGTCAGCTCGTAGGCGCCGGGCGCATCGAACACGTCCAGATCCTCGGGCCGGCCCCCCTTCTGAGCGAAGGCCGCGGCGGCCGCGTCGAGCAGCGGCGTCGTGATCGATTCGTTGTAACGGCTGACGATGATCGCCACGCGGGGTGACGGAGTCGTGCCGCGGCGGGCGGTCGTTGAGGGTCGCTTGGCCATGGGCGGGGATGGTAGGAGCCGCGTGGGGCGGGAATGGCCCGGCGAGATGTCCGAAGACCCCCTGGCGGTCACACCAGGCCCAGGGCGTAGAAGACCGCGGTAAAAGCGAGGTCGGCGATGATGATCGACACCACGCACTGAACGACGGTGTTGGTTGTCGCCCGGCCGACGCCGGCGGCGCCGCCGGTGACGCTCAGCCCATTCGCGCAGGAGATCAGCCCGATCAGCAGGCCGAACACAGCCCCCTTGCCGACGCCGGTGAGGAAATCGACGAGCTTCACCTGGAAGAGCAGGTTGTCCATGAAGGTCTGCCGCGGGATATCGAGGGCGACCATGGAGATGAAGAGCGCTGCCGCGACCGCGACGACATCCGCGATGATCGCGAGAGCGGTCATGCTGACGACCGCCGCGATCACGCGGGGCACAACCAGGAAGCGGATCGGGTCGAGGGCGTGGGCCTCCATCGCCTCGATCTCCTCCCCCACCACCATCGTCCCCAGTTCCGCGGCGATCGCGGCTCCGGCGTAGCCCGTCAGCACGATGGCGCCGATCAGTGGGCCAAGCTCGCGGAACACAGCAACACCGACGATGTTGGCGACCAGATCGCGGCGGCTGAACTGCTCCAGCGGCGGCGAGAGTTGGAACGCCAGGATCAGCCCGACGCAGCCGGACACCAGCGACACGATGAACACGGACCGGGCGCCGACACGGACGAGCTGCGCGATGATCGCCGGGCGGCCGACCCGCACCTTGCGGCTGACCATGGCCCGGGCGACCCACAGGAACGCATCGACGAGGAGGAAGAACACCGCCCCGATGTGACCAAGCCGCCCCAGCGCTCTGCCGCCGACCGCGTTCAGCGCGGCCGCGGGCAGTTGCAGCGCCTTGGGTCCGTCCTGGGGCTCATCGGCCATTGATCCCCCCTCCGCTCATGCTCCCCCTCCGCTCGCCGGGCCCGTTCAGCCGCGGACAGCCTCATCGACACCGCCCACGATCGTGAAGACGGTCTGGAGCTTGGCGATCTCGAAGATCGCCAGCACACGCTCGTTCAGGCCGCAGATGACCAGTGGCACCTTGGTGCGCTTCGAGATCTGGAGCGCTTCGACGAGCGTCGCGAGACCGGGGGTGCTCATGTAGTCGACGTTTGCCAGATCGGCCACGACCTTGCGCGGCGAGCGGTCGAACGCCACCTTGAGCTTGTTGCGCAGCGTCGGCGCCTCGTGGTACCCGATCTCGCCATCCGGGTGCACGACGATCGCGCCGTCGCGTTCCGACATCCGCACCTCGATGGGATCCTGCTCAGCCATTCCCTGCTCCCGGCGTGTGCCGCTTGATCATCGTGAGCCGCATCCCGCGTTCACCGCGCTTCTCGTAGCGGACCTCGTCCATGACTTCCCGGATGATGTGCACACCCAGCCCCCCCGGGCGGATGTCTTCGAGATCGCGACCCTTGATCTTGAGCGGATCGACCTGGCGGGCCTCGTCCTCGACGACGATCTCGATCCCCGCGGCCGATGCGTTCTGGCCCGCGAGCGGGAAGAAGCTCACCCAGATCCGACCGTCCTCCCGGCTCTCGTACCCGTGCCGGATCACATTCGCGAGCGCCTCATCGAGCGCGAGCGCGATCTGCGACGATGCGTGCTCGTCGAAACCCAGCCGACGCGAGATCTGAGCCACCAGTTCGCGGGCCCCGCACAAATACACGGGGTTGCTGACCAGTTCGAGCCGCAGGTCGGGCTGCCGGCCACCAAGACTCACTTCGGCGAGCACATCGGATTGTCCCGTCATTCCGTGGCGCCCCCGGCAGATCGTTCCGCGTAGCTGACCCACCGCTGGACCGCCTCATCGCGATCGCGAGCCGGTGCGGCGTAATCGTACCCGAGCGTTTCCCCCGTCAAGCGTTGGAGCGTCCCGATCGCGAGCAGCCGGACCGCCGGGTCGTCGCTGTCGAGCATCCGGACCAAGTCCGGCACCTTCGTGGTGTCCTCTTCCGCCGCGGCCCGCACGATGGCCGCTCGGCGGGCGGCCGGGTCCGGGCTGTCGAAGCTCTCCCGCGGGGGCGATGCGCACGCCGCCATGGCCAACACGGACAGGGCCGCGGCCGCCGGGCGGGTTGATCTGGGGGTTCGCACGCCCGCCATTCTACCGCCGGCCCGGTGCGGGAACGCTCCGGCAACCCGCCACCGCACCAGCGGCGGTGCACACGCCTAACCTCTCCCCTTCCGGGCCGAACCCGGGAGGCGACGGAGGCCGTCCTCGCCCATGACCGGACACGACGAAATCGTCCCGATCCTCGACTTTGGCTCGCAGACCGTCCAGCTCATCGCCCGGCGGGTGCGCGAAGCCGGTGTCTTCTCGATCCTGGTAGCGCCGGACATCAGCGTCGCGGAGCTCAAGAAGATGAACCCCAAGGGGATCATCCTCTCGGGCGGGCCGTCGAGCGTGTACGAGCCGGGCGCCCCACGTTGCGATCCTGGCATCTTCGATCTGGGCGTGCCGGTGCTGGGCATCTGCTACGGCATGCAGCTCGCCTGCCACCTGATGGGCGGCAAGGTGGACCGCGCCGACCACCGCGAGTTCGGGCGAGCGAACCTGAACATCAAACAGGCGGACCGGATCTTCGCCGCGGTACCCGACCGGACGATCGTCTGGATGAGCCACGGCGATCAGGTCCATGACGTTGGCGGCTTGTTCGAGGCGTTGGCGACGACGCCGACCTGCCCCAACGCCGCGGTGCGCTCGACCGCCGAGGGCCGCCGCTTCTACGGGGTCCAGTTCCACCCCGAGGTGACGCACACGCCGCACGGCGCGGACCTGATCCGCAATTTCGTCTACGAGATCTGCGGCTGCACCGGCAACTGGCGGATGGCCGACTACGCCGAGACCGCCGCGAAGGCCGTCCGCGAGAAGGTCGGCACCGCCGGTGTGATCTGCGGGCTCTCCGGTGGAGTGGACTCGGCCGTCACCGCGGCGTTGCTGCACCGCGCCATCGGCGATCAACTGCACTGCGTGTTCGTCGACACCGGGCTGCTCCGCAAGGGTGAGCGAGCGCTGGTCGAAACGACTTTCCGCGATCACTTCAAGATCGACCTGACCGTCGTCGATGCCGAGAAAGACTTCCTGGCCGATCTCAAGGGCATCTCAGACCCGCAGGAGAAGCGCCGCCGCATCGGCCACCGCTTCATCGAGGTCTTCAAGACCGCCGCGGAGAAGATCAAGGACGCCTCGTTCCTCGCGCAGGGCACGCTCTACCCCGATGTGATCGAGTCCGGCCACGGCCACTCGGGCAAGGCCGCGGGCATCAAGCTGCACCACAACGTCGGCGGGCTGCCCGAGAACCTGGGGTTCAAGCTGATCGAGCCGCTGCGCGAGCTGTTCAAAGATGAGGTCAGGAAGCTCGGCGAAGTGCTCGGCCTGCCCGAACAGATGGTCTGGCGGCACCCCTTCCCGGGCCCCGGCCTGGCCGTGCGGGTCCTAGGTGAGGTCACGCGGCCCAAGCTCGATGTGCTCCGCGAGTGTGATGCGATCCTGCTCGAGGAGATCACCGCGGCGAACCTGTACCGCAAGACCAGCCAGGTCTTCGCGGTGCTGCTGCCCGTGCAGTCGGTGGGCGTGATGGGCGATGGGCGGACCTACGAATCGACCGTCGCCATCCGCGCGGTCGAGACGCAGGACTTCATGACCGCCGACTGGGCGCGGATCCCCTACGACACGCTCGCCACCATCTCCAACCGCATCATCAACGAGGTCCGCGGCGTGAACCGCTGCGTCTATGACATCTCCAGCAAGCCGCCCGCGACGATCGAATGGGAGTGACCAACGCATGGTCCGCGTGCTCTCCATCCAGACCCGCGGCCAGGGGCTCTACGAGATCACCGACCAGGTGCGGGAAGTGGTTGAGGGCGGCGGCCGCGAAGATGCACTCTGCACCGTCTTCGTGCGGCACACCTCGGCGAGTCTGATCATCCAGGAGAACGCCGACCCCTCGGCGAAGCGTGATCTGGAGGCCTGGCTCGCCCGGCTGGTGCCCGAGCACGACCCGCTCTACACGCACACGAGCGAGGGGCCCGACGACATGCCGGCCCACATCAAGGCCTCGCTGACGGCGACGAGCATCGCGATCCCGATGATCGGGCCGCGGCTTGCGCTGGGCACGTGGCAGGGGATCTACCTCTGGGAGCACCGCGACCGGGCGCACTCGCGCGAGGTCGTGGTGCATGTCTCGTGACGCCGCGGGAGGAGAGTCTGAAGGCCGCGTTGCGTACAGGCGCGAAGGTGCACCTGCGGTTCCCATTCGCCTCTGATGAGGCCGCGTACGAATCGCTCCGCGCCGAGAGCGGCGAGTTCCTGACGAAATGGGAGCCGCGGCCGCCGGATTCGGAACTGTCGGCGTTCGAGCGTCTGCTGGAGACAGCCAACACGACGCGATCACGCCGGATGCTCGTGGTGCTGAACGAGACCGCCGAAATCGCCGGGCAGGTCTCGCTCAACGAGATCATCAGAGGCCCGCTCCAGCAGTGCTTCCTGGGCTACTGGACCGGTAAACGGTTCGCGCGCTGGGGCATCATGACCGAAGCGATCCCGCTCGCGCTGCAGGAGGCGTTTGGCACGCTCGGCCTCGCCCGAGTTGAGGCGAACATCCAGCCGCACAACGAGGCTTCGATCGGTTTGATCGAGAAGCTCGGGTTCCGCAGGGAGGGGTACTCACCGAAGTACCTGCAGATCGATGGCTCGCGGGCGGATCATGTGCGCTACGCGATGCTGGCGGACGAGTTTGCGGAGCAGTACCCGTCGCTCGTGGTGCGAAGGTCGAACGGGTGAACTGACGCGTCGATCAGCCCGTCGGCGCGTTCCCCGCCATCCACTTGATGTTGCACCCGATGCTCGGTTTCTGATCCGCGCCCGGGCTCTTCCCCGCGATCACCGCATCGATCGCGGCTCGCAGGTCCTTGCCCGTCACCGGTACGCCGTTACCCGGACGGCTGTTATCGAGCTGCCCGCGGTAGGCGAGCTTGCCGTCTTTGTCGTACAGGAAGAAATCGGGTGTGCACGCCGCGTGGTACGCCTTCGCGACCGCCTGCGTCGCATCATGGACATACGGGAACGTGTACCCGGCTTCGTTCGCCTCTTTCGCCATCAGCTCGGGCCGATCGTCCGGGTAGTTCTCGATGTCGTTGGACATTACCGCGATGATGCCGACTCGGCCGTTGCCCTTCGGTGAATCGCCGTAGTCCCGCCCGATCGCCGCGAGCTCGCTGCGGACGTGCTTCACGAACGGGCAGTGGTTGCAGATGAACATCACCAGCGCCGGCCGGCCCGCGGCGATATCGCTGAGTCTGAACTTCGTGCCCGTCGCATCGGGCAGTTCGAAGGGCGGGGCGGGCGTGCCGAGCGCAACCATGGTTGACGGCGTGCGGGCCATGCGATCCTCCTCCGCTCAGATCATCCCAAATCAAACCAGCTTCTTCAGCTCGCGGCGCAGGATCTTACCGGTCGGGTTCCGCGGCAGGCTCTCCACCACGCGGACCTCATCGGGCACCTTGTACCCCGCGAGCCGCTCGCGGCACCAGCTCCGCAGCGCCTTGGGATCAACGGTCTCGCCCTCGCGGGCCTCGACAAACGCGATCGGAACCTCGCCGCGCATGTCATCCGCCTTGCCCACCACGCCGCTCGCCGCAACCGTCGGGTTGGCGTTGAGCACTTCCTCGATCTCGCGGGGGAACACGTTCTCGCCGCCGATGATCAGCATCTCCTTGATGCGCCCGGTGATATACAGAAACCGGTCCTCATCGAGCCGGCCCATGTCGCCGGTCTTGAAGTAGCCATCTGCTGTGAAGACCGCGGCGGTCGCATCGGGGTCTCGGTAGTAGCCCTTCATCACGTTGGGCCCGCGCATCTGCACTTCGCCCTCGGCGTTTGTCGGCATGATTTTCTCGCCGCTCGGATCGGCGATGCGCTGATCGATTTGAGGAAGCGACATGCCTACCGAGCGCAGGCGCCACTCGTGCGGCCGGCACCAATTCGTCACCGGCGCCGTCTCCGTCAGCCCGTATCCCTCGTTGAGCGTGATGTTGAACCGCTCGCGGAAGCGATTGAACACAGACTCCGGCAGCGGCTCGCCGCCAGAAACCGTGTACTTCAAACTCGCCAGGTCCTCGGCCGTCGAGTCCTTCGTGGCCAGCAGCGCGTTGTACATCGAGGGGATCGCCACCAGGACCGTCGGCTTGTGCTCACGGATGAGCTTCACGATCTTCTGCGGGACGAACCGCGCCGAATAAATCGTCTTCATCCCCACCGCCAACGGCAGCAGCGTCAGCACCGTCAGGCCGAAGGTGTGGAACTGGGGCAGCACGCCCATCATGACATCGTCGGTGGTGAACTCGACCCACTCCTCGATCTGCCGGATGTTGGCCTTGAGGTTGCCGTGGCTGAGCATCACGCCCTTGGGCTTGCCGGTCGTGCCCGAGGTGTAGAGCAGCACGGCGAGGTCGTCATCCTCCTTCGTCGCCGGCCAGTTGAAAGGCGGCACGCCGGAGAAATCCGTGTCCTCCATGCGGATGACATTCGCCCCATCGGGTGTGTAGCCGAGGTAGTCGAGCATCGGCTGCGCCGTCAGAATCGTGTCGGTGCCGCAGTGGTCGATGACGTACGCCAGTTCCTCCCGCTTGAGCAGGTAGTTGAGCGGCACAACCGTCTTGCCCAGGATCCAACCCGCGAGCAGCGCGATCGGGTATGCGCCGCTGGTGGGCAGCAGCAGGCCGAGCGTGTCTGTCCCGTTTACACCTTGCAGCCGGCCCGCGAGGTGCATCGCACCGGCGAGGATCTCGTACCCGCGGTAGCTCCGCCGGTCGTCGACAACGAGTGTGCGACCGGCTCTGCGGATGAGGCTGGACAAGATCGCGGCGTGAACGCTCAAGGTTTTGACCCCAACAAGACGACGCAGAGTCTGCGCGCGTCCGATTCTCGGCTCCGGCCACCGGTCGTGGCGACAAGATCCTAACGAAACGCGGCCGATCGCGGCCATTCGGGGCGAACCCCCGTCCATCCCGGAGCCCCCGCCCGATGATTCTGCCGACCCTGCCGATCCCGACAACCGCCCGCATCATCCTGGCGTGCTTGATGGTGTTCGCGGCCTTGGGCATTGGCGGGTGCGCCAGCACCCAGACCCGCCCCGCCACCGACTACGTCACCCTCTACCAGTCCGGTCGGTACAGCGAGAGCTACGACGCCGCCGCGGCCGCCGCGGCGAAGGGATCGACCACCTCCCGCGAGGAAGCCGCGCTGATCGCCGGCCTCTCGGCTCAGGCCCTCGACCGCCACAACGACGCCAAGCGCTGGCTCAACCCGCTCCTGGACAGCCCGCACCGCGGCGTCTCCGGCCGGGCCGCGGCGGCCCTGGGCCTGGTCGCCAAGGACACCCGCGACTTCGCCGGCGCCGCCACCCTGCTCGAGCAGGCCTCCAGGTCCCTCGAGGGGGACGAGGCCGCCCGCGCCGCGATTTACGCCGGCGACTGCCATCGCACCCTCGGCCGCAGCGCCGACGCCCAGCGGAATTACCAGAAGGCCCGCGACCTGTTCGTCAGCGATGCACAGGTCCGCATGCTCGTCGCCGACCGCCTCGGAACAACGACCGCGGCGATCCAGCCGCAGCCGGTCACATCCGTCGCATCGTCCTCCGCCTCGCCGCGGACGAACGCCTCCATGGGTGTGACCCGCACCCCCGCCTCGGGGTACACAGTCCAGTTCGGCGCGTTCTCCAGCCGCGACACCGCCCAGAAGCAGGCGTCGAAGGTGGCCTACCAGTTCCGCGGCGTGCCGCTGCGGATCGTGACCGTGCAGGCCGCGGGCAAGACCCTGTACGCGGTCCGCACCGGCCGGTACCCGACGCGAGCCGAGGCCGAGCGGGCGGCGATTCCGTACGGAAAGATCGCGGTCGCGACCACCGCGACCGGGGAATGACCGCAACCTGTTCCCGCCCAAGGCCGTACGGCTCCTGAGGTACCCGCGGTACCATCGCGCTGCCACCGGTTGAGACCGCCGCGCGGAAAGGGGCTTTGCATGAAGCGTTTGATCTTCGCGACCGCCGGACTTCTCGCCGCCGCGTCCGCCCACACCGCGCTGGCCCAGGCCGGCGAGGATGTGCCCGAGTGGATCCGCCATCTGGCGATCGACCCCGAGAGTGCCGAGGCGAAGGAGTACGCGCAGTTCCAGAAGCGGCGCATCGACGCCGAGAAGGAACTCCGCAAGATCCGCTTCAAGCACTTCGGCAACATCCGCAACACGCAGATCCGCCAGGAAGGCATCGTCAAGATGCGCGAGTTCACCGACCCCGCGGTCTTCCCGGCGATGATCGAAATCTTCGAGCGTGAGGGCGAGGACGTCCGCACCGCGATGCTCGACCACTTCTACGACGCCCCCGGCGATGCGGGCGACGAGTCGCTCGCGTGGGTCGGGGTCTTCGACAAGGACGATGCGATCCGCAAGGCCGCGGCGGACCGGCTGATGCGGCGGATCGAGGCGACCGGGCGGCCGCCAGAGTCGCTCAAGCTCGTCGTCTTCGAGGGGCTGCGCTCGCGCGACAAGGACACAATGGCGTCCGCGGCGAAGCTCGCGGAGACGCTGAAACTCGCCGCGGCGATCCCGTGGCTGATCGGGGCGCAGGTGCAGGGCGCGGGTGTCGGCAGCGGCGGCGCTGCCGAGGGTCGCGCCGGTGATCTCGCGTGGATCATGGTGGCCCAGCAGGTGGCATTTGTCAGTGAGCTGACACCGGTGGTGGGACCCAACGCGGTCGCGTTCGATCCGCAGTTGAGCGTCGTCAACGAGGGCACGCTGCTGAGGATTCAAGATGCCGCGGTGATCACGTATCACATCGACATCCATAACTCGCTGATCGGGTTGACCGAGGAGTTGTACGAGCAGCCGACGCGGCAATTGGGCTGGAATCTGCCGGCGTGGCGCGAGTGGTACCGCGACGACTTCAAGCCCTTCTGGGCCGCGAAAGAGGCGGCTGAGGCGGCGAAGAAGAAGGACGGCGGCGGGGGCTGATTCGCCGCCGCGATTCCGATCACGCGCCGCACGCGATCGCCGAGGCCATCGCGTGATCGGCGGTGTGCGACAGCGAGATCTGCCAGGAGTCGATGCCCAGTGATGCGGCCCGCGCTGCGGCCGCGCCGGTGAGCACGACAGAAGGCTTGCCCATCGCATCGTTCATGATCTCGATCTCGGTCCAGGCGAGGCCGTCGCGCCAGCCGGTGCCCAGGGCCTTGAAGACGGCTTCTTTCGCGGCGAATCGCGCGGCGAGGGATTCGACGCCGCGTTTGCGGTCCGCGGCGTAGTCGCGCTCGCGCTGGGTGAAGACGCGCTCGGCGAAGCGGTCGGGGTGGCGATCGAGCATCTCGCGGATGCGCGAGACTTCGATCAGATCGATGCCGTGCCCGATGATGCGCATTGAGCCCCTGGGTACCACCACTCTCCGAGTGGGGCTGGTGTCTTGGATACCCCCACGCTCCGCGTGGGGTGGAAGCGGCAACCACGCAGCCCTGTCAGGCGGTCTTCTTGGAAGCCTTCTTTGCCGCGGGCTTGTCGGCCTTGGCCGGCTTCGCGGTTTCGGTCTTCGCGGGCTTGGACTCGGACTTGCCGCTTTCGGAAGACTTGCTGTCCGACTTTGTCTCGGACTTCGACTCGCTCTTGCTCTCGCCGCTCGACGACTTACTCTCGGCTTCCTTGGCCTTCTTGTAGCTGTCGGAGCGGTAGTCGGTCTCGTAGAAGCCCGAGCCCTTGAAGAGGAGGGCAGCGCCGGTGCCGATCAGCCGCTCGAGCGCGTTCTTCCCGCACTCGGGGCACTTGCGCTTGGGCGAATCCTTCATCGACTGGAACAGCTCGAACTCGTGCGAGCAGGCCTTGCAGCGGTAGTCGTAGGTGGGCATCGGTGTACCTCTGTGCAGCGACGATCGGTCAGGGCGCGACGGCGACCTTGGCGGGGCGGATCACGCGCTCGCCGAGGGTGTAGCCGGCCTGGAATGTCATCGCGACATTGCCGGAGTCGACACCCTCCTGCGCCATCTGCGTCACGGCCTCGTGCAGACCCGGCTTGAACTCGTCGTTGGGCGCGGGGCTCACAACAGTCACGCCTGCCTGCTGGATCGCCTTGAGCAGCTCATCGCGGATGACGCGGATGCCGCCCATGACCTGCTCGACGGTCGCCTTGGACATGTCCTGCCCGAGCGCGAGATCGAAGTTGTCGATCGCGCCCACCACGCCGCGGACGACAGAGGCGACCCCGTCCTGCTTGGCGGTCTTCTCGTTCATGATCGAGCGGCGCTGGTAGTTCTGGAAATCGGCCAGCAGCCGCAGCTCGCGGTTCTTGGCGTCGTCCAGCTGCGCGGAGAGCTCCATGATCTGCTGCTCGAGTTCCGCGCCGTCATTCTCTGAGCCCTCGGCCGGCTTGCCCTCGACCTCCTCGGCCGGGCGGCCCTTGTCGATCTCTTCCTGGCGCTGGTCCTTGCTCATCCTGTTTCTCCGGAATCCCCACATGCTGCACACCCGCGGCACGATCGCGCTTTCGCGATCAGCCGCCCAGGAAGTCCTTCACCCGCTTGAGGAACCCGTGCTTCTCGGGGAGCACGTTGTTGTCCTCGGTGCCGGCGAACTCGCGGAGGAGTTCCTCCTGCCGGCTCGTCAGCTTGCGGGGCGTTTCGATCTTGGTGATGACGACCATGTCGCCCTTGCGGCCCGATCGTAGATTGGGCAGGCCGTGCCCGGAGAGGCGGAAGGTCGAGCCGTACTGCGTCGCCCGCGGGATCGTCAGCGTGGTGCGGCCGTCGAGCGTGGGCACCTCGAGCTCGGCGCCGAGCGCCGCCTGCGTGAAGCTGATGGGCATCTCCAGCAGCAGGTGGTCGCCCTCGCGGGCGTAGAGCTCGTGGGCCTCGACACGGACGACGACATGCAGATCGCCGCGCATGCCTTCGCCGCTGGGCGAGGCTTCCTGTGGCGGGGGCTCGCCCTCGCCCTGCACGCGGATCGCCTGACCGTCCTGGATGCCCGGCGGGATCTTGACGGTGAGGCTCCGCTTCTTGGGCGTGCGGCCCTTGCCGCGGCAGGTCTCGCAGAATTCCTTGACGACCTGGCCGCGGCCCGCGCACGCCGGGCAGGCGGTGACCATGCGGAACATGCCGCCCAGGCCGACCTGCTGCACCTGGCCGCGGCCGCCGCAGGTGGGGCACTGGATCGGCTTGCTGCCGGGCTTGGCGCCCGAGCCGGTGCATGCCTCGCACAGGTCCATGCGGGTGAACTCGACATCGCGCTCGACGCCGGTGGCGACCTCGGCGAGGGTGATGCGGACCTCGGTCTCGAGGTCATAGCCGCGGGCGACGCCGCGGCGCCCCCCCCGCTGCTGACCCCCCACCCCACCAAAGCCGCCGCCGCCACCGAAGATGTCGTTGAACATCGAGAAGATGTCCGAGACATCCATGCGGGAGAAGTCGTGCGTGGCGCCGGTTCGGCCGCGGAGGCCCTCGTGCCCGTACTGGTCGTAGATCTTGCGTTTCTGCTCGTCGGAGAGGACCTCGTAGGCCTCAGCGCATTCCTTGAACTTCGCCTCGGCCTCCGCATCCCCCGGGTTGCGGTCCGGGTGGTACTTCATCGCGAGGCGCCGGTAAGCGCGTTTGATCTCCTCGCCGTCGGCGGTGCGTTCGACGCTGAGGACTTCGTAGTAGTCACGCGTGGTCGGCATCAATTCCCCTAGGGGCAAGCTGAATCACTTCCGAGTCGGACATGCTCGCGAGCTTCTCTAGCGACACTCCGGACCCGCTGTTCACCAGACGGCACGCGGCAGCTCCTCGTTTCTCAAAGACCACCCTTGCAGACACGAGGGAGATCTGATTCACCGGACCTGTTCGCGTGATGTCCAATTCTTCGTAGTACGAACGCTCCCAGTAGCAGCGATCGCAAAGCGGGTCGCCCTGATCCTCGTTCAGGTGGCCACAACAGGGGCAGGGTCCTCCTGCATCGTTTGGAGCAGCAAACCTGTGCGGACTCTCAGACATGAATCGAGCCCACGGACTCTCGACCGTGGGCTCGGGAAGATTCATCGCATCCCGAGCCTGTCGCCCGGGCTCTTGATCAGGACACCGCGGCCATCTCGGCCTTGGCCTCGTCCTTGAGCTCGGTCACGAGCACATCGGTGGTCAGCATCAGGCCCGCCACGCTCGCGGCGTTGATCAGCGCCGTCTTGGCGACCAGCGCGGCATCGATGATGCCGGCCTTCACCAGGTCGGTGTACTCACCGGTCGCGGCGTTGAAGCCGTGGTTGCCGCCCTTGCCCTCCTTGATCTTCTCGACGACGAGGTCGCCGTCGAAGCCGGCGTTGTCGGCGATCTGACGGACCGGGGCCTCGACGGCCTTGGCGACGATGTCGAAGCCGAGCTTCTCGTCGTCGGTCTTGGCCTTCTTCTTCGCCGCGAGGATGGCCTCCTGCGTGCGGAGCAGGGCGACGCCGCCGCCGGGGACATATCCCTCCTTGGCGGCCGCACGGGTGGCCTTGAGCGCATCGTCGACCAGGTCCTTGGTCGCCTTCTGCACCGTCTCGGTCGCGCCGCCGACGGAGACGATCGCCACGCCGCTGGTGAGCTTGGCGTGACGCTCCATCAGCTTCTCGCGGTCGTAGTCGCTGGTGGACTTGTCGTGCTGCGACTTGATCTGGGCGGCGCGGGCCTGGATGTCGGCCTTCTTGCCGGCGCCCTCGATGATCGTGGTGTCGTCCTTGGTGACGACGATCTTCTTGGCGCGGCCGAGCTCATTGAGCTCGATCGACTCGATCGAGCGGCCCAGGTCCTCGCTGATGAAGAGCCCGCCGGTCAGGACGCCGATATCGCCCAGCATCGCCTTGCGGCGGTCGCCGAAGCCCGGGGCCTTGACAGCGCAGATCTTCAGCGTACCGCGGAGGCGGTTGACGACCAGCGCGGCGAGAGCCTCGTTCTCGACTTCCTCGGCGATGATGAGCAGGGGCTTGCCGTTCATCACGACCTTGTTGAGCAGGGGGAGCAGGTCGGGCAGGTTGCCGATCTTCTTCTCGTAGATGAGGATGTAGGCATCCTCGAGCACGCACTCGGCGGTCTTGGGGTCGGTCATGAAGTAGGGCGACAGGTAGCCCTTGTCGAACTGCATGCCCTCGACGTAATCGAGCTGGGTTTCGGCGGTGCGGCCGTCCTCGATCTCGACGACGCCCTCGGCGCCGACCTTGCTGATCGCCTCGGCGATGATCTCGCCGACGTTGGAATCGTGGTTCGCCGAGACGGTGGCGACCTTCTTGTAGTCGTCCTTGCCCTTGCACTTGGTCGACATGGCGTCGATCGCGGCGGCGGCGGCGTTGGCCGCGCCGTTGATGCCGCGGTGCAGCTGCACGGGGTTGGCGCCCGCGGCGACGTGACGCAGGCCCTCGGTGAAGATCGCCTGAGCGAGGACGGTCGCGGCGGTGGTGCCGTCGCCGGCCTTGTCGGCGGTCTTCTTGGCGACCTCGTTCACCATCTTGGCGCCCATCGCCTGGAAGGGCTCGGGGAGCGAGACTTCCTTGGCGACGCTGACGCCGTCCTTGGTGATGTGCGGGCCGCCGTAGCTCTTCTCGATCACGACGTGGCGCCCGCTGGGGCCCATCGTGCATTTGACCGCATCGGCCAGCCGATCGACGCCCTTCTTCATCTCGAGAAGCGCGGCATCGGCGAACATGATCTGCTTGGTGGACATTCTGGAACTTCCTTCACGCCTCGCGGCGGGTCAGTTTGTGTTGTGGAGCGAGATCGCGTTGATGAGGGCTCAGCCCTCGATCACGCCCAGCAGTTCGCTCTCGCGCATGATCAGGTGCTTCTCGCCCTTGATCTCGACTTCCGTGCCCGCGTACTTGCCGAAGACGACGGTGTCGCCGCCCTTGACCGACATCTGGGCCCGCTGCCCGTTGTCCATGCGCTTGCCCGGGCCGGTGGAGACGATGCGCCCCTTGATGGGCTTCTCCTTGCTCGACTCGGGGAGGTAGATGCCCGAAGCGGTCTTGGTCTCGGCTTCGATGGGCTTGACGAGAACGCGATCCTCAAGCGGCTTGACGGCCATGTGTGTGCTCCGATTCTCTCTGGTGCTGCCCGGCGGGCCGGGCGGTGTGTGCGTGTGTTGCTGTACCGAATGAACTCAGGCTGCGAGTGAGACGGGACGGGCTCAGAAGCCCATGCCACCCATCCCCCCCATCCCGCCCATGCCTCCCATACCACCCATTCCACCCATACCCCCCATGCCGCCGCCCGGCATCGCCGGGGCTGCATCCTTGGGCTCGGGCTTGGTGGTCACGATGCAGTCCGCGGCGAGCAGCACGGTCGCCACGCTCGCGGCGTTCTGGATCGCCGAGCGGTCGACCTTCGCCGGCGTGATCACGCCGTCCTCGACCATGTCGCCGTACTCGAGCGTCAGGGCGTTGAAGCCGAACGAGCCCTTGCCCTCGCCAACCTTGCTGACGACCACGCTGCCCTTGGCGCCGGCGTTCTCAGCAATGGTGTGGAGCGGCACCGCCAGGGCGGTGTAGACAGTGCGGATGCCCGCGGCGAAGTCGAACTTCACGCGGCCGACATCCTCGCTGACCGCATCCTCGTTCTTGCCGAAGACCGCCTTGTACTCCTTCATGTTCTCGAGCGCCTTGCGGGCGCGGATGAAGGAGACGCCGCCGCCGGGGACGATGCCCTCGGCGACCGCAGCGCGGGTCGCGTGCAGCGCATCCTCGATGCGGGCCTTCTTCTCCTTGAGCTCGGCCTCGGAGGCAGCGCCGACCTTGATCTGCGCGACGCCGCCGGCGAGCTTGGCGAGACGCTCCTGGAGCTTCTCGCGGTCGTAGTCGCTGGTGGTCTTCTCGATCTCGGAGCGGATCTGGCTGATGCGGGCCTGGATCGACTTGGTGTCGCCCGCGCCCTCGATGATCGTGGTGTTGTCCGCATCGATCTCGATCTTCTTGGCCATGCCCAGCTGGGCGATCTCGACCTGATCGAGCTCGATCCCCAGGTCCTTCATGATCGGATCAGCGCCGGTGAGGACGGCGATGTCCTCGAGCATGGCCTTGCGGCGGTCGCCGTAGCCGGGGGCCTTGACGGCCGCGACCTGCAGCGTGCCGCGGAGCTTGTTGATGACGAGCGTCGCGAGCGCCTCGCCGCTGACATCCTCGGCGATGATGAGCAGGGGCTTCTTGGTGCCCATGACCTTCTCGAGCAGCGGGACCAGCTTGGTGACGCTGTCGATCTTGTCCTCGTGGATGAGGACCAGGCACTTGTCGAGGACGACCTTCATCGACTCGGCATCGGTCACGAAGTTGGGGCTGAGGAAGCCGCGGTCGAACTGCATGCCCTCGACGACATCGACGACGGTGTCGATGTTCTTGCCTTCCTCGACGGTGATGACGCCGTCCTTGCCGACCTTCTCGAAGGCGTCGGCCATGATCTTGCCGACGGCCGCATCGTTGTTGGCGGAGATGGTGGCGACGTTCTGGATGTCGGCCTTGCCCTTGACGGGGGTGGACAGCTTGTTGATGTCCGCGGCGACGACCTCGACCGCGGCCTTCATGCCGCGGATGAGCTGGTTGGCATCGACGCCCGCGGCGATGTGACGGAGGCCTTCGCGGAAGAGGGCCTCTGCCAGGACGGTCGCCGTGGTGGTGCCGTCGCCGGCGTTGTCGGAGGTCTTGCTGGCGGCTTCCTTCACGAGCAGGGCGCCCATGTTCTCCGCCTTATTCTTGAGCTCGATCTCCTCGGCGACGCTGACGCCGTCCTTGGTGACGGTGGGCCCGCCCCAGGACTTGTCGAGGACGGCGTTGCGGCCGCGGGGGCCGAGGGTGGCCTTGACGGCCTTGGCGAGCTTCTCCACACCCGCGAGCAGGGACTGGCGGGCATCGACATCGAATGACAGTTCTTTGGCCGGCATGGAGGTTCCTCTTGCGTGCTTCCCGTGTGGGGGCTTCTCTTCTGCGGTACTGCCGACCCGCCTTGTCGGAGGGGTCGGCGGTCTCGATCCTCTTGAGGGCCGCGTGGCGGGAGCGATCGCCCACCGGCCGCGCGGCCGTCCGCAAGCCGGGTGCAACAGCCGTGCCAGAGTCATGGACCGCCCCCACTCCCCGCGGGCCCGCCGGGCGTGCCCTTCAACGCGTTGCCAACCCTGACAGCGGGCCGGGGCGGCGCCCCTCGTGGCTGCCGGAATGGCAGATGGCGGACGCCCGCGGGAGCGAGCCTTGAAAGCCGTCGCCATGGCCTCGACCCGCTACACTTTGCCCCATGCTTCTCGCGACCACCGACCTGTCGTCGTATCTGCCGATCATGCTGATCGTCGTGATGGCGATCTCCTTCGCCGCGGCCAACCTGGTCCTGACGATGCTGATCGGCCCCCGCCGGGCGGGCGAGCGCAAGGGCGAGGCGTACGAATCGGGCATGAAGCCGATCGGGACCGCCCGCAAGCGGTTCAACGTCCGCTTCTACCTGATCGCGATGGTCTTCCTGGTGTTCGACGTCGAGGTGGTGTTCCTCTACCCCTGGGCGGCGAACTTCCCGAACCTGGCGCCCCGGAGCGAGGAAGGGCTGATCTGGCTGGTCCGGATCTTCTTCTTCCTCTTGACCACGGTGGTCGCGTACCTGTACGGGTACCGCAAGGGCGTCTTCAAGTTCGATTGACCGGGTTTCACCTTGCTGATGCGGGGTGCAACCGAACGTGAGGTCGTGTGGCCGACACGATCCCTGTGACACAGCCGCCTCCGCCCCCGCCTGCCGCGCCCACATTCCGCGCCGACCCCGCAGCGCGGTTGCGTTCCGATCGCTGGACCGCGGTTGCCGTCCTGGCGGTCTGCCTCGCGATTCTCGGGATCGGAGCCTGGATGACGCCATCGGCGGAGGGCCATGGCACCCACCGACAGCTGGGCCTGCCTCCCTGCGGCTTTGTGGTCGCTTTCAACAAGCCCTGTATGACCTGCGGGATGACGACGGCGGTGAGCGAGGCGGCGAACGGGCGGGTGCTCAAGGCCGCGGTCACCCAGCCGATGGGGCTGGTGGTCGCCCTGATGGCCGCGGCGGGCGTCTGGATCGCGGGGCACACGGCGTTGACCGGCTCGCGGCTCTTGCCCTGGACCGTGCGCTTTCTGACCCGGCCGCGGATTCTCTGGGTGATCGTCGCGGCCGTGCTGCTGTCATGGGCGTATAAGCTGGCCGTCTGGCCCGGGATCGCCTGACACACGATTGGGAGTCGCAGATGCTCCGTACCGGATTGGCACTCGTTCAGAAGCACAGCGCGGCGGCCCTGGCCGCGCTGGTGATGGCAGCGGTCGCGTGCGGAGGCTCGGGGTGCGCTGCGGTCGGCGGGGCGATCGAGAATTATCGCCGCAGCAGCACGAAGTCCGTCGATGCCGAGTACACCGGGCTGGCGGGCAAGTCGTTCGCCGTCGTCGTGTCGGTCGATCGATCGGTGCAGTCCGACTACCCGACGCTGGTGGAAGAACTCACGAGGCGTGTGACCGACCGCCTGTCGGCATCTACCAACGAGCCGCGGGCCGGCGGGTTCGTGCCGTCGAATGACGTCATCAAGTACCAGTACAACCGGCCGGGCTGGGCGGCGCTGCCGCCCTCTGAACTGGCCGAGGCTCTGGGCGGCGTGGACCGGCTGATCTTCATCGAACTGTACGAGTTCCGGTTGAACGATCCTGGCAATCAATATCTGTGGGACGGCGTCGCCGCGGGCACGGTCGCGGTGGCGGAGACCGATTCGCCGCTGCCCGATGTGTACGTCTTCGAGAAGACGGTGCAGATCAAGTTCCCGGATCAGGGCGGCTACGGGCCCAACGAGATGAACGCATCGCTGGTGGGGTCGGTGTTGATCCAGCGGTTTGTCGATCGGTCGACGTGGCTCTTCTACACGCACGAGGAGCCGTACTACCCGGACTATTGAGCGGGCCGGACGATTCAACGGGTTGTTCATCGGTGTACTGTCGTCCGAGCGCTGAAGCACAACGGAGCGTAGTGGGCATGAGGAATCGGCTTGTCATGATCCTGGTCGTCGGCCTCGCGGCGATCTCGCTGCTGCCGGGGTGCAACATCATCGGCGCGGGTATCTATCTCGTCGAAGGCCCGGCCACGATCGACGCGAAGTTCACGCTGCCCGAGGCGCGTCCGACGATCGTCTTCGTCGATGATCGGGCCAACCGCCTGCCGCGCCGGGCCCTGCGGCAGTCGATCGCGGAGACGGCGCAGAACACGCTGCTCAAGAAGGGCAAGGTCACCGACGCGATCGATACGCGCGCGGTGCTCGCCGCCGCAGCCCGGGAAACCGCCGCGGAACCGATGGACATGGTCTCGCTCGCCAAGGCGGCGCAGGCCGAGATCCTGATCTATGTCACGGTTGACTCCTTCACGCTGAGCCCGGACGGCTCGACGTATCTCCCGCAGGCATCGCTGCGGGTGAAGGTGCTGGATGTGCTCAAGGAGGAGCCGCGGCTCTGGCCCGAGGAGTACGAGGGCTTCCCGATGACGGTGACGATGTCGGAGCGGACGGGCGAACTCCCGACGACCCCGGCGGCGCTGCTTCGTTCGCAGGACGCCTTCGCCGCGGTCGTGGGCGAGAGCGTGGCGGAGTTGTTCTTCGAGCATCCGGCCAAGAAACCGGTGTCGGAGCGCTGATGCCGGCGGGGGTCCGATCGTTGAGGATTGTGCATCTGATCCAGCCCGCGGCGGCGGCGGCCAGCCCGTGGTCGATCCGATCTCGCTCGGAGTCGAGCGATGCGGGTGTGCTGGCATGCGCGGCGATGATCGCCGCGCGACCCACTGACTCGCATCGGGTGCTTGTCATCGGCGGCGCGGCGGCTCGTGATCGGGCGGCCGCGCTCGGTGTTCGCGCCGGCGGGTGCATCGCGCCGACGCTGGGACGCGCGGCTACGGCAGCGCGGGCGGTGCACGCCGCCGTGTCCGCGGTGGCCGAGCCAGATGTTGTGTGCGGGTGGTCGGCGGGGTGCGGCGGCATTCTCGAGCGGCTCGATAGGTTGCGGGGATCGCGTCTCCTGATCGACCCCGCGGCGGGTGAAGGTCGATTCTGGTCAGCACGCGGCGCGGCGGTGTCGCCGGTTGAACTGCCTTCGCCGGGGGCGTGGTTCGCGGGTCATCGCGTTGCGGCGGCCGCGGCGGTTGGGCCGGCGAGAGTCGGACTGGTGGGCGATCCGCCGGGCGAGACCGATGTGGGTCTGCTCGCCGGGATCGTCTCTCTGCTGCGTGTTGCCGGGGTGCGCGATGTCGTGGGCGTTGCGGACCGGATGAGCCCGGGATGGCGGCGGGCCCGCCGCCTGGAGGCCGAGATGCTTGGCGCCGGGTGCTTCACCGCGCCCGATGCCCCGGCGATCATGTCGCTCGCGGCGGGCGGGTTCACGGCCATCGATGCGGGGTCTTCGCCGTATGCGCGGGCGATGCTCGCATCATGGGCCGCGGGGTGTGGGTCGCTGCCGATCGCGGGCGAGGGAGCACTGGTTGACACGGTGTTGCCGCGGGAGCTCATCGCGCCCGAGCCGGATGGCCCGTCGCTGGCGCGGCTGCTGCTCGAGTTGATCGAGGATCGCGGGATGCGCGAGCGTGCGTGGGACGGACTGCGCGAGTCCGCGGCCGGTGATGCGGGCACGCTGCAAGCCTGGCTGGATCAGCAACTCGGCGAATCTGCTGCAGCGGCGTCGACGGAGGCCGTTGCATCATGACGACCACACAACCCACCGGAGTCCTGTTCGTATGCCTCGGGAACATCTGCCGCTCGCCGCTGGCGCGGGTGATCTTCGAGGACATGGTCGCACGGCGCAATGTCGCGGAGCGTTTCGTGATCGATTCCTGCGGGACCGGGGCGTGGCACGTGGGCAAGGGCGCGGACCCTCGCTCGGTGCAGGTCGCAATGGCGAACGGGCTGAGGCTCGATCACTGCGCCCGGCAGCTCGACTCCGTTGAGGACTTCGAGCGGTTTGACCTGTTGCTGGGTATGGACCAGTCCAACTGCACGACGATGCTGGACCTTGGAGCGCCGCGGCAGAAGGTGCGGATGCTCCGGTCGTTCGACCCGCTGCTGGCGGGCGCGGAGCCGCACCGCATCGATGTGCCCGACCCCTACTACGGCGGGCCCGACGGCTTCGACAAGGTGCATGCGATGCTTGTTCGCGCGTGCGAAGGGCTGCTCGATCATCTGATCGAGCAGCGGTGATCGCTGCTGCTGTCCATGACAACGCGGACGCTCAGAGGTTCAGCAGCAGGCGCTGCGGGTCCTCGATCGCCTTCTTGATGTGCACGAGGAACTGCACGGCCTCGGCGCCGTCGATGATGCGGTGGTCGTAGCTGATCGCCAGATACATCATCGGGCGGAGGACGATCTGGCCGGGGTTCTGCGGGTCCTCGACCGGGCGGTTCTTGATTGTGTGCATGCCCAGGATCGCGCTCTGCGGCGGGTTGAGGATGGGCGTCGACATCAGCGAGCCGAAGACGCCGCCGTTGGTGATCGTGAAAGTGCCGCCCTGCATGTCCTCGAGCGTGAGCTTGCCGTCGCGGGCGCGGGTGGCGACTTCCTTGATCGACTCTTCGATCCCGGCGAACGAGAGCGAGCCGGCATCGCGGATGACCGGGACGACCAGGCCCTTGGGGGTCGACACCGCGACGGCGATATGGGCCTTCTCGTGCTTCTCGATCATCGGGGCGCCCGAGGCGTCGTCGACGATGTAGGCGTTGACCATCGGGAACGCCTTGAGGGCGCTCACCGCGGCCTTGACGAAGAAGCCCATGAAACCCAGGCCGATGCCGTGCTTCTTCTCGAACTCTTCCTTGAACTGCTTGCGGAGGCTCATGACCGCGGACATGTCGACCTCGTTGAAGGTCGTGAGCATGGCGGCGGTGTGCTGGGCCTGGACGAGGCGCGAGGCGATGCGCTGGCGCAGCGGCGACATCTTCTCGCGGGTGACGCCGTCTTCGCCGTCGGTCACGGCGCGCATCGCCGCGGCGGGGCGGGTCGCTTCGCCGGTGGCGCCGGCGGTCTTCCCGGCGGACTGGATGAATGCGAGGACGTCCTGCTCACGGATGCGGTTGCCCGCGCCGGTGGCCGGGACGTTGGCAAGGTTGATGCCGTGTTCCGCGGCAAGCTTGCGGGCGACGGGGGTGGCGCGGATCTCGTCGTTGCCGTCATGTCCGGCGGCCGCGGTATCGGCGGGCTTCTCAGTCGGCTTGTCGGCGACGGCGGCAGCGCCCTTCTTCGCCGACTCCTTGCCGGACTCAGGCTTCGCAGCGCCGGACTCGGCCTTCGCGGCGGGCTGCGGCTTGGCGGCCTCGCCGTTGGCCTTCGACTTGGACTCGGACTTCTCGCCGCCGCCCGACTTCGCGGAGCCGGAGGCGGCCTCGTCGATCGAGCCGACGACCGCGCCGATATCGACGGTGTCGCCTTCCTTGGCGGCGTGCTTCACCGCGCCGCTCGCGGGCGCGGGCACTTCCATCGTGACCTTGTCGGTCTCGAGTTCGAGCACGGGCTCATCGCGCTTGACGATGTCGCCCTCGGCCTTGAGCCAGCGGGAGATGACGCCGTTGGTGACCGATTCGCCGGCGCTGGGGATCACGATGTCGACGGCCATGCGGTGGTTCTTTCGTGGTGATGGCTGAAGGGGTTGGTTCGGGCGGGGTCAGGCGCTGGCCTTGACGGGCTTGCGGCCCGGCGTTGCGGGTGATGCACGCTTGGTCGTATCGCCGGCGGACTGCTGACCGTGCTTGTCGATCGCGGTTGCGAGGATCGCTTCCTGCTGCGACTTGTGGGCTGTCTTGGACCCGACCGCGGGCGACGAGCTGGCATCGCGCCCGATGAAGGGCAGATCGATCCCCAGCCGCGTGCGGAACTGGTCGGCGATGAAAAGGTACGGCCCCTGGTTCCGCGGCTCCTCCTGCACCCAGACGACCTGGGCCGACTTGGGATAGCGGTCGAGGATCGCGGAGACGGCCGCGGTGTGGAACGGGTAGAGCTGCTCGAGGCGGACGATCGCGATGTCCTTGCGCTTGGCGGCGTCGCGCCGCTCGGCGATATCGTGGTACACCTTGCCAGAGCAGACGACGATGCGGCTGACCGCGGCGAGATCGCCGGGCTTGGCGTCGGCGAATGCGGGGTCGTCGATCACCTCGTGGAAACGGCCGTCCATCAATTCGCTGACGTTGCTGGTCTCCTTGCGGAGGTTGCCCTTGGGCGTCAGCACGATCAGCGGCTTGCGGAACGGCTGCTTGACCTGGCGGCGGAGCATGTGGAAGTGCTGCGCGGCGGTCGAGGGGTGGCAGACCAGCATGTTGTTGCCGGCGCACAGTTCGAGGAATCGTTCGACGCGGGCGGAGGAGTGCTCCGGCCCCGCGCCCTCGTAGCCGTGCGGGAGCAGCATCACCAGGCCCGACCACCGCTCCCACTTGAGCTCTGCCGAGGCGATGTACTGATCGATGATCGTCTGCGCACCGTTGACGAAGTCGCCGAACTGGGCTTCCCAGCAGACGAGCATGTTGGGGTCGGCCAGGCTGTAGCCATACTCGAAACCGACGACGGCGAATTCGGAGAGCGGGCTGTCGTAGACGTTGAAACGGGCCTGCCGCGGGCGGCCGTCGGACCCGGGCGTCCCCGGCTCGCCTTCGGTGCCGTGCAGACCGATCTCCCGCATGTTGTTGAGCGGGACGTACGGCGCTGCGGTCTCGTAGTCGCGGATCATCGCGTGCCGCTGGCTGAACGTGCCGCGGCGGCAGTCCTGCCCGCTCAGACGGACCAGCGTGCCCTCGAGGAGCAGCGAGCCGAAGGCGAGGAGCTCGGCGTCGGCGTGGTTGAGCGTGCCCGACTCGAGCAGCCCGGCGCGGCTCTTGAGCAGCGCCTTGAGCTTGGGATTGAGCTTGAATCCCTCGGGGACGCGGCCGAGCGCAGCGCAGACTTCCTCGATCGCCTCGCGCGGAACGGCGGTCTTGACCGGATCGAACGAGTGCTTCCCGCCGATGCCCTGCCACCGCTTGCTTCCCGGATCGATGGTCGGATCGAAGGGCTTCTGCTTGACGGCGGCCTGAGCGGCGTCGAGCGCCTGGCTGAGTCGCTCGCCGATGGTGTCGACATCCTGCTGGCTGATCACGCCCTCGTTGAGCAGGCGCTCGGCGTAGACCTGAAGCACGCTGCTCTTCTGGCGGATGAGTTCGGCGAGGATCGGCTGCGTGTACGAGGCCTCATCGCTCTCGTTGTGGCCGTACCGGCGGTAGCACCACATGTCGATGAGGACGTCTTTGCCGAAGGTCTGGCGGTACTCGACGGCGAGTCGGGCGACCGCAACGACGGCCTCGGGGTCTTCCGCGTTCACGTGGAAGATCGGGGCCTCGATCATCTTGCCCACATCGGTGCAGTAGTGCGAGGAGCGGGCGTCCTCGGGGATCGTTGTGAAGCCGATCAGGTTGTTCACAACAACATGGATCGTGCCGCCGACGGTGTAGCCATCGAGGCGGGACATGTTCAGGCACTCGGCGACCACGCCCTGGCCGGCGATCGCGGCGTCGCCGTGGACCAGCATCGTCGCGACGCGCCGCCGCTCCGTGTCCGACCGGAGGCGCTGCTTGGCGCGGGCGCGGCCCATGACCACCGGGTCGACGGACTCCAAGTGGCTCGGGTTGCTGGACATCGCCAAGTGGATGGTCTTGCCGTTGCGGAAGGTCCGGTGGCCCGAGTACCCGCGGTGGTACTTGACGTCACCGCCGCCGTCGGCGAAGTCGGCGTCCCAGTTGTCCTCGAACTCGGTGAAGATCTGCTCGTAGGTCTTGCCCATCACGTTGTTGAGGACGTTTAGCCGGCCGCGGTGGGCCATGCCCATCACGACTTCCTCAACACCGAGCGTGGAGGCGTGCTCGAGCGTGTGGTTGATCAGTGGGATGAGTGGCTCGGCGCCCTCGAGGCTGAACCGCTTCTCGCCCATGTACCGGGTGTGGATGAAGCGCTCAAACTTTTCGGCGCGGACGAGCTGCTCGAGGATGTGGCCCTTCTCGCCCTTGGTGAACTCACGGGCGGCGGCGCCACGCTCGAAGTGCTCGATAAACCAGGCCCGCTCGCGGGCGTCGCCGATGTGCATGAACTCGACGGTGGAAGTGCCGCAGTAGCGGCCCTCCAGAAATGCAACGAGCTCCCGGAGGCTGACTTCCCGATCGAGCCCGGAGACGGTCGTCTCCACAAGGCGGTCGAGGTCCGCGTCCGAGAGCCCGTGGCTCGCGAGATCGAGACCTTGCGGTCTGGGTCGTGGGCGTCCGAAGGGGTCGAGCCGCGCGGCGAAGTGCCCCAGCTCGCGGTAGGAATTGATCAGCGAGACCACACCGGCGGCGAAGACCGACACGTTCTCGACCTTCGGCCCCTGCGCGCGGTCACCCGCGCCGAGCTCGAAGCCCTGAAAGAACGCGCGGAGGTCCGGGCTCACCGAGCCCGGATCCGCCTTGTACCGGTTGAACTCTTCGTCGAGATACGCCGCGTTCCAGCCGTTAATCGATGAGATCTGGCCCCGCGGGACGTCGTTGCTCTGAGCAGCGCTCATGGCGAATCCTGTGCTCCCCCGCCCTTGTCGACCGTACAGATGCCGTACTCCTCAAGGTCGGGTCAACTCGGTGGGATGGTAGGCAAGAGTATCGGCCGCTCTTTCTTGGAGCGTCCGCGAATCATCGGAATCGGCGAAACTGGAGCGCGGATTTTGGCCCGGTCGGGGGATCGGGGTCATAAACCCGTCGGCCCGAGCCGGACCGAGTTGCGCTTCCGGACCGCCTCGCCCGATGACGCGGTGAAAGTGACCAGGAGATCCGCCGACTGGGGGGGCATGACATCGGTCCCGACGTCCAGAAGGTTCACGGAGATCTGGTACCCGGGCCCGGGGCTGAAGAGCACGGCCGCCTCGCGGGCCGCGGTCGAATCGATCATCCACTCCCCCACGATCCGGCCGTCTTCGCCCAGGAGGGTGAAGCGGAAGGACCCGGGGAGGAAGATGGAGGCCGCCTCGAACCGGTCGCCGAACAGATAGATGGTGGTCTCCAGCGTGTCGAGGTAGCCGTTGCCGTCGCTGTCGGTCGGCCGCTGGAGGGCGACGAACATGTCGGACACCCGGACCTCGGCCGGCTGCCGCGGTGGGGGCTCGCGCTCGGGCTTTTCGGCGACGCAACCGGACGCGCCGATGAGCACCGCACCAAGGACCAGGAACGCCGCGGCTCCGTGCATCAACGCTGTCTCCACCGGGTGTAGGGTGACTCGTCATCCGAGCGGCTGGTCGCTCTCCCGGCGGCTTCTGGCGTCGGGTCGGATGGAGTCGGACTGCCGGCCGGTGATGGCGCCGGGGCCGGCTCGCCCCCGTCGGACTTCGCAGGCGCTTCGACCGGAGCGCCGTCACGCCCGGAGACCGGGGTGGCCTTGATGAAGCGTCCGCCCGCGGTCGTGGGCGGACGCGGCGACGACCGCGGCGTGGCCGGCGTGTTGATCTGCTCGATGTAGTCGTCGATGCGGCTGGCATCCTCGATCCGCTGCAGGGCGTTGTTCGTGACCGCACGCATGCGGACATCGTTCTTCGCCGCGTCACCGGGGATGACCCGCGGCGTCAAGATGACGAGCAGTTCGGTCTTCACGCTGCTGTTCTGGTAGGAGCGGAACGGCATACCGAGAACCGGGATGTCGCCAAGGATCGGCACCTTGGTGCGGCGGCGCTCCTCGCTGGTCTGGATCAGGCCGCCGATCACCACGCTCTGCCCGTCCTTCACCGTCACCACGGTCTCGACCGTGCGCTGGCTGATGATCGGCGCGAAGACATCGTCGCTCACCTGCACCGTGCGGTTGGTGAGCTGCGAGATCTCGGGCTTGATCTCCATCCGGACGAACCCATCGGAGCTGATCGAGGGGACGACATCCATGATGATGCCGACGTCGCGGCGCTGCAGGTTGGCGAAGGAGTTGCCCTGTGAAGTCCTTTCGATGCCGTCGACGATGGCGACATTCTCACCGACCTGGATCCGAGCGATCTGGTTGTTGTTGACCATGACCTGCGGGTTGCTCAGCACCTCGAGCTTGCCCTGTGCTTCGAGCGCCCGGATGAGCAGGCCGAAGTCTTGTGCCGAGACCGAGAGGTTGGGAACGCCCAGCGCGGTGGCGACGCCCGCGCCCGCGGCCTGGCTGCCCAGCCGCAAACCCTCGCCACCCAGCGGGCCGACGCTGATGTCCATGCCCCAGGTCGAGGACGAATCGATCGTCACTTCGGCGAGAAGGACCTGGATCATCACCTGCGGCGGGGCCGAGTCGAGCTCCTCGACGATCCGCAGCACGGTGTCCATGTACCGCGGCGAGGTCGAGATCACCAGGCGGTTGCTCTTCTCATCGCCGACGACGGTGACTTCCTGCTCGAGGCGCCGCAGCAGCGAGCCGGAGAGATCCGGGCCGAGCGTGAGCCGCTCGCGGTCGGTGTCGCCGCGGAAATAGGACTGCAGCGTGACCTCGAGTTCCTTAGCCTTCGCGTTGCGAAGGTGGTAGACGGTGCGCTCGCGCTCGTTGGCCTCGATCTTGTCGAGCTTGGTGACCAGATCGCGGACGAGTTCGAGGTACTCCTCGGTGCCCGAGACGACGAGCGTGTTGGTGCGGCCGTCGATCGCGATCGAGAGCTGCTGCCGCTCATCAGGCACGGCGGTGACCGAAGCGCCGGTCAGGCTGCCGGGGGGTCCGATCGCGACATCATCGGGGCCGATGGGCTCATCCGGCGAACGTGTCGGGACGAGCACGAGCGAGTTGCCCTGCTGGCGGAGGTTGAAGGTGTCGCGCAGGAGCTCGGCCATCGCGCGGGCGTCCGCGTTCGTGAGCTGGAAGTACTCGATGCGCCTGGAGCCGGCGGTGGAACGCTCGATGTCGGAGACCATCTCCTCGATGAGGTTCACCATCGCCTCGGGTGCGGTGATCCAGATCGAGTTCGTGCGAACATCGGGCGTGAGCGTGACGAGGTCCTTGATGGCGCCGTCGATATCTGCTTCGGAAACGACTTTGGCGCCGCTCTCGGTGAGCTCGCCCTTGACCTTCTCGCGGATGAACTGGAGCGTGGTCGCCTGACGCGACGGGAGCGGCCGCCCGCCGACAGGCCGGCCGGCCAGCACGCTCTCGATGAGGTTCACAACCTCGAGAGCGTTCGCGCTCTTGAGCTCGATCCAGCGGATCTGCTGCTTGGTGGTCACCTCGGCCTTGTCGAGTCGCATCGCCAGGGCACGAACCTCGATGATGTCCTGCTCGTTGCCGTTCACGATCAGCGCGTTGAGGCGGTCGTTGGGAACGACGCTCACGGCGTCCTGGCCGCGGCGGGCGTTCTCCCGGTCGGTGTAGAGCTGGCGGATCGACTGAGCCGCCTCGGCAGCGCGGACGCGTGCGAGGTTGATGATCTCGACCCGCTCCGAACCCGCCAGATCCGTTGCGGACTTCGACAGCGCCTCGACGAGCTCCCGGACCACCGCGAGATTCTCATCGCTCGCGGCGACGATCAGGAGATTGCTCGCGGGCTCGGGCTCGATGCTGAAGGCGTCCTGCGGCTGGCGCACCGCGCCGGCCTGCGCTGCGGCCTGCAGCCGCTCGCGCATGATGCGGTCGATGCGCGGGGCCAGCTGGCGGACATCGACATTCTGCACCGGGATCACGTGCAGCCCGACCGAGAAATTGGCCTTCTCGCCGTCGAGGGTCTTGAGCAGACCCTCGAGGATCGCGAAGGACCGCGGACTGGTGGTGACAACCAGCGAATTCGTGCGGACATCGGAGGTGATGACCAGCGCATCCTCGGGCCGCTGGTCCGGCAGCGATTCACGCTGCTTGAAGACATCGCGGACCACCGCGGCGATCCGTTCCGCCGCGGCGTACTTGAGCGGGAAGACCCGCACGGTGTTGGCGGCGGATGCGGCCTCGACGTCGAGCTGTGCGATGAGCTCGCGCACGACCGCGTTGTTCGCCGGCGAACCGATCACGATGATCGCGTTGAGGGTCTCATCGGCGGTGATCGAAAGGCCGCTCAGCGGCCCGTAGAGGTCTGCCTCGAGGATCTTCGAGGGATCGGGCGCCGCGGCGGGCTCACCGGGACGCGACGGGTCGGCCTGACCCAGCACAACCCGCAGCCGCCCGAACTGCCGCTGCAATCCCGCGGCCTCCGGCGTCGTGCCCAGGCCGCGGATCAGGACATCCGTCAGGCGCCGGGCGAGCGTGACCGCATCGCCGTGCTCGAGGCGGATGATCTGCGGCTCGATCCAGTTGGTCGCGCCCGCGCTGTCCAGGTCCTTCACGAGCACTTCGACCAGCGCGACGGCCTCCTCGCGGCCGGCGACGATGAGCGAATTGGTGCGCTCATCGACAGTTACCGCGAGTTCGCCGGCAAGGGCCTGGCCCGTGGTCGTGGGCGGCAGGCCGCGGCGCTGCGTGCCGGGCAGGCGGCGGAGCGCTTCGCCCTGAGCGAAGAGTTGATCGATGACCTGCTTCAGCCGCGTCGCCGAGCTGTTCTCGATCGGCATGATGCGGACGAGCACGGCATCGCCGACGGGCAGCGTGTCGAGCAGCTTCACGAGCTCGCGCATCGCGGCGATGTTCGCCGGCGTGGACGAAATCACAACGCTGTTGGTCTCCGCATCCGCGATCAGGCGGATCGGCTTGGTGAGGTCGACCTGCCCGCCGGGCTGATCGAGACCGGGCTTGGAGAGACCCAGGCGACGCAGGTGTTCGGTGAGGCCCTTGAGCGGGCCGACGGCGTTGGCCGGTTCGGCGGGGCTGAGGAGCTGCCGCAGCGTGTTCGTCACCGGTGTTGCGGCGGCGAGCTTCAGCGGGATGACCGCGACCTGGAGCTGGGAATCCAACGGCTCGCTGTCGAGAGCGCGGACCAGCGATTCGATGATGCGGACATCGGGCGGCGCGGCAACGACCGCGACCGCGCGACGAGCGGTCAGTTCGGTGAGCGTGACGGGTTCGGAGACCAGACCGGGACGCTCCGCGGGCTGGGCGCGGGTCACACCCATCGCCTCCAGCGCCCGCACGATGTCCGCGGGAGCGTTGTTGGTCAGATCAACGATCGCGACCGACTGGCCGAGCCCCGGCGCGATGACGCCCTGTTCATCGACCCCGCCGCCGAACGCGGGCTTGTCGAGCTCCGCGATGACCTCGCGGATCTCGGCCAGGAGCCGGTCGGACGCGGCGATAACGAGCGCGTTGGCCGTGCGGTCGATCTCAATGGCGAGCGTCTCTCCCTGCGCTTGTGCGGTCGCCGTGAAGGTCGAGAGCAGCGTCTGCCGCAGCCGGCCCGCGGCGACATGCTCGAGGCGCAGAACATGTGGACGGACGCGGCCGATCTCCCCCTGCTGCTGCAGGGTCTCGACCATGGCGCGGATCTGGGCGTACTGCTCGTCATCGGCGCGAACGATCAGCGCGCCCGCCGAATTGTCGCCGATCACCAGCACCGAACGCGGCCCGCCGGTGCGGTCGGAGCGGTTGAGGAAGAGCTCGCGGATCGTCGCGGCGATATCACTGGGCTTGCCGGTGCGGAGGGGGATGATCCGCGCCATCGGCATGTCGGCGAAACCGGCAACATCGAGCTGGCGGACGATGTCGCGGATCCGCTCCATGTCGCGGCGGCCGGCGAAGACGATCAGCGAGTTGGTCTGCACCTCCGCGGAGACCGTCGGGAGGCCCTCGGTGTCGACCAGCACGGTCGGCTCGGGCAGGAAGTCACGCCCGCCGCCACGCTGCTGCTGTCGGATGTCGCGCTCGAGACGCAGACGCTCCTGGCGGAACTGCTCCTCGAGCGGCGCGCGGAGACCTTCGTTGAGAGCTCGCGCAACACTCTGCGCATCGGCGTGGATCAGCGGGATCACCGTGAGCTGACGCGTCGTGTCGTAGTCCGCGGTATCGAGCTTCTCGAGGAGGCCGCGGATACCCGCCCACTGCGACTCCTCAGCGCGGATCACCAGCGAGTTGGAGACGGGGTCGGCGATGATCGTGACGTTCCGGGCCGCGGGCGTCTCGGGCTCGCTCGCGAAGCGGCCGTAGAAGTTCTTGAGGGCATCGGCGGTCTGGCCGGCGTTGGCGTACTCGAGCTTGATGAACTCGGTGGTGCGTGTGTCCGTCGCGGGGACATCGAGCTCGTCGATCATCTTCTCGATCGCCTCGAGCTGATCGGCCGAGGCGTAGACCGAGAGCGTGTTGTCGTTGCGCGAGTAGTCGATGCTCGCCTCGGGCTCGCCGCTCTGCCGCGGCCGGGCCCGGAGGAGCTGCCCGATCGTGAAGCTCACCGCCGAGGCGTCCGCCGCTTCGAGCTTGAACTTCTTAAACACGAGGCCGCTGCGGACCGGCTCCGAGTCGATCGCCTTCACCTGGTCCATCGCGATCGCAATGGCTTCCTTGGAGCCCGTGAGCAAGAGCGAGTTGCTGCGCGGGACTGGTGTGACGGTGACCTTGACCGAGGGCGGCAGGGCCGAACGCAACGCGTTGGCCACATCCGCGGCCTTGGCCGTCGAAAGCGCGACGGTCACGATGTTGGTCTCTTCCGCCGCGGGGGGCGCATCGAGCTGCTTGAGAAGCGCCTCGACCTCCGGGAAGACCGTCGCGGGCGCCGACACAATCAGCGAGTTGGTGCTCGGCTGGGGCGTGATGAGCACGCGGTCGTCGGGCCCCGAGCGGGCGAACATCGTGCGGAGGACGCCCGCGGTGTCCGCCGCGGTCGAGTTCTTCATCGCGAAGACCTCGATGCGGCGGTCCTTGCCCTGATCGGGCTGATCGATCTGACCGACGAGATCACGCAGCACCGCGAGTGACTGCTCATCGCCCGAGACCAGCAGCGTGTTCCCCTCGCGCGATCCGATCACGATCAGGCCTGGGGTGTCGATCCCCTGCGCCCGGGCGCGGTCCTGGAAGAACTGCCGCAGGCTCTGCGCTGCACGCTGCGCATCAGCGTGCTGGAGCGCGAGCGAGACGATCTGCGTCGCTTCGCCCTGCCCGCCGTCGAGCTCGCGGATGTAGTTGGCCGCCTTCTCGACCTGCTCGGCCTTGCCGACCAGCACGATGGCGCGGCGGGTACGGTCGATCTCCGCGACAACGGCCTCGGGGTCGGGGCCGCGCCAGCGGGCCCAGCCGGGCGTCGAGAACGCCTGCGTGATGACGGTCCGCAGCGTCGAGAGATCGGCCCGGGCCACTTCAACCGACCGCACGACCATCTTCGTGCGGTCCTCGGCGGGCTGATCGAGCGCACTGATCACGCTCTCGACCGTGGGGATGATCTCGCCGCGGCCGATCACAACAACCGTGTTCGTCCGCTCGTTGGCCTCGATGTAAACCTGCCCCTCGCGCGGGCCATCGCTTCGGCCGCCCCACATCGACTCCCAGCGGAGCTCATCGATCACGTTCCGCAGCGAGGTCGAGAGCTCGGACGCCCGCGCGTGCTTGAGCGGAACGACCTTGAAGATCAAGTCCTGAGCGGGCGCGGGGGTATCAAAGGTCTCGACCAGCGACTGCACCTGCGCGAAGTTCTCATCGCTCGCGGCGACGACAACGGTCCCCGTCCGGCGATCGCCAACGACAACAACGCGGTTGGTGACGCGAACACCCGGCCGCGACGAGGCGTTGGCCCGATCCTGGAAGAACCGCTGCAGCGCCTGAGCGACCTGCTGCGCATCGGCTTTGGCGAGCTTGATCGAGCGCACCGGCAGGCCGGTTGTTTCCGACTTGTCGACCTGCGCAACAAGCTCGCGGACCCGCTCCATCTCCTCCTTGGGTGCACGAACGACGAACAGACTCGAGTTGTCGTCCGCGCTGATGCGGACTCGGTCGCGCTTCGCGGGATCGCGACCGACCACAACCTCTTCCACGACGCGGCGCACGGTTGACGGCGAGGCCTGCTGCAGCGTCAGGATCGCCAGTTCGAGATCGTCGTCGTCCGCCGTGCCATCCGCGGTCTCGAGCAGCCGCGCGATGTCCTGGTGCTGCGGATCGGATGCGGTCACGAGGAGCGCGTTGGTGCGATCATCCGCGACGAACTGCGCCCGCGGCAGATCCTGCGTTCCCGGCCCCTGCCGCTGCGCATCGAAGAGCTGCTGCAGCGTCTGCCGCAAATCCGTCGCCCGCGCATTGGTCAGGTCGTACCGCCGGATCGCCATTCGATCACGCACCGGGCTCTGATCGATGCTCTCAATCAACCGGTCGATCAGCCCCATCGCATCCGCGGGCGCCGCGACGATCACCGATGTGCCCGCCGGGTCCGCCGTAAGCCGCACCGACGACGGGTCGATCCGCGCCGTCACCGCGCCGTCGGGACCCGCCAGCGAGATATCCAGGTTCCGCAGCCGCCGCGCCTGCGCTGAGCGTGGATCCGCGGTGAAGAGATCACGCACAGACTGGATCGCCCGCTGCGCGGTGATGCTCGTGAGCGGGTAGATCTTGATCGAGACCTCGGTCGCCGGGCCCGGCTGCGCAACCGAAGCGATCACCTGCCCGACCGTTGCGAAATCCGTATCGTTGCACAGCACGACAACCGAAGAGCCGGCCGGATCCGGGATCACGCTCACCGGCCCGGTGAAGCCGCCCGGGTTGCTCTGGCTGCTCCGCCCGATCTGCTGCACGGTCGCCCGCACCAGGTCCGCGACCTGCCGCGCATCGATCTGCTCCGGGAGATCAACGACCCGCCCCGTCGCGGGCTCGGCGGGCATCTGACGCTCGAGTTCCTGCGCCAGATCCGCAACCCGATCCGTGGCCCGCGGCGACCCCACCACGATCAGCGAGTTCGTTGCGGGATCAACCGCGATCGTGATGTCGCTGACATCGTCAAGCCCGAGCGCATCGGCGATGCGCTTCGCATCGTCATCTTCCGTCGCCGGCTGCGCGGGCTGAGGCTGCGCGGCGGGCTGTGTCGCCGGCTGGGCGATAACGGTCGTTACAATCGCGGCCATCCAGCCGGGCATGCCGCCCGCATCATTCATTCCCTGCCGTCGCGACCCCCGTGGCTCGGCGGTGTCCTCCCCGGCGGGCGGCTCAGTCGCGGGCGACGACTGCTGCCCGCCGCGGCGGAGCAGCTCCTCGGTCGAGATCACCTCGACCTTGACCCCGCCGCGCTGCTCCATCAAACGCTGGAGCGTCCGGGCCATCGCCTCGGCATCGGCCCGCGAGCGGTCGACCGGGATCATCCGCATCTGCCGCGTGCTGGTGAGCGATGCACGGTCCAGACGCGTGGTGAGCTCCTCGACCGTCGCCATCTGCACGGCCGTCGCACGCACGATCAGCGAGTTGCTCTGCGCATCCACTCGGATCGTCGGCGGCTGCTCCGAAGCGCCGGCTTCCGCGAAGATCGCTTCCAGATTCGCTGCCAGCTGCGTCGCATCGGCGTTCTGCAGCGTGATCACCCGGATCAGCCGCAGCCCATCGGGGCCCTCGGGCCCGCGATCGAGACCGATCGCTGTCTCTTCAGCAAGATCGAGCACGGCCTTGGGCCCGCTGACAACGATCGCGTTC
>JBDZUZ010000072.1:0-19499 GCA_040255445.1 Planctomycetaceae bacterium | reverse complement strand
CCTTGAAGGTGACCTTCAGGTCGGCGTTGCGGATGCCCTCGACCTCGTGCTGCTCGGGGCCCTTGGCCTTGATGGTGACTTCATCGCCGGGCTTGGGGGAGCCCAGCTGCTTGCTGAAGTCATCGACCATGATCCCGAGGATCATGCCCTTGCCGTTCTTGTCGGCGGTCGGGGCCTGCACAACGGCGCCCTTGAGGTTGTAGAACTCCTTCCCCTCGGGGCCGGTCATGACGGCGTGGCCGGTGAGGTAGTCGCCCGGCTCGGTCGACTCGCGGGACTCGAGCGAGCCCTCGTTGATCTGGAGCTTCTTGAACTCCTCGTCGACGAGGTCGTTGGTGACCTCGAGCGTGGGCCGCTTGACGGCGATGCCGTCGAGCTTGGGCAGGTCGAACTCGGGCATGACCTCGACCTCGAGGTCGATCTTGAGGGGCTTGCCCATCTCAAGCTCGATCTTCTCGAGGCCCTCGGCGGTGGGCTCGCCCACGACCTTGAGCTTGTTGTCCTCGACGGCCTTGGTGTAGGCCGCGGCGACGAGCTGATTGCGGGCCTCGGAGCGGACGGCGGAGCCGAAGCGCTTCTCGACGAGGCTGCGGGGCACACGGCCCTTGCGGAAGCCGGGGAGCTCGGCCTCGACCGAGATCGTGTCGAACGACTCGCGGAGCTTCTCGTCGACCGCCTCGGCGGGGATCTCGATCGCGACCTTCTTCCGGCTGGGGCCGGCGTCCGAGATCGTCACTTTGTTGGCCAGCTCCTGCGTCCCGCTATCCGACATGGCTCGCTCCAGGGTTCGGCGCGGGCGGATTGGCCCGGGCCGGTTCGTGCTCAATATGCAACCACCCGCCCTCTCCGGGCAGGGGCGAAGTTTAGGCCGTCCCTCATGATCATCAAACAGCCTGTAGACTCGTCGCACCGGGTGGCGGCCCTCCGCCCCCGGGGCGTCACCCGCCGACGGGCCCCGGCGTTGTCATGGGCCCCCTCTCGCCCCGCGTTCTGCGGGGCCTCTTGGACAGGACCAACCGACATGAAGCAGGTGTTCCGGCACGGCTTGACCACTTCTCGGACCGCTGATTTCCTGACCGCGGCGTCGATCGCGGCTCTGCTCGCTCTGGCCGGGTGCGCTGGATCCGGCGACCCCGGTTCGGGCCAGGCTTCGGCCCCTTCGTCCACCGAGACGACGGCAACGGCTCAGGGCGAGCCGGCCGCGAGCGGGGGCAAGGCCCCCACCGCGGGATCTTCGACTACCCCGGTCACGACGACCGCCGGGTCGGATCCGACCGCCAGAGCGGCCAAGGCCCCCGCCACCTCTCCTGCCACGGCCGAGAGCGGGTGGTACGCGGTGATCAACGGTGAGAAGGCCCCGGTCCCGCCGATCCCGATGGGTGACACGGCGACGGTGATGCGGATCCTCGAAGAGGGCAAGAACAACAACAAGGTCATGGAGCACCTGCGGCACCTGACCAAGGAGATCGGGCCGCGGTTGACGGGCAGCTCGGCGGTGGAGCAGGCGAACCTGTGGGCCCGCGACCGGTTCGCGGCGTGGGGCCTGGACAACCCGCACATCGATTCGTGGGGCGAGATCCCGGTCCGGTTCGATCGCGGTCCATCGACGGGCAAGGTGCTGCTGCGGCGCGAGCGGACCCTCGACAACGGTGATGTCGAGGTGACCTTCGACGCGATCCGCGACATGCAGTTCAGCACGCTGTCGTGGGCGGCGGGGACGAACGGCCCGGTCCGCGCGCCGGTGATCAAGGAGCCCAAGACCGAGGAGGAGTACCTCGCGGTCAAAGACAAGCTCAAGGGCGCGTGGATCCTGATCGAGCCGGCCTCGGCGGTCGGTCAGCGGGGCGTCCGCGGCGGGATGACCGCGCGCTACTCGATGCGGAAGGACGCCCGCGAGAAGGTCGCCAACGGCACGCCGATCGAGCAGTTGCCCATCGAGCAGCGGATGGTCTTCGATGAGCCCGCGGGGTTCATCTCGACGACGAGCGATGAGCGGGTGTGGACGGGAGCGGTGCCGGGCTGGCGCGAGCTCTCGATGGACGCGATCCCGCCCGATGCGCACACGGTCGTGCGCGGCTCGGACTACGACTTCATCAACTCGCGGATTTACGACGGCGTCCCGATCGAGATCGAGTTCGACCTGCCCCACACGCTGACGCCCGGGCCGATCACGGTGTACAACACCGTGGCCGAGATCCGCGGCACCGAGAAGCCCGAGGAAGTGGTCATCATTTCGGCGCACCTCGATTCGTGGAACGGGCCTGGTTCGGAGGGCGCCACGGACAACGGCACGGGCAGCGCGGTGACGCTCGAGGCGGCGCGGATCCTGATGGCCGCGGGCGCCAAGCCCAAGCGGACGATCCGCTTTGTGCTGTGGACCGGCGAGGAGCAGGGCCTGCTCGGGGCCCGCGGCTATGTGCGTAAGCACGAGGACCAGTTGCCGTACATCTCCGCGGTGTTCGTTGACGACGGCGGGACCAACTACCAGGGCGGCACGCCGGCGGCCGACAGCATGGTGCCGATGCTCGCCGCGGCGACGGCGCCGGTGAACGGGCAGTTCTACAGCGAGGTCGACGGCAAGTTCCTCGATGTGAACATCCGCCCGACGGGGAACCGGATCGCGACGCACGGCTCGAGCGATCACGCCGCGTTCAACCAGGTCGGTGTGCCCGGGTTCTTCTGGGACGAGGTCGGCCGCGCTGATTACAGCTTCGGCTGGCACACGCAGAACGACACGTACGACCTGGCGATCCCCGAGTACCTCAAGCAGTCGGCAACGAACTCGGCGATCGTGGCGTACCGGCTGGCGTGCGCCCCGGAGATGCTGCCGCGGGTTCCGCAGCCGACGGAGGAGGAGCGGAACGAGCGTCGCCGCCAGCGGCCGCAGGGCCAGCGGTCGGAGTGATGGGATCGGTCTGATGGGATGAGGGTGATCGCATCGGCGACGGAGGTCGGCGGTTCCGCGGCGGCTAGTATGGAGCCCTGACAGCAGGGCGCCGGAGTGGCGGAACTGGCAGACGCGGCGGATTCAAAATCCGCTCTGGGTGAAACCAGGTGTGGGTTCGATTCCCTCCTCCGGCATTGTGAGACGGCACGAGGCGGCGGCTCCGAAAGGGCCGCCGCCGTGCGTTTTGGTCGGTGTTTGCATCGCCCGGCCGCGCCGCGGCGGGCGTGGTCTACGGAGGGTGACTCAATCGGCGGCGTTGAACCGCTGGTTGAGGAAGGCCTCGACGCGATCGAGATAGCCGGGTGCGAGGCGGGGGAACTGGAAGCGGCCCTCGATCATGCCTCCGGGCGCTTCGACGCGGTGGTCGGCGCCCGGGGCGATCCAGATCTGAGCGTGTCCGCCGCCGGCAGCGACGAGTTGTTCCAGCCGGTGTGCGTTCATATCAGGGGGCACGGTCTGGTCGTTCGCGCCATACACCGCGAGGACTTCTCCGCCGAAGGAGCGCATCTCGACGGCGGGGTCGCAGCCCCCGTTGGTGGTCCACCACGCGAGATCCGACGAACCGGCGGGGATCGGCGCGAGCGTGATCCAGCCCGAGCCGCGGTGTTGCTCGGCCATGTCGAGAAGCGGCCGGATGAAGCGTGGGTCGCGGGCCGCGGCGAAGTAGGCGCGTGTGTACGCCATCGCATCGGCGAGGTCGGCGCCCTGGACACCGTTCTCGGTGTACACCTCGTAGAGGACACGCGTTTCGAGTGTGATCGGGTCGACCGCGGGAGCTCCGCTGAGTACGAGCGTGTTCACCCCCGCAGCGCGGGCGGCCGGGAAAGCGAGCCAGCCGAACTGGCTGCCGCCCAGGAGCGCGATGCGGTCGGGCGCGACGCCGGCGGCGTTTCGGGCCACCGTCGTGGCGGCGATCAGATCCCGGGTGAGTTGTTCGAGCGTGGCGGTGTCGTGATTCCCGCCGGACTCGCCGACGCCGCGTTTGTCGTATAGGAAGACGCGGAAGCCGCTGCGAGTAAGAAACTCGGCCCAGAAGCGGTACTCGGGCGTGCCGCGGTGGAAGGGCGCAGCGCCGTGCCCGCAGACGACCAGCGGTCCGGCGGCGGCCGCGTCAAGCGCTGGGGTGTAGAGCGTACCGACGAGTTGCGCATCGTCGCTCTCGAAGCGGATCACCTGCTCTTCTGGTGGACTGACTTTGTCGCGCTCGAGCACTATGCGCACGCGATCTGGTTCCTCATCGGGCGATGACGACAGCACATCACCGCCGAGCGGGAGGGTGTGGATGCCCAGGCCGAAGGGGAGTGTGATCGTCAGGGAGTCGTCGCCCCGCTCGAGGGGCGCGGAGAGGTGTGACATCCCGAGCGTGGGGAGGCCGAGCAGGGCGTGATCCTGCTCGGCGGGGAACTCGGCGCAGATCGGCCAGGATGCGCCGCGGAACTGAACCGTCCCGATCCACCGACCTTCGGGTTGCGAGCCATGGGCGACACCGGGGCTCTGCGTGAGCGAGGCGACGAGGCAACAACCGACGAGTGTGAGTCTGTGCACGGCGATGCTCTCCGGAACGCTATTGGGGGATCTCCTTCAGAGATGCGCCCAGCGCTGGAGCCCGTCCCGGCGGGTTGGAAATTGCCGGCGTGCATGGCGGACTACCGCGGCCGTGCATGATGGCTTACTGCGGCGATTCGTTACTCCGGCTGCCGCGGCACATCGGTGCGGGTCGGTAAGTACGACTGGTCGGCGAGCGTGCGGTAGACGCCGGCGATGTTGAGGGGGAGCCAGGCTTCGTAGTTGGCGAGGTCCTTGAACTCGTCGAGGCGGATTTCTTTCTGGAGGTCTTCGAGAGGCTTGCCGGCGAGCATGCCGTCGCGCACGGCGGTGTAGAGGGCTTCGAGATAGGCGAGATAGCGCTCGACTGCTTTGCGGTCGCCGATCTGGGCGTGCCCGCCAACGAGTGTGTCCCAGTCGAGGGTGAGCACCTCGCGGGTGGAGCGGATCATGCCGTCGATGTCGTAGCCGGGGAGGTCGCGGTAGGGCATGCGGCCGAGCACGATCCAGTCGACCACGAACATCACGCGGGCGTCGACGAAGTGGATGCTGATCGAGCCGCGGCCGTTGTTGGGGCCGTGGTAGCGGAGGCGGAGCGTCTTGCCGTCAAGGTTGAGCGTGAGCTGATCCGAGAAGGCGAGTTCGGGGATGCGGGTGGCAGCGCGGGTTCGGACGAGATCCTCGCGGGCTCGCTCGTGCGCGATGAAAATGGTGCGCGGGTCGTCGAAGACCTCGCCGCCGTAGACGTGGTCCGGGTGGTTGTGGCTGTAGATCACGTAGCGGACCGGAGCAGCGTGGCGCTCGGCGACCTCGGCCTTGAGCCAGCGCGCGGTGTCGGCATCGATCGGATCGAAAAGCACGATGCCCGCCGGGGTCACCCAGTACATCGTGTGGTAGTGGCCGGATGTGACGCGGTAGAGGTCCTGGGCGACGGGCTCGATGGAGCGCACCACCTGCTGCGCATCCGCGGCGAGCGTGATGACAGCAAGGGCCGCGACAGCGATGATGCGTTGCAGGTGCATTGAGAGACTCCGAGTGTGTATTGCCGCGGTTTCGCGGCGGCACGCCGTACTGGTTTCAGCCGTTTCCTCGGTCGCGCTCGCCGGCGGCGATCACGACCGGGCGGCCCAGGACGGATTCCAGAAGACCTGACTTCTTGGTCGCGGCGTTGACCAGCGTCTGCTCGTCGAGCGGTGTCGTGCCGCGGCGGAGGAATGGTGTGATACGGATTCCGTCGCCGTCGCGGGCGACGGTGAGGGAGTGGACCTCCTGGGCGTGCGTGCGGTCGAGGCCGTCGGCGATGCGGAGGACGCCGGCGAGGCGGCAGACCTGTTCACGCTGGCCGGCGGGGAGCGCGGCGAAGTCGCGGTGCTTCGGGCTGGGCTCAGCGCGGCGGTGGTAGCGGGCGACGGCGGCGATGATTCCACGTTCGCTGTCACTGAACCCGGGTAGCGGGGCGTTGAGCGTGATGGCGTGGCTGTGCTTGTGGTGGCGACGGTACTCGACCATGCAGCCGACATCGTGCATGACCGCCGCGGCTTCCAGAAGCTCGCGGTCGCGGTCATCGACAGCGTCGAGCAGGTCGGCCGCGAGCAACGCGTCGTAGAGCTGCACGCTGAGACGAGCGACCTGCTCGCTGTGGGACTCTTCGTACTGGCAGGAGCGGGCGAAGGCGCGAACGCCCTCGAGCGCTGTTGGCGGCGTGGCGATCTGGCGGTCCGCCTCGGCGAGGAGCGTGAGGATGACGCCGTCGCGGACGCCGCCATCGTGCGGATGGAGTGTGTGAAGGTCGAGTCGGCGCATGACGCGGTGCAGCACGAGCGCAGCGGCGGGGATGATGTCGGCGCGATCCTCGGGCATGCCGGGCATGGCGAGACGCTGCTTGACGGTGGCGCCGCGGAGGCGGGTCACGAGGTTTTTTAGGTCGGCGCGCGACACCGGGACGTGACGGTCGCCGGAGGATGTATCGCCGTGGCACAGCGCGGACACGGTGACGGCAGATCCGCCCGAGGCGGCGACGATGCGGGGCGGATGCACCGGACGGTCGAACGTTGCTTTGATCGCTTCATCAACGGCCTGCAGCATGTCATCGAACCGGCGACCCGCGGCGTCCTCGGGGCCGCCGAACTGCTCGGTGAGTCGCACCGCTCCGAGCATCGCCGAGGTGTTGGAGATGATCACGCCGTCGAGCGACTGGACGATTTCCAGACTGCCGCCGCCCAGGTCAATCGTCATGCAACTGCCATGGGCGAAACCGAAGATCCGCCCGGCCGATGCGTGCACGAGGCGGCCCTCATCCGCCATCGAAGCCACCCAGAGCGTCTCACCCGTCTCCTTGCGGACGAGTTCTTCGAAGTCCTCGCGGTTGCGGGCATCGCGGACCGCCGCGGTGGCGCAGATGCGGACAGGATCGCACCCCAGTTGCGTCGCCGCGGTGCGGGCTTCGACGATGGCCCGCAGGGTGGCCCGCATGGCATCGGCGCGGAGGCGGCCCGATTCGGCAAGGCCGCGGCCGAGGCGGGTGGTGGCCTTGGTGTCGGCCAGGACCCGCCACGCGACGGCGTCGACCATCTCGACGGCGAAGAGCCGGACGGTGTTGCTGCCGACATCGATCGCGGCGAGGCGGCGGCCGGCTGGGCCGCGCGCTTCGCTCTGGCGGGGCTCGGGCCTGCCGGGGCCGGGCTTGCGGGCGGATGTCGGGTGCGGGCTGGGACTCATTGACAGATGATGGCCGCTCCCGGGGTCCGGGGCGTTGGGGACAGGTGAAACCGGCGGGAACCGCCTGCCTCGACGGAGCGGACAGCCGCCGGTACACTCCCGAACCCCGAGGGCCACCGCCCGAGGAGAGGACACGCCCCGGACGGCACGGTGCCGGCATCGGGGCGGGGCGAGCCCACGCGGACCGCCACAGAGTTCCTGAGAGCTTCTTTTTCTTTGTACAGCGTTCGGGAATTGCCCGGACGGAGAGGTAGTCGCACCATGGCCGATGAGAAGGCGCCGCAGCAGGGTGAACAGCGTCAGATCCAGCTCCGGATCGACGAGAGCAAGATGAACACGGTGTACGCCAACACCATCCGCACCTCCACCACGCAGGACGAGGTGGTTCTGGACTTCGGCATGAACCTGCCGGTCCCGGGCCCGGACAACCAGCCCTCGCTGGTGTTCAACGTGGGCAGCCGCGTGGTGATGAACTGGTCGGGCGCGAAGCGTCTGGCGATCAGCCTCGGCCAGGTCGTCCGCCAGTACGAGGAGCGCAACGGCGAGATCAACATCGGGCAGCAGCAGGCCCGTCCCGGCCAGGGCGGTCAGGGCGGCCCCCGCCTGTCGCAGTAATCGATCGATGCGTCGATCCAAAACCCCCCGCCAGGCGGGGGGTTTTCTTTTGGTCCGCCGCGGTGCGACAATGAGACGGTTCATGCAACCGGGCGCGGCCCGGACGCGCACCGAACACGAAGGCCCGCCGCGTACGCCAGACCGTCGCCCCGCCCCACCGCTGCACCCAGCACGGGACAGACCTCCGCCACATGTCGACCGACGCCATCACCCAGACCAGTTCGCAGGAGCCGCAGGGCGCCACCGCGGGGGGGCCGCCGCCCCAGACGGTCGGCGAACTTCACGCTTTCCTCCACCAGCACATCGCCGCGCAATGCGAGCTCGTCGGCGCTGTGCTCGGGCTGGTCTACCTGGCGAAGGCCGGGCCGCGTCCGGCGGGGATCATCGCCCGGCATGTGTCCGCGGCGGGCGGCTTCGACACGCGGACCATGGCCGCGGTGACCGGCCGGCTCGAGAAGATCGGCGCGGAGGTTGCCCGCACGCCCGAGGGCCCCAACGGCACGCCCGGACGCATCGAGCGGATCGCCAACCCGCGGCCGGACGCGGTGTACGGCGAAGACGGCGGGCTTCCGGTGCTGGCGAGCCCGCTGATGGCGGAGGGCCGCATCGAGGGCGTGTGTCTGCTGCTGCTGCCATCGCGCCAGGTGCGTGACGGCGATGCAGCACTGCGGCAACTCGCGCTGTTCAATGCTCGCTTCGAGGCGTTTCTGTGGCGGCAGCAGTGCCTGGCGGAGGCGGAGCAGAAGATCCGGCTCCGCGAGGCGATCGAGCTTCTCGATGCATCGCAGCAGGCGGCGACCGCGGGGGCGATGGGCGCGATCCTGTGCCACGAACTGCGCCGGCGGTTCGGGTGCATCCGCGTCTCGATCGGACTGGTGCAGCATGATCCGATCAAGCTGGTCGCGGTGAGCGGGGCGGACGAGATCGACACACGCGGGCCCGCGGCCGAGACGCTCGAAGCGGCGATGGAAGAGTGCGCTGCGCAGGACACCGAGGTGATCTTCCCGCCGCCGGCCGAGTTCGAGGCCGATCCGGCGGAGCGGCGGGTCACGCGGGCGCACGGCGAATTGAGCCGCGTCTCGGGCCCGTCGTCGATCCTGAGCCTGCCGCTGAGGGTCGATGGCGATCTGGTCGGCGTGATCCTGCTGGAGCGAGAGTCATCGGACCCGTTTCCGGCCGCGGCGGTGGTGCTGCTGCGGCTGATCGCGGAGACGATCGGGCCGGCGCTGTGGACCAGGCGGCTGGCGGACCGCGGCGTGCTCGCGGTCTGCCGCGACCGCTCGCTGGAACTGGGCAGCGCGATCGTCGGCCCGAGACACACGGCGTGGAAGCTCGTCGGGCTGGTCGCGATCATCGTGCTGGTGCTGCTGGCGGCGGTGCCGATCCCATCGCGGGTGAACGGCGATGCCACGGTGCTCCCGAGCGTGTCGCGGACGATCACGCCGCCGTTCAACGGCTACCTGCAGGAGGTCTTCGTCAAGCCTGGGGATCGCGTGACGGTTGGCCAGGCGCTGGCGCAAATGCGGACCGAAGATCTTCGCTATCAGCTCAGCGAGACCCGCGCGACGATCGCTTCGCTCGCGACGCAGCGCGATGATGCGCTGGCCAAGCGCGACACCGCGCAGTTCCGCGTGCTCGAGGCCGAGATCGCCCGGTACGAAGCGACGATGTCGCTGCTGGAGGACAGGCTGGAGAAGTCGACGATCCGCTCGCCATTGGAGGGCGTGATTGCGCAGGGCGAGCTCGAACAGTACATCGATGCGCCGCTGGAAGTGACGCAGGCTCTGTTCCAGGTCGTGGAGCCCGGGCATCGCGCGATCGTGCAGGTCGGCGAGCGTGATATCGCGCGGGTCGAGGCCGGGCAGGAAGGGCGGCTGATGTCCAAGGCGCTGCCCGGCCGCGAGATCCCTGTGCGAGTGGTGCGTGTCCATCCGATGGCCGAGGCGGTGCAGGGCGGGAACGTCTACCGGGCCGAACTTGAACTGCTCGAGGATCCGGGCTTCCTGCGGCCGGGCGCTACCGGCACCGTGAAGCTGCGTGACGGCTGGACCACCGGTCTCTCGTCACTGCTGCGGCCGGTGATCGATGAGCTCCGCATGAGGCTGTGGCTGTGATGAGGCGCCCCTGATGCTTGATCGCATCCTCCGCCGCGAACCGGGCAGTTCCTTCTCCGACCTGTGGTACCGGGTCGGGGAGACGCGGCCGCGTCTCAGCGTGCACACGCGCGTGATCCGCCAGAGCTTCGGCGGGCACACGGTGTACGTCCTCGACAACCCCTCGACCGCGCAGTTCTACCGCACCAGCGAGGCGGCGTGGTTCTTCATCGGGCTGCTCGACGGCGAGCGGACGGTTGATGCCGCGTGGCAGGCGTGTGTCACGCAACTCGGCGATGCCGCGCCGACGCAGCGCGAGTGCGTCGAACTGCTCGCGCAGCTGCAGCTCTACGGGATGCTGCTGGGTGAACAGCCGCTGACGCCCGACATGATCGAGCTGCGCCGGGCCGAGGCCCGCAAGACGAAGATCAAGTCGCGGACGGGCCTGGGCTTCACGCTCACGCTCCCGCTGATCAACCCCGAGCCGTGGCTGAACCGCGCAAAGGGGCTGATCAACGCGATCTTCTCGCGCGCCGGATTGATCATCTGGCTGCTGGTGGTCGGCGTCGGCCTGTACCACATCCTCACGAACCTGGGCCGGCTCGCCAGCCCGCTCAACACCATCATCGCGCCGGCGAACCTGCCGTTGCTGGCGATCACGTTCTTCTTCCTGCGGGCGATCCACGAGCTCGGCCACGCCGCGGCGGTCAAAGCCTTCGGCGGGCGCTGCACCGAGATCGGGATGATGATCATCGCGCTGGTGATCCCCTTCCCGTATTGCGATGCATCCGCCGCGTGGCGGTTCCCGCGGGTGCGTGATCGTGTCGTGGTGTCCGCGGGCGGCGTGCTCTTTGAGACCTTCATCGCCGCGATCGCGGCGATCGTGTGGGCCTACACGCCCGATGCATCGGTCCGCACGGTCTGCTTCAACATCATGCTGGTGTCGGGCGTCTCGACGCTGCTGTTCAACCTGAATCCGCTGCTGCGCTACGACGGGTACTACATCCTGTCGGATCTGACGGGCACAGCGAACCTCTACCAGCGATCGCGTGAGCTGTGGAAGTTCATGTTCGAGCGGCACCTTTTCGGTGTCCGCGGGGCGACGCCGCCGGCGGTGCGCAACGCTGGCGAGTTCTGGCTGATGCTCGCGTACGGCACGTTCTCCTTCCCCTACCGCCTGTTCATCACCTTCGCGATCGTGCTGATCCTCTGGCACCACCCGACGCTCGCGACGGTGGGCCTGGTGCTGGGCGTGATCGGCATCGTGCTGTGGTTCGTCTGGCCCGCGCTCAAACTGGTCTGGTATCTCGCGACAGACTCCAAGCTCAACGGCTCGCGGGCGCGGGCGATCTCGATCTCGGGCTCGCTGCTCGCCGCGGCGGTCCTGCTGCTCGCGGTCGTGCCGATGCCCGCGGCGGCCTACGCCACGGGGCAGGTCACGCCGCGTCGCCTGGTCTCGATCCGCGCAGCGGAGCCGGGTGTGGTCGCGGTCGTGCACGCCGGAGTCGGAGATGTCGTCAACGCCGGCGATGCTGTCATCACGCTCACGAACCTCGAGATCGAGGCCGAGGTGAAAACGGCACGGGCCGCGGTCGACCAGGCGCGGGCCCGGCTCGACGCCGCGGCCGAGGCGCCGATGGTCGAACGGATGCTGGCGCAGTCGCGGCTCGATGTCGCCGCCGCAGCCCTGCAGCGGGCGATCGATCGCCAGGAACGCCTCGTGCTCCGTTCGCCGATCGATGGTCGGCTGACAGTCCGCGGCGACCAGACGCTCGAATCGCTGCTGGGCAGCAGTGTGCCCAAGGGGTCGATGATCGCCGAGATCGGCAGCTTTGATGACCTGCAGGTGCGGTGCATCGTCGCCGACGATGTGCACGCGTACATGCTGGAGCGCCGCCGCCCCGAGGACGAGGCCGTGATCCGCCTGCGGGGCGCCGCGGGGCGGACGGTCGACGCCGTGATCGAGCGCGAATTCCCCGCCGGCTCATCGCGGATCGACCAGCCAGCGCTGACGACCGCATCGGGCGGCGAGATCCTGCTCGACCCGAGCGATGCGCAGGGCCGCACCGCGCTGCAGCCGCAGTTCGTGATCGAGCTGCGTCCGCTGGAGCGCACCGCCGCGATGCAGCCGGGGCAGCGGGCCCGTGTGCGGTTCCCGGTAGCGCCCGAGCCGATCGCCGCCCGCTGGTGGCGGTCGATCCTGCGGACTTTCGGCGAGCGGCCGCGGGCATGAGCGCAGCGCAGAACATCCCAGGATTGGGGCCGGGCTTGGGGCCGGCGTTGGGGCCCGCGATGGCGCCGGCATTACTGCCGGCGGAAGCGAACGCCGCGGCCCCGCAGCGGAACTGGCGTGCGCTGGCGACGCCCGAGCGGCGTCCGCAGCCCGCCAAGGGCGCGGACAAGTTCGGAGAACTGGTCACCGGCGCTGTGGCGAGATGGCAACGGCGTCGTCGCCCGGCCCGCGCGGAGCAGATCCTGAAGGACTCGCTCGCCCACGAATCGCTGAGCGTCGCGGCGTTCGAGGACCATGTGCAGCAGATCGCGGCGGCAGCGCGGCTGCGGCGGGACGACCCCGCGACCGTCGATGCGGCCTTCGCCGCGGGTGTCGAAGCGATCCGGCGCGGGATCGGATTTCGTCTGCACCCGGTGCAGGTCATGGCGGCCCTGGCGATGGCCGATGGGTGCTGCGCCGAGCTCGCGACCGGCGAGGGGAAGACCGTCACCGCGATCCTGCCGGCAGCGCTCGACGCGTGGTCCGGCCGCGGAGTGCATGTCGTCACGGTGAACGATTACCTGGCGCTCCGCGATGCGGAGACGACATCGCCCGCGTACGAGCTGCTCGGGCTGCGCGTCGGCGTGCTGCAGGAGAAGACCGAGCGTGATGCCCGGCGGCGGGCGTACAACGCCTCGATCACGTACGGCGCGGACAAGCAGTTCATCTTCGATCACCTGCGCGATCGGCTGATCGCGCCGCTCGCGCCGAACCTGCCCACCGTGCTCCTGGACCACCTCACAGCGCGGGGGGACACGCCGCCCGCGGCGTGGGAGCAGCGGATCGTGCAGCGCGGTCATTACGCCGCGATCGTCGATGAGGCCGACAGCGTGCTGATCGATGAGGCGGTGACGCCGGCGATCATCAGCGCCTCCCCCACTGATGCCGCGGGCGAGGAGCACCACCGCACGGCGGCGCAGCTCGCTTCGCTGCTCCGCGAGGGCGAGCACTACACGGTCGACATGCGGCGCTCGCTGGTGCAGCTCACCGATGCCGGGCGCGCGTGGCTCGGTGAGCGTGCCTCGGAACTCCCCGCCTTCTGGAGCGGGCCGCGCCGGCGCGAGGAGATCATCCTGCGGGCGATCCAGGCACGCGATCTCTACAAACGCGGCCGCGACTACATCGTCCGCGAGGACGGCGTGCACATCGTCGACCGTTCCACGGGGCGCGTGCTGCCGGGGCGGCAGTGGCAATCGGGCCTGCACCAGGCGGTCGAGGCCAAGGAAGGCGTCCCCGTGACGGCGGAGAACCAGACCGCCGCGCGGACGAGCTATCAGGCGTACTTCCAGCGGTACGCGCGGCTGTCGGGGATGAGCGGCACGGCGTGGGAGGTTCGCAACGAGCTCTGGGCGTGGTACCGGCTGCCGGTGGTGCGGATCCCCACGCACAAACCCATCGCCCGCACGACCGGCGCGGATCGTGTGCTGCCCGACGACGCGGCGAAGCTCGAGGCGGTGGCAGACCGGGTGGCCGAAGCGCACCGGCGCGGCCAGCCGGTGCTGGTTGGCACGTGGAGCATCGTGACCTCCGAGCGGCTGGCGACGCTGCTGGCAGCGCGGCAGATCCCCTGCCGCGTGCTGAACGCGAACCGCGAGGCGGAGGAGGCCGAGATCGTCGAGCAGGCCGGGCTGCCGGGCGCGGTCACCGTCGCGACCAACATGGCCGGGCGCGGGACGGACATCCGTCTCACGGACGAATCGCGTGCGGCTGGCGGGCTGCTGGTGCTGGCGACGGACCGGCACGACGAGCGGCGGGTGGACCGGCAGCTCTTCGGGCGTGCCGGGCGCCAGGGTGACCCGGGGCGGGCGGAGGCGTTTGTGTCCTTCGAGGACTCGCTGATCGAACGGCACGGGCTTCGGCCGCTGGTCGGGGCGGCACGGGGGCTGCCGGGTCCGCTGGGTGACGCGGCGGCGCGGCTGCTGTGGCGGCTGGCGCAGTTCACAGCGAGTCGGCACTGGGCGGCGAGCCGGGCGGATGTGGCGAAGGCGGATGCGTGGTTCGATCTGGCGATGCACCAGGTGCGTCGCTGAGGCAACCGACAGGCCGGGAGCCCAGGGCTGTCGTCCGCATTGACAATCTATTCGCCATGTGAATGATTATGCCATGAACGGGCGAGAACGCCGACTGGGCATGATCAAGAGCATCCTGACGCACAAGCGCGTGCAGAACCAGGCGCAGCTGCTGCAACTGCTGCACGCCGAGGGCATCGACGCCACGCAGGCGACGCTCTCGCGCGACCTCAAGTCGCTGGGGGTGCTCAAGGGCGCGGAGGGCTATACGCTCTCGACCGCGGGGCCCATGCCGCAGACGCCGCGTGCCCTCGCCGATGCGATGAAGGCCTTCATGCTCTCGGCGCACCGCGCGGGCACGCTGGTGGTGGTGCGCACCGGGCCGGGGCGGGCGTCGGCGCTGGCATCGGAAGTTGATGCGGCGCCGCCGCAGGGTGTTGTCGGCACGATCGCGGGCGATGACACGGTGTTCGTCGCCGCGGCGACCGAGACCGCCGCGACGCGGCTGGTCAGACAGTTCAAGGAACTCGCCGGAGCGCGGTGACGCGGCCCGGTTCATTCGACTGATCCACGCATCAGGAGAGGACGGACAGATGGTCCGAGTCTGCATCATCGGAGCCAGCGGGTACAGCGGGGCGGAGCTCGTCTCGCTGCTGCTGGCGCACGGCGGGGTCGAGATCGTCGGGCTCTACGGCTCGGCGAAGCGCGAGGCCGGCGGCAAGCCGCAGCAGTACGCGGAGAGTTTCCCGCGTTTCCGCGGCCAGCTCGATCTGCCGGTGCGTGCGACGAACCTCGATGAGATCATCGCGCTCAAGCCCGATGCGGTCTTCCTCGCGACGCCGCACGAGGCGAGCATCGAACTCGCGCCCAAGTTGGTCGAGGCGGGGATCCCGACGCTGGATCTCTCGGGCGGGTTCCGCCTCAAAGAAGCGGCGCTGTACCCCGCTTTTTACGGCTTCGAGCACGCGGACCCGGGGCTGCTGGAGAAAGCCGTGTACGGGCTGCCCGAGCTCTTCCGCGACCAGGTCAAGAAGGCGATGCTGGTCGCCGTGCCGGGGTGCTACCCGACCTCCGCGATCCTGCCGCTGGCTCCGCTGGCGCGGGCCGGGGCGCTGGCAAAGAGCGTGGGCGGGCTCGATGTCCGCCCGATCATCGACGCGACCAGCGGGGTGAGCGGCGCGGGGCGTTCGCCCTCGCAGCGGACGCTCTTCTGCGAGGTCAGCCAGCAGCCGTACAACGTGCTCAAGCACCGGCACAACCCGGAGATCGATGCGTACGCGGGCACGAAGGTCGTCTTCACGCCGCACCTGGGGCCGTACGACCGCGGCATCCTCTCGACGATCCACGTGCAGCTGGCCGAGGGATGGAATGCGCAACGGGTCGGCGAGCTGTACGCCCGGACCTACGCGAACGAGCGGTTTGTGCGGCTGTGCGGGCCGGGCATCTGGCCCGCCGTGAACGATGTTGTGTACACGAACTTCTGCGACATCGCCTTCGCGTGCGATGAGCCCAACCGGCACCTGATCATCGCCAGCGCGATCGACAACCTGGTCAAGGGCGCGGCCGGGCAGGCGGTGCAGTGCATGAACATCCGGCTCGGGCTCGATGAGCACCTGGGGCTCGCCGCGGTCAGAAGGAGCGATCGTTGAGCGAGACCGGCCCCATCGTCGTCAAGATCGGCGGCACCGCGCTTGAGGATCAGGCGTCCTCGCCGATCCTGTGGAAGGCGATCGCGGAGCTGCACCGCACGCACCCCACCGGGCTCGTGCTGGTGCACGGCGGAGGCAAGGCCGCGGATCGGCACCTCGATCGGCTGGGTTTCAAGACCGACCGGCGCGATGGCATCCGCATCACGCCCGAGGATCAGATCGATGAGATCGCATCGGTGCTCGCGGGCAGAGTGAACAAGCTGCTCGCCGCGCAGCTGTGCGCTGCGGGGGCGAAGGCCGTGGGCGTCTGCCTGGGCGACGGCGATGCGGTGCGGTGCATCAAGGCCACGCGGTACAGCTTCGACCCGGGCCGCGTCGGGGAAGTGACGGCTCCGGGGAATGGGCCGTCCGATGGCCGCGGCGACGGCGGGATGCTGCGGCTGCTCGCGGCCTCGGGCTATCTGCCGGTCGTCTCTTCGATCGGGTACGACGGCGGCGGGAAGCTGCTCAACGTCAACGCCGACGACGCCGCGGCCGCGCTCGCCCGGATCCTGTCGGCCTCGGCGCTCTTCCTGATGACCGATGTGCCGGGGATCCTCAACGGGCGCAAAGAACTCGTGAAGGACATCACCCCGGCGGGGATCGAGCGGATGATCAGCGAGGGGGAGATCCACGGCGGGATGATCCCCAAGGCCCGTGCCGCGGCGGAGGTTGCGGTATCAACGGGCTCCCCTGTGATCATTTTGTCGGGGAACGACCAGACCTCGCTGGCGGACTGGATCGCCGGCCGCCCGGCGGGGACGAAGATCACGCCGGCCTGATGCCCAGAGGCCGGACCCGGTGACCCGGCGCGCGAACAATCACCCTTTCCGGCCCGCGGGGCCGGACCACCAGCCCAACCATCCAGACCGACCACCCCGCCCGACCCGAGCCTTGTCCATGCCCAACGCACCCTCGATCCCCGCTTCGCTCGCCGGCGCCGACCTGCTCACGGTGACGCAGTTGAACGCTGCCACGCTCCTCGATCTGTTCGAGCTCGCGCGGCGGATGAAGGCCGACTACCGCCACTTCCGCACCGCGCTCGACGGCAAGACCGTGATCCTGCTCTTCGAGAAGCCGTCGCTGCGGACGAAGATCACCTTCGAGACCGGCGTCGCGAAGATGGGCGGCATCCCGCTGTACATGGATCACTCGTCCTCGCGTCTGGGCGAGCGCGAGGCGGTCAAGGACTACGGGCTCAACCTCGAGCGGTGGGTCGAGTGCATCGTCGCCCGCGTGTTCAAGCAGACGGTGCTCGAGGAACTCGCCGATGCGGCCAAGGTCCCGGTGATCAACGCGCTGTCGGACCGGTACCACCCGTGCCAGGCGCTGGCCGATCTCTTCACGCTCTGGGAGCGGCCCGGCGGGCTCGAGAAGCAGCGGGTCGCGTATGTCGGTGACGGCAACAATGTCTGCCACTCGCTGATGCACGCGGCCGCGCTGCTGGGCGTTGATGTCACCGCAATCACCCCGCCGGGGTGCGAGCCGGCGGACGATGTCGTCGCGGAGTGCGAGCGGATCGCCCGTTCGACCAACGCGAAGATCGGTGTCACGAACGATCCGGGCGCCGTCGCGGGCCACACCGCGGTCTACACCGATGTCTGGACGAGCATGGGCGCCGATCACACCACCGCGCGGAGCGAGCTGTTCGCCCCGTACCAGGTGAGCGAGAAGATGATGGCCGCCGCGGCGAAGGATGCGCCGGTTGCGCCCGTCTTCATGCACTGCCTGCCGGCCAAGCGCGGGCAGGAAGTCACCAACGCCGTCATCGACTCGCCGGCCTCGGTTGTCTATGACCAGGCGGAGAACCGGATGCACGCCCAGAACGCGCTGCTCCTCCGAATGCTCGCCCCCGATCACGCGATCTGACCGATCGTGTGCCCGCATGAACCACGACGCGCAACCGCGCACTCGCCTCGCGAATCAAGATCCACGCCAACTCAGGACCCAAGCCCGATGAAGAAGAAGATCGCTCTCGCGTACTCCGGCGGCCTCGACACCTCCTGCATCGTTCCCTGGCTGAACGAGCACATGGATGCGCACGTGGTGTGCGTCGTCGGCGATGTCGGCCAGGGCGCCGACGAATTGAACGGCGTCGAGAAGAAGGCGACCAACTCGGGCGCGGCAGAGTGCCACGTCGTGGACCTCCGCAAGGAGTTCGCCGAGGACTATGTCTTCCCGACGATCATCGCGGGCGCGATGTACGAGGGGCGGTACCTGCTGGGCACCTCGATGGCGCGGCCGATCCTCGCCAAGGCGCAGGTCGATGTCGCCCGCAAGACCGGCTGCACGGCCGTCGCGCACGGCTGCACCGGCAAGGGCAACGACCAGGTCCGCTTCGAGTCCGCCTACGCCGCCCTCGCGCCGGACCTCGAGGTCATCGCCCCGTGGCGCGACGACCGCTGGAAGCTGACGGGCCGGATGGACATGCTCAAGTATCTGCAGGAGCGGAACATCCCCACCACCGCCAGCGCGACGAAGATCTACTCGCGCGACCGCAACCTCTGGCACATCAGCCACGAGGGCGGCGCGATCGAGGACCCGTGGAACGCTCCGCCCGAGGATGCGTGGATGCTCACCGCGAGCCCCAAGGAAGCGCCCGACAAGCACGAAGATGTGTCGATCGCCTTCGAGAAGGGTCGGCCGGTCTCGGTCAACGGGCAGAAGATGCCCGGGCATGAACTGGTGCTCAAGCTCAACTCGATCGCCGGCCCGCACGGCGTGGGACGCGTGGACCTGGTTGAGAACCGGCGCGTGGGCATGAAGTCGCGCGGGCTGTACGAGACGCCGGGCGGCACCGTCCTCGTCGAAGCGCTCCGCGGCCTCGAAGAGCTCGTCCTCGACCGCGACACCCGCCATTACCGCGATCACCTGGGCCTCACCTTCGCCGAGATCGTCTACGACGGCCGCTGGTTCACGCCGCTCCGCGAAGCGCTCTGGGCGTGCGCCGAGAAGATCGCCGATCACACGACCGGCGAGGTCGTCGTCCGCATGTACAAGGGGACCGCCACCGCGGTGCAGCGCAAGAGCCCCAATTCGCTCTACGCCGAGAAGATGGTCAGCTTCGAGGGCGAGGATGTGTACAGCCAGAAGGATGCGGGCGGCTTCATCCGTCTGCTGAGCCTGCCCGAGCGCATCCGCGCTCTCAAGGCCAGCGGGCACGTGAAGTAAGCGGCGATCAACCTTCGACAACTCCCCCACCTCCACTCTTCTCGCGGAAGGAGCACGCATGGCTCTCTGGGGCGGACGCTTCGAGACCGGGCCCGATGCCCTCTTCAAGCTCGTCAACGATTCGCTGCGCTTCGACTACCGCCTCGCCGCGGCGGACATCACCGGCTCCATCGGCTGGGCCGCGGCGATCAAGCGGGCCGGCGTGATCGACCAGAAGCAGCACGACACGCTGGTCGCAGCGCTGCGCGAGCTGCACGCCCGCATCGAGGCGGACCCGACGCTGCCAGCCAATGACGCGGACGAGGACATCCACTCGTGGGTCGAGCGGAACCTGATCGAGACGGTCGGAGACCTGGGCAAGCGGCTGCACACCGGTCGCTCGCGCAACGAACAGGTCGCGACGGACCTGCGGCTGTGGACCCGCGGGGAGATCGATAAGTG